>CAYPIW010000001.1:0-5054 GCA_964410925.1 uncultured Desulfobacteraceae bacterium
CTCAGGATTTCATGGACCACCTTTTTAAGGTTTTCAACACTGTTGCCGCTCTTTTCCACAAAAGAAAGTTTACTCAATTCGTTGGTAATATCGGTATAATCTGCAAGATAGGTATGCACCACCACCGGCAGAGCCGGAATCCGATTTTGCAGCTTCTTTAATAAGGCCAATTTGTCGGTACCGGGCAGGTCCGGGTCCAGGATTAAAAGATCCAGGGTTTGGGTATGATATACCTTATTAATAACTTCCTGGACGTTTTTTGCCAGCCGAACCCTGTACCCCTCTGCCATCAATTCGCGCTTTAGAAATTCTCGGACATGCTGATTCCGGTCGGCTACTAATATTTTGAATTCTTTTTCCACCCGTCGTCTTTTTTGATGATAAATGGTTTCGCCCGTTTTCCCTTTTACCCCTTGTTGGGTTTCGATTGATCGGGGTCAGATTTTAAGGATTCGGCGGCTGTGTTTTGTATAAATTCAAAAGCAATACCTATGCCAATCAGGGTTTCTAAAAAAAATTATTATAACCAATTGATAATATGAGTTAATATATTAGAGAACCGCATTGGAAAACTTATTTGCAAAAAGATGAATGTCAGGATTTTTTACAGCATGTAAAGATGTGAAGGGGTGTAAATCAAGGCCGTTGGGAAACAGTGATCTTTTGTCAGGTGTCAGGTGTCAGGTGTCAGGGTTCAGGTGTCAGGTGTCGGGTGTCAGGGTTCAGGTGTCAGGGGGAAACGAGGTGACCCATAGAGTTTAGGGAGCTTCGCCCAACATCCATTCTTCCATTCTGATGAAATAAACAATACACCGTCATGCAACATGTTTTTTGGCTGAAATCAGATCAATGACCTGTTGTATGGCTTCCTCTCTGCTCACGTTGCTCAGGTTTATCTCCAGGTTGAACAGTGAAGGGTCTAACCAGTCGACGTTGTAAAAATACTCCATGAACTTTTTTTCCTTTTTATCCTGTTCAAGAATATATTTTTCAACATCGCAACCTCGAGAGGCTAATAATTTACGAGCGGTTTTGACCCTGTCTTCCCATTCACACCTGATCCTTATACAGTATACGTTTTCATATCCCTGAAGGATACAATGGCTTCCTCGTCCAACAATAACAATATTGTCCCTTTTGGCAAGGGAAATGACGATCTCTTCCAGGAGTTTAAAGTATATCCTGGAATCTATATACCCTGCTCTGTCACCGATAAGCCTTTTGATGAAACTCATACTGACGGTTTTGGAAAGAATCTCCATCAGTCCCGTGTATCGACCATCTTCATAAGATTCCACATATTCTTCAGATATATTCGCGCGACGGGCCAGCTCCCGAATGATTTCCCGGTCCGCGTAGTCGTAGTTCAATTTCCTGGCAAGGGCCTTACCGAACCCCCTTCTTTTTGAAGCATATAATCCAAAAATGGTTATGACAGCCATGGGTTACCTCCTTTAGGCGTTATCTTAAGCGTGTGGTTACAGCGCTTCGGCCATAATGTCGTTGATTACTAACAGGAGATCATAGATCCGAACGGTTCCAAGTAGTTTTTTCCTTTCAACAACCGGAAGCAGGGCCAAATTGTTATCGATCATAAATTTCACCGTCTCCAAAATTTGTGCATCAGCGCCCAAAGATTTTACTTCCCTGTCCATAATTTCGCCCACCGGCATCGTGGCCGCAGGGCCGGTTCCTTTATTGAGAAACTCATCCCAGGTCAGATCATCTCCGGTGATAATTTTTTCCTTTTGAAATATGGGGATCACTGCCCTGAGGATATGCTTGCGTCTCACTTTTCCAACAAGCTCCTCTGAATCATTAATTACATAGAGCTGTTCTGCAACCGGAGCGCCCGGTTTTTTCTTGAAAGTCCGCACCGCATCGGCAAGTGAGGTGTCTACATAAACATTCGGAATATCTCGTTTTATTACGTCTTTCAGAGTTATCTCTTCGATGATCAATCCCCGATCGCGTTCAAATTCAGCATCTTGAATTTTAAGTTCTCTCTGGGTCTTATGTTCGTATGCCGCTTCCAGTTTGGCCATAAGAATTTCAATGTCGGTGGGCTTCATCAGGTAATCAAAGGCTCCGAAACGGACGCCCTCAAGCCCGGATTCTATCGTGGCATGGCCCGTAAGCATGATGACTTCGGTATCGGGAAACCCGCGTTTTATCTTCTGCAGGACTTCAATCCCATCCATCTCCGGCATCTTGACATCGAGGATTACCACATCAAATGACTCGTTTTCCATCTGTGCCAATGCCTCAGGGCCGCTTTCGGCGGTCTTGACATTTTGCTTTCTCCTTTTCAGACGCTTTGTCAGGGATTCCAAAAAATATTTTTCGTCATCCACAAGCAGGATTTTAATTCCTTCTATCATAGAAGTTGCCTCCTTTCAGACCACGACTTTCGTGATCAACAAAATTTACAACCCATCGCCTAAGTTACCACCCATACCGCTCTATTTCTAATCGTCTGAATTACCTTCTTGCTGACCCTTCCCATAAAAAATTCTTCCACCCTGGATAACCCTCTTCTGCCTAAAACGATGGTTCCGTAATCTCCTTCTCTGGCTTCTTTGACAATAGCTTCTGCGCGACTATACGCGTCTGAAATTATTTTGGTGGATATTTGATCTGATTTGAATCCTGCATCTGTCAAACAACGTTTTGCTTTGTCAAATACGGAACTCATCTCTTTTTCAGCAGCTTCAAGCTGAATTTTGGGTAAAAAAAGGTCTGGGATTTCTGCCTGAAAATACCTGACCCCTCGAATGACATGGAGCAAGGTAATGTTGAAATCGAACCCACCCAGTGTTGTTGCCACATACTCTACAGCGCGCATGGCATTCTCTGAGCTGTCGAGGGGTATCAGAATTTTTTCATCAAGTGGAATTCTGCCGATCATCAAAACCGGAAGGAAAGACAGTTTCTCAGCGATTTTTGTAGCCACGCTCCCCATAACAATCTCTTTATAAGTGCTCATGCCTTTTCGCCCGACCACTACGCAACTGTACCCCTCTTTGGCTTCCTGTATGATATCTCGTGCAATTCCTTTTTTTCTATTATGGATATTTATGGTCACCGCATCCTGTGGAACGCCAGAACGGAGAAGGATCTGTTGCGCCTTATCCATGTATTCCTGAATCACTTTTCTTTTTTGCATCTCCCAGGCTTCGACCTCCCTGGCAGATTGAGCAAAAAGAGGATCTTTAGCAAGATCCCGATAGGACTCCGGTATGCTGCTGAAAACATTAAACAGAACGATCTTCATTTTATGAAACGGGGCCAGCCTGCTGATATACCGCACCGCGCATAAGGCATCTTCAGATCCGTCAACCGCTACTAATATTTTCTTTTGATTCTGATTTTCCATCACTGAACCTCCCTTTTTCACCCAAACCCTAACCGCTTGTGCCCCAGGCCGCCTCGCCTTGACCGTCCGCCATCGGCTGCGCCTCAAAAGAATGCCGGTCGGGCTTGACAGGCAAGGTTTCGCAACGTCAGATATCACCCGCCCGTTTTTCAAGGCGAAAGGCGGCGTGGGTGGGGGTTAATTTGATCCTTTTTAAGAAACTCACTCAATATCGCTTACAAAATGACTTTTTACGCTTTTACGCGTTGATCAATACTAAAGCAACAGTTGTGCCATAACTAAAAAGAATCATTGAGATCTTCTAACAGATAGTAAATATTAGAAATTAAGTTGTATGCCTGAATGGTTTTTCTAATGAAATGATGTCCCTGCCTGTCAGGTATTTTTACAAATTGTAAAAGAAAAATTCTGGTTATAACGGATTTTGGGGAGTATCAAATTTATAGCTTAAAATCAGAGTGATATCTGGATAATGCAATGAACAAGTGTAAAGTGATCTAAGCTGAGGAAACGGCATTGTATAGCGTAACTGATGAATTGTTCCCTCAGCCTGGATTTCCTCTGACACCTGAAACCTTGTATGAAACTAGATCTGCTGAAGTTTCTTTTTCGTTCAAACTGGGTGGAAGCACCCAGCGGCGGGGCTGACACCTGAAACCTTTATATTGACACCTGAAACCAAATAGCCATGGCAATCTTAGCATACAAGATTATTGATTTACACGCGTAAGGTCCTTTACACTCTGTAAAAAATACTGACATATCTATTCCCCATATTTTTAATGAAGCATCTCTAAAACTAATAATACGCTTTTAAATCAAACAATTAAAAAGTTTTAACCGTCCATTCTCACATGGTACAATTTTTGCTTCTTCAATAAGTTGATTTTATTGCCGTACGGCACAGAAAACAAAATATAAGAGCAGGGAGGATCGCCATGGGCAATCATATGAATAACATTGAATACGTTCCAGGACTTTATGCGCATAAAAAACCGAGTACCGCTGAATTGACAGATCACTATGTACGCGAGTGGGATAAAGACTACCCAAAAACAGGAACCCAGGACATTCTGCCATCAAAATTATTTCCAACCATTTGTTTTTCCCGTATAATTGGTGTCGGAGCGGTTGAGATCGCAGATATTTTGGCAAAGAAAATCGGCTATCGAGTCGTCGATCGACAGATATTGGAGCATATCACCAACGAAATAAAATTGAGTAATATAACAACTGCTTCTTTTGATAGACGGTATCCGGGAAGAATAAGTGAATACTTATTACGCCTTTTCAATGAAAAACCTTTCCCTGACAATGAATATAACAGACATCTGTTCGCTACAATGTTTGCTATTGCAGGTTTAGGACCTACGATTTTTATTGGTTGGGGAACACACCTTGTATTGCCTCGTGATCGGGTACTGGCTGTCAGGTTGGTTTGTTCAAAAGAATTTCGGACCCGGCGTTGGGCCACGATACTCAACGTTGGTGAGCAAGAAATTCAAAGGAAGTTGGAAGAACTTAATTTAAAACAAAGTTATTTTTATAAAGAGGTTTATAATCTTGAAAAAGCTTCAACCCGGGAATTCGATCTGGTAATCAATTGTGATACCGTTAAAAAGCCGGAATGGGTTGCTGATATTGTCTTCTCATTGTTTAATAAAAAATTTCCCTCAGA
>CAYPIW010000002.1:0-13730 GCA_964410925.1 uncultured Desulfobacteraceae bacterium
TGATTTTATATAATTGGGTGATTTTATATAATTGACAGAATCCCTTAACCCTGGCCCAGACCGATCACCAACACTATATATATAAATGCAGGTTTTCAATGAGTTATAGCCGATATCAACATATATGTACAAGTCGCACCAGGGCGGACTTTAGCTCACTTTAAACTTTAGTTCACTTCAAACTCTTGCAGAAATTCTTCAGGCAGGACCAGAGAACTCTGTCTTGGCACAACGTACGAGGGTTTCAATATAAAAAAGGAGGGTATCATGAGAGAAAAAATTCAGGCGGTAATAGACAAAATCAGGCCCATGCTTCAGGCAGATGGGGGTGATGTGGAGTTTGTCGATGTGGTAGACGGCGTGGTCACAGTCAGGCTGCAGGGAGCATGTTCCGGATGTCCCATGTCCCAGATGACCCTTAAGAACGGAATTGAAAGATATTTAAAAAAGGAAATCCCGGAAGTAAAATCGGTGGAACGGGCAGACTGAAAGGACTGCAAGATAAGGCTCAAATTGAAGCGTCTCGCAAAAAGTCCCAAAATACCGTTTTTTGTCATTCCGGCGAAAGCCGGATTCCCGTCTTTTCAAGTTGTTGCAGAGCATCTGGACTCCTCCCGGACTCGATCCGGGATCTACCGGAGTGACGACTTTTTACCAAGCCGTCAAGTTTAAGCGTTGCCATAAATTTTTACAGAAAGAACTTGCAAGCCATACCTTAATAAATATATATATCTTCGTTACGATCTTGCTCAAAATTAAGGCAGTCAAATGACCATAGCAAAGCATATCCAGACCATTATATCCGGATCTTCCTGGATACGAAGAATGTTTGAAGAGGGCGCCCGCCTTAAGGCTGAACATGGCGCTGAAAACGTGTATGATTTCAGCCTGGGAAACCCGAATCTGGAGCCTCCCGAAAAATTCAGGGTGGCTCTCAAGCATGCCGCAGAGTCTTCGGATCCGGGGGTTCATGCATATATGCCCAATACCGGATATCTGCATGTTCGCAAGTCTGTGGCGGATTGTCTCTGCGACGAACAAAAGGTGCAGGTTTCCGAAAATGAGGTGATCATGACCTGCGGAGCATCCGGTGCTCTGAACGTCATTTTCAAAGCAATCCTGGATCCCGGTGATGAGGTAATCACCCCGGCTCCTTTCTTCGTTGAATACAGGTATTATGTGGATAACCATGGCGGAAGCCTTAAAACCGTATCCACAAAAATGGATTTTAATCTGGACATTGACGCCGTTTCCCATGCGATAACTCAAAAAACCCGGGCCGTTCTGATCAATTCCCCGAACAATCCCACGGGTCAGGTATATTCAAAACAGAATATTAAAGAACTCGGAACCCTCTTAAATGAAAAGGGAAAAGAACTGAACCGGACTCTATATCTTATCGCGGATGAACCCTATCGCAAGATCGTTTACGATGGACAAAAGGTGCCCGGCATTTTTCAAAGCTACCCCGAAAGCATCATTGCGACCTCATATTCAAAGGATATTTCCATTCCCGGGGAACGTATCGGTTATTTGGCGGTTAACCCCGAAGCTTCTTATAAAAAAGATCTCATCGCCGGTATGGCACTGGCCAACAGGATTCTGGGGTTTGTGAATGCTCCGGCTCTGATGCAGCGGGTTGTCGCATCAGTTCAAGGGGCGAGTGTGGATATTTCAGCGTATGCCCGGAAAAGAAAACTGCTGTGCAACGGGTTGTCGGAATTCGGATACGATTTCTTTACACCGGCAGGTGCGTTTTACCTTTTCCCCAAAACACCGGTGCCGGATGATGTAGAATTTGTACGGGCGCTTCAGGAGGAATTGATCCTTACTGTCCCGGGCAGCGGTTTTGGCGGACCCGGTCATTTTAGAATTGCCTTTTGTGTCGCCGATGAAACCATAATAAATGCCATGCCCGGATTTAAACGGGTCATGGAAAAATTTTGAAATTGATTTGTTCTAACGAACTGAACTGTTACCAAATATTTAATTTTCAATTATAAAGGAGGTTCTTATGAAATTATTAAAAATAGACCATCTCGGCATAGCAGTGAACAGTATCGAAGACGGCAAAAATTTCTGGACGGATGCGCTCGGACTTAAATTTGAAGGCTCCGAAACCGTTGAAGAACAGAAAGTGACCACGGCTTTTTTCCCCGTGGGAGAAAGTGAAGTGGAGCTTCTTGAATCTACCGCTCCGGATGGCCCCATCGCCAAATTCCTGGAAAAAAAGGGCCCGGGAATTCATCACGTTGCCTTTCGAGTGGAAAATGTTGAAGCAGCTCTGGCAGAATTAAAAGAAAAAGGAATTCGGCTGATTGACGAAAAACCCAGAATGGGTGCCGGGGGCGCAAAAATCGCTTTTTTGCACCCTAAAGCCACGAACGGCATTTTGGTTGAACTTTGCGAAAGATAATCTAACGATCCAAAGGAGGATGCCATGTCTAAAAATCCTGGTATACAAGAATGGAAAGAGCTCGCCACCAAACAACTGAGAGGAAAACCGCTTGTGTCTCTCAACTGGGAAACGGATGAAGGCATATTGGTAAAACCCCTGTACACCGCAGAAGACCTTGAGGGCATGGAGCATATGAACACCCTGCCGGGGTTTGCACCTTATGTTCGAGGCCCCATGGCCACCATGTATGCGGGAAGACCCTGGACCATCCGCCAGTATGCGGGTTTTTCCACAGCCAAAGAATCCAATGAATTTTACAGAAAGAACGTAGCTGCCGGTCAGACCGGACTTTCGGTGGCGTTTGATCTTGCAACCCACAGGGGCTACGACTCGGACCATCCCAGGGTGGTAGGCGATATCGGCAAGGCCGGTGTTGCCATCGATTCTGTTGAGGATATGAAAATCCTTTTCGACCAGATTCCCCTGGACAAAATGACGGTTTCCATGACCATGAACGGTGCGGTTCTTCCGATTATGGCCGGTTACATCGTGGCGGCCGAAGAACAGGGCGTAAAACATGAGCAACTGGGAGGAACGATCCAGAACGATATTTTAAAAGAATATCTGACCCGAAACACCTATATCTATCCTCCGGAACCTTCCATGAGAATCGTATCCGATATCATCGGATTCTGCTCCAAAAACATGCCCAAATATAATACCGTCAGTATCAGCGGGTACCATATGATGGAAGCAGGCGCCAACTCTGTTTTGCAAACCGCATTTACGCTGGCGGACGGGCTGGAGTATGTCAGGGCCGCTCTGGCAGCCGGACTGGATATCGATCAGTTTGCGCCGCGTCTATCGTTCTTCTTCGGGGTCGGGATGAATTTTTTTATGGAAATCGCCATGTTAAGAGCTGCCCGTTTTCTATGGCATGAAATCATCAGCCGGTTCAATCCTAAAAATTCAAAGTCTGCGATGTTACGAACCCATGTTCAGACGTCGGGCTGGAGCCTGACCGAGCAGGACCCGTATAACAACATTATCCGAACCACTCTTGAGTGTCTGGCCGCAGCCCTGGGCGGAACTCAGTCTTTGCATACCAACTCTTTTGACGAGGCGGTAAGCCTTCCCACCGCTCTGTCCTCCCGGATTGCCAGAAATACTCAAATTATTGTCCGGGAAGAATCCCAGATTTGTCATGTGATTGATCCTTTGGGAGGATCTTACTATGTTGAGGCACTGACCGCCGGCATTATCAATGAGGCCAGAAAGATCATGAATGAGGTTGAAGAACTGGGTGGAATGGCCAAAGCCATTGAAACCGGGATGCCCAAGATGCGAATCGAAGAATCCGCCGCCAGGAAACAGGCCCGAATTGACCAGGGCAAAGACATCATTGTGGGCGTTAACAAGTATCAGGTTGAAGAGAAGCCCCTTGAAGGTCTTCTTGAAGTTTCCGAAGCCGTGCGTGAGGAACAGGTCGCAAGATTAAAAGAGATCAAAGCAAAACGGGATAATAATGAAGTCCGGAGGACTCTGGAAGCCATAACCAACGCCTGTGAATCCGGCGGGAACCTGCTGGAAGCCTGTCTTCCCGCAGTGCGGGCACGCGCTACGGTCGGAGAAATATCCGACGCTATGGAAAAGGTTTTCAACCGTTATGTGGCCACGACCCAGTGCATATCCGGAGCATATGCAGAGGAGTATGCTGACAGCGAAATATTTATGGCCATTCGCAAAAGAACCGAAGAATTCCAGGAAAAGCACGGGCGAAGACCGAGAATACTGGTGACAAAAATGGGCCAGGACGGTCATGACCGGGGGATTAAGGTGATCGCAACCGCCTTTGCGGACCTCGGGTTTGACGTGGATATCGGTCCCATGTTCCAAACCCCTGAAGAAGCCGCTCAGATGGCCTTGGAAAACGATGTACATGTTGTGGGGATATCGAGTCTGGCGGCCGGGCATAAGGCTCTGGTTCCACAACTTATCGAAGCGCTTAAAGAAAAAGGCGGTCAGGATATCAATGTTGTTGTGGGTGGCGTGATTCCGCCGGCGGATTATAATTTTCTGTACAAGGTCGGAGCCAAGGGCGTGTTCGGTCCCGGAACCGTGGTTACCGACTCAGCAAACAAAGTACTGAACATGCTGGAAGCGTAACTGTGATCCTTGTATTTTTGTAACAAGAAATTTTACGGGTGTAAATCAAGATTGTTGGTTATTGAGTTAAATCTTAAGGTGTCAGTGTTCAGGTTTCAGGTTTCAGGTTTCAGCTTTTCAAGTTTCTCGACCCTGACACCTTGTATGAAACTAGATCTGCTGAAGTTTCTTTTTCGATCAAACTGGGTGGAGGCACCCAGCGGCGGGGCTGACACCTGACATCTTTTCTCCAAAGCTATATACGTAGCGCAAACGAACATGGATTTTTATATTGCCAACAGCCGTGATTTACACCCAAATTTTACAACTTAAGAAAGTGTGAAGTGATCTAAAATGCCTAAAGTTATGGAATCCTGCTAATATCTATATAAATACATGGAGCGGGAGCGACACCTTAACTTTAGGCACTTCAAACTTTATCCGCCACCGTACTTTGGCAGATTTAGTTCACTTTAGTCACTTTCCCAGTTTATTCTAGTAAAAAAATATGACGAAAAAATATATTGCACCCTCCATATTGTCGGCTGATTTTTCAAAACTGGGAGATGAAATCAAATCGGTTGAAGCGGCCGGTGCGGACTGGATTCATGTGGACGTCATGGACGGTCATTTTGTGCCGAACATCACCATAGGTCCTTTGGTGGTTGAAGCGGTCCGGCGGGTAACATCACTTCCTGTTGACGTCCACCTGATGATTGAAAACCCGGACCGCTATATTAAAGATTTTGCAGACGCAGGAGCGGATCTGATTTCCGTTCAGGTAGAAGCCTGCGTTCACTTGAACCGGACAATCCATATGATAAAGGAGTTTGACCGGCGTGCCGGTGTGGTGCTGAATCCATCAACCCCTTTATCCTCGCTGGAATGGATAATGGAAGATGTTGACTTTATAATGATCATGAGCGTTAATCCGGGGTTCGGCGGTCAAAAGTTTATACCCAACAGTTTAGACAGGGTCAGGTCCCTTCGCAAAATGATCCGGGACCGGGGACTTGAAACTCTTATTGAGATTGACGGAGGGGTAAACGAAAAAACCATTAAAAATATTTCGAATGCCGGTGTTGACGTTTTTGTTGCCGGGTCAGCAATCTTCAAAAGTCCGGACTATAAAAAAACCATAGATAAATTTCGGGAGTTAATCAGCGGGTAAACTTATGGCAGGCAATAAAATGGAGCAGAGCAAAAGCAAAAATAACGTTCTGGTCATCCACGGCCCAAATCTGAATATGCTGGGGAAAAGAGAGCCGGAACTATACGGCATTACAACACTGGATGAAATTAATTCTGACCTTGAGAACCTTGGGAAAAAACTGGGCCTTGCCGTGGAAACCTTTCAATCCAATCATGAAGGAGCCATTGTTGATAAAATACAGGAAGCCGTGGATCTGCAAAAAGGAATTATTATAAACCCCGCTGCCTATACCCACACAAGTATCGCTATCCGGGACGCACTCCTTTTACTCGACATTCCCATCATCGAAATACACATTTCCAATATTTACAAAAGAAAATCGTTCAGACAAACGTCTATGATATCAGATGTTGCAACCGCCCAGATTGCAGGATTCGGGGCTAAGGGGTACGGCATGGCCTTGGAGGCGCTGGCCGGAATGATTCAAGGGCGTTGGTAAACTTTGATCCTTGTCTATTGACAAACCATGGCTCCGAAGCCCTTTTTTCAGGTGTCAGGTGTCAGGGTTAAGGGGGAAACGTAGTGTATGGCGTAAATGATGAATCGTTCCTTCAGGGCTGCATGCTTCCTGACACCTGAAACCTGACACCTGACACCAAAAAAACATAGCAATCTTAACAATCAACACTCTTCATTTGCACCATACTTATGTTTATATATTATTTTAATAACAGCTTTTCCGCAAGTGGCACCAGAGCTTTTTCTTTTACTACGTCATCTCCGCCGGTTTCGATGATCACATCATGGGTGATAAGCTTTCCCTCTCCATTAACCACCGTATTATTATCAAGAATAATAAGACCGGATTTTTCGATTACTTTTTGTCTGTATTCCCACTGCTGTTGAATTTGATATTTATGGAGTTTAAACTTCCAGTACAGGCAGAACAGAAGATAAATTAATGCGCCAACCACACATACACACAAAATTATTAGAAGATAAAATGCTGTTTTTTCTCCAATATGCCCTAAAACCTGCAAAACGACATCAAACTTGTACAACACAACAGATCCCAGAGCTAAAATAATCATACCCATAAGAATCGGCACCTGATGGATCACAGAGAGCATGAAGTTGAAACTATGGCCGAATCTTTTTATTTTTGTCCCGACAAAGGCACTTTTTTCATTGAAAAGCGTTGCATCCCGGCTTCCGTATACATAATA
This sequence comes from uncultured Desulfobacteraceae bacterium, assembly GCA_964410925.1. GTDB lineage: Bacteria > Desulfobacterota > Desulfobacteria > Desulfobacterales > UBA11574 > S5133MH16. Next base: position 6,923 of record CAYPIW010000002.1, read on the forward strand.
GTTAAATGCAATGACAATAAGTCCAATCACAAATATGAGCACAATCGGAGCAATAAAAGAAATGAAAAAGTACTGTTTCCAGAGAAATGCCCCTTTATCAGGACCGATAGAACTGATAAAATGGGCCACAAATATTACAAATTCAACCCCGCCGATGAGTATTAGAAGGGTATTAAAATAGTCTTTAATCTCTGTTCGTTCAAGTAAAGAGGCGATGCCGATTCTATTGTTGGTGTTACTGCTATTCATGAATTCATCCTTGACGGCTTTGTAAAAAGTCCAATTTCTGCGTTGCGCTTCATTTCGTGTTCACTGCGGCGTACATAAGTACGCCTCATTCCACGAAATTCGCGACGCCTTGAACTTGAACTTTTCACTTTGCCGTCCCAATGTTGACTTTTTAAAAGTTCAATATCCTTGTTACAAAAATTTTCTATCAAAATAAAATCTTTTTTTTATATCACGAAACTCTTTTTGTCGATAACTTTTTACATCTTATTCACCATCCGCAGGAAAAAAATATAGGCTATTATAATGGCGGTCTCATAAAAAGTCAAAGTCTGTTATCTTATTGACACACGCACTCACTTTGTATAAATCTCACCATTATGCAATCACCTGTTATAAACAAAACCATATCCGGTTGGTGGACACAAGGTGATACAGAGCCTGAGCGTGGAGATCATGCAGTCAGATCAGCGTTACTCCGGGTCACGCAACCGATACATCTGTTGAACCTGAATGGTCAGTTTGCCATAGGCCGGGGAGGCACCGTAACCATCGGCAAAAAGACTCCGTCACACCCTGAAGTTTTTCCGTTATATGCCTATGTTCCCCCACTACCTCCTGAAAATTTAGGTGATCCGCAGTTCAAGAAAACCCATGATCTTGGTTATGCCTATATTGCCGGCGCTATGGCCAACGGGATTACATCCGTTGAAATGGTGGAAAAAGCCGGTCGTGCTGGAATGGTCGGTTTTTTCGGCGCTGCTGGCCTTTCTCTTGATCAAATAGAAGCGGCAATCGACCGGTTGCAAAAAAGTTTGAACAAGATCCCCTTTGGGTTCAATCTGATCAACAGCCCCAACGACCCTGAATTAGAAGCGGCTGTGGTTCATCTCTATTTAAAACGCGGGATACGGCTTGTCAGCAGTTCGGCTTATCTGGATCTGACACTTCCCCTGGTATACTACCGGGTAAAGGGGATCCATCGGGATAAAAACGGCAGGGTTGTTTGCCCCAACAAGGTTATCGCTAAAGTTTCACGGGTTGAAGTGGCCAGAAAATATTTTTCACCCCCACCTGAGAAATTTCTGGCACAACTGGTGGAAAAAAAATTGCTAACCAGAGAAGAGGCTGACCTCGCAAAATCCATCCCTATGGCCGAGGATCTGACTGCGGAAGCGGATTCTGGTGGACACACGGACAACCGTCCGGCAATTACGCTATTGCCCACCATGATTGCCCTGCGTAATGAACTGACCGAGAAATACAGGTACACCAGACCCCCTTGCGTAGGACTTGGCGGAGGCATTGCCACGCCGGATTCAGCCGCCGCTGCATTTGCCATGGGCGCTGCCTATATCCTTACCGGTTCCATCAATCAGTCCTGCATAGAAGCGGGCACATCCCGGACGGTCCGCCAAATGCTGGCTGACGCCGGACAGGCGGATGTGACCATGGCCCCTGCTGCCGATATGTTTGAAATGGGAGTTAAGGTCCAGGTATTAAAACGCGGAACCATGTTTCCGCTTCGCGCCGCAAAACTTTACGATCTGTATTGCACCTATGACCGTTTTGAAAATATTCCGGAAAAACAAAAGGTGGTGCTGGAACGTGATTTTTTCAGAAGAAGTTTCCAGGATGAATGGGAACAGACAAAGAAGTATTTTGCAATTCATGACCCCAAACAGATCGAACGGGCCCGAAAAGATCCCAAACACAAAATGTCCCTGGTTTTTCGATCCTATCTCGGCCAATCCTCAAACTGGGCCAATTCAGGTGACCCTTCAAGAAAAATCGATTACCAAATATGGTGCGGTCCGGCAATCGGGGCTTTTAATCAATGGGTTAAAGGGTCCTTTCTTGAAAAACCTGAAAATCGTACCACCGTTTGTGTTGCCATGAACCTTCTGTACGGCGCTTCAGTGTCAACACGGGTAAACTGGCTTAGAAATCAGGGTGTTGTATTACCTGCCGGCATAAGGAATTTTTCTCCGACGCCCCTTCAGGACCTATTGGAATTGCTTGATGAAAGTGCCGGATAACGGGAGCGATTTAAGTTCAAACGGACGACAAAACTATTGAGAACCTCTGTAATATTCAATACATTAACAATATTCATATCCATTTTTGATTTCTTTTTCGGCGGTAAATTGATTGAGGTTTCCATATAGAGTTCTTTCATAATTTCAAATCCGTTGTAATTAACCGGCTCATTGGAAATTATTCCTCTAATCGTGTACATAAAGTGAATCGCATTCCCCTGATCTTTTTCACGCTCAATAAATATGATATATTTTTTGATCAACTGATCCGGACCTTGATTTACCGTCGCGTTGCTCCTGGCATCAAAATAAAATCCTTTTTCCACAAACCATACATGCAAATCTGTTACAATTTGCTTGGCTTCCGGAATCGCAAACTTTAAGTCAGCCACAAGATGTCCTCCAAGATATACCGTAAATGCACCATCCGGGCTGTACTGTCTTGCAAAACCGGATTGCATTCCGCCCAGAGGGTCAGGCGGAAGAAATTCCCGAGACCACCGTTTCCATTTGGAAAGATTTATAGCCAGCCTTTTTGAGACGTCCCGGTTTGTGAAGAATTTTATCATAACGGCACCCTGGTAAGTTGTTGTATGAATATATCAACTTTCGCAAAGCCAAATTATTCTATTATATAAAATCACCGGCTTCCGGCTCCGCTTCCAGCCCGTAGGGCCTACAGGCCGGAGGGTAGAGCCTACAGCTCGGAGAGAGCGAAGCGACTCCATAATTTTAGGCACTTTAGATCACTTTAGACACTTTTAACTTGTTATGAAGTTATTATATCAATATGTCAAGCAAAATTACCATCAATCTGCTTGCAAATAATTTTTACTTGCATTATGATGATTAAACTTTTAGAAAGTTGAGTTTTTCAAGATCTCATAAAAAGTCTAAAAACCTAAAAACCAAAAGTTTGATGAATTTGATTTTTTATGAATTCATTAAAAGATAATCATTGAAGCCCATAGATAAAAAAACACCCCGGAATTTGACTGTGGCCATCATCGGAATGGGATGTGTCTTTCCGAAATCTCCCGGTTTAAAAGAATACTGGCGGCTCCTCTTCCATGGTGAAGATGCCATAACCGATGTGCCGGAAACACACTGGTTATCCGAAGATTATTACGACACAGATCCCAAAAAACCCGATCATGTTTACTGCAAACGGGGGGGATTTATCTCTCCGGTTTCTTTTGATCCCACTGAATTCGGAATTCCCCCCTCTTCTCTTGAAGCCACGGACACCTCTCAACTCCTGGGTCTGACTGTTGCACAAAAAGCTCTGGAAAATTCCGGTTACGGTATGGGAAAAAAGTTTAATCGTGACAAAACCAGCGTCATCCTGGGGGTAACCGGAACACAGGAACTGGTTATCCCCCTTAGTGCCAGACTTGGCCATCCCATTTGGCGCAAAGCCCTGCAGGATTCAGGTATTAACCCGGTAAAAGCTCAAGAAGTTATCCAAAAAATATCCGATTCCTATGTATCCTGGCAGGAGAACTCGTTTCCGGGACTTCTGGGAAACGTTGTGGCGGGAAGGATCTGTAATCGTCTGGATCTCGGAGGCACGAACTGTGTCATTGACGCTGCCTGTGCAAGCTCTATGAGCGCCATCCACCTTGCGGTGATGGAGCTCGTTTCAGGACGTAGCGACATGGTGATTACCGGCGGCGTTGACATGCTCAACGACATCTTCATGCATATGTGCTTTTCCAAAACAATGGTCCTTTCGCCCACCGGGGATGCAAGGCCTTTTTCAAAAAATGCCGACGGCACGGTGCTTGGCGAAGGCATCGGGATATTTGTTCTCAAACGGCTGGATGATGCGGAAAAAGACGGTAACAAAATTTATGCGGTAATAAAAGGGGTTGGGACTTCCAGTGACGGAAAATCACAAAGCATTTACGCCCCCAGAGCCGAGGGGCAGATAAAAGCGCTCCAAAACGCTTACACTCAAGCCGGTATAGACCCGAACACAGTAGAGCTTATCGAGGCGCACGGAACCGGCACCATCGTCGGCGATGAGGTCGAGTTCCACGCTTTAAATAGTTTTTTCGGAACATCAGTCATCCGTAACAAACGGTGTGCTCTGGGTTCTGTAAAATCCATGATCGGGCACACCAAGGCTGCTGCAGGTGCCGCCGGCCTGATCAAGGCGGTATTATCCGTTTACAATAAAGTCCTGCCGCCCACTTTAAAAGCCGGTGAACCGGATCCAAAACTGAATATTCATCAAAGCCCGTTTTATCTGAACACAAACACAAGACCCTGGTTTTCAAATAATGACCATCCGCGCAGAGCCGGAGTCAGCTCATTCGGGTTTGGCGGAAGCAATTTTCATGTTATTGTGGAAGAATACCGGAAAGATAAGCAGGAAATCACGTGGCACGGATCTGTTGACATTGTTGCCCTGTCCGCTTCGAGCCAAGAGCAGCTAAAAGAACGTCTCGCCGACTTCAGAACCCATGTTGACAGGGGCCTGTCCTATGAAGAACTTTCAAAAAAAACGGCAAAAACAAGATCCGATTTTTCAACATCGGATCCACACCGGCTCCTGATGATCCTTGAACCATTGACGGATCTTACCGTGCTTTTGGACCGTGCGTCACATGCCCTTGAATCCAACCATTCCCGACAACCATGGCAGCTTGAGAATATTTTTTACGGCAGCCACGAACCTGCTGGAAAAATAGCATTTATTTTCCCGGGACAGGGAAGTCAATACCCGGGAATGGGCCGTGACCTGATTTGCAGCTTTCCGCATGCATTTAAAATTCTGGAAACTGCAAATGACCATTACAAAAATTATGGCCTGCTCACCGATATGATCTACCCGATTCCGGATCAAGGCGAAAAACAAAAGACACCACCGGAACAAGTGTTACGAAAAACAGACATCGCTCAGCCGGCGATCGGAGCGGTAAGCATGGCCATGCTGAACATACTTCACGGATTCGGCATCACCGCCGATTTCACCTGCGGGCACAGCTTTGGAGAACTTTCGGCCCTTTGCGCCGCCGGCCGCATGGACCTGGATACCTTGCTGCATCTTGCCATTACCCGGGGCCGTTTAATGGCAGCGGCGGACCAAAATACCGGGGGCATGCTGGCGGTCATCGGGCCACTGGACAAACTTGAACATCTGATTGGGGAAACGAAACCGGGGGTGGTTCTTGCAAATCGAAACAGCCCCGACCAGGGAGTGTTATCCGGCCATATGGATGCCATCCACCGGGCTGAGACACTATGCCGGCAGAATGGATTTAAAACCGTCCGGCTTCCGGTTTCGGCAGCCTTTCACAGCAGTTTGGTCAAAAAGGCCCAAAAGCCTTTTTCACAGGTCATAGAAAAGATCGACCTGGTTCCTTCAAAAATTCCGGTATTTTCCAATACCACGGGTGCCCCCTACCCTGCCGATTCCGAAAAAGCAAAAGAATTGCTCCACAGGCATCTGTTATCTCCTGTAGATTTCATCAGTGAAATTAAAAATGTATTCAAATCAGGTGCGCACGCGTTTGTTGAGGTAGGCCCGAAATCGGTTTTGACCGGTCTGGTGAAATCCATATTAAACGGTCAAAATTTTCAGGCAATTGCCTTTGACGCTTCTCAAGGGAAACGGACCGGAATCGCGGATCTTGCCGGAACGCTCTGTCACCTGGCATCCCTGGGATATTTCGTGGAGTTAACCCGCTGGGAAGAACCCGGCATTGAAACCAGAAAACAGGGGATGAGCATACCCATTTCAGGGGTGAATTACAGAGCACGAAAGTCAGAGGTCAGAAGTCGGAAATCGGAAGTCAAAACACAGGGCAGAGAGCAAAGAGCAGAGAGCAAAGAGGTTAGATCACAGACAACGGCTCATGAACTGCCCGCCATTGAACCTGAAAACATACCGCTCAATATATCTAATCCGCCTGGTGATATCCTGAAAACCCATGGATATCACTCCGGAAAATTAGACGAAAATCAAGACGCCATGAAAAACAGACAGCACACAAAAAATTTTATCCCCGATGCATTAACTATCGTCCAGGAAGGTCTGAAATCCATGCAGGCCATTCAGATGCAAACCGCTCAAACCCATCAAAAATTTTTAGAAACCCAGGCCCAGGCGGCAAGAACCCTTCAGAATATGATGGAAAATACTCAGCGGCTGGCCGCGGCTTCTATGGGCATTAAACCGGAGACAACTTCATCGGAGTCTCCCTTTGAACCAATTAAACAAGAACTTCCCAAGTCACGTGAGCCACTGATCGCTTTTGACCACACCGACCCTGATTCAAACATCACGGATACTCAACCTGCTTTCCACTCATCGCCGGATCCCATTGCAGCACGAGTGCCTTATGATTCGGATATGCCGGAGGGTTTTGTTCAAGAATCTGAGTTAAAGCGCAACGACAAAGATCTGAAACCGTCGGACATCGCTCAAATAGAAATAGAAACCCGCATGCTGGAAACCGTGAGCCGGCTGACCGGATATCCCACCGAAATGCTGGACATGGACATGGATATCGAGTCCGACCTGGGTATCGATT
>CAYPIW010000003.1:0-4155 GCA_964410925.1 uncultured Desulfobacteraceae bacterium
CCTGAGTCGCGGGATCAATGGACGCCGCTAAGGGATCCGCTAATTTTTTAGCTTTTTCTGCCTTTTCTTCTTTTTCTACTGCCATTAGAGGTTCCTCCTCGTATTTTTTTTATTTTCTGTTTTACATTCTGTCCAGACGGTCCAGGATCTTATTTCCTTGAAATTTTTGATCTGGGGTGTCTACACCAGTTCTTATCCCTCTATTTTTAAATCCGGTTCCGGAGCAAGGGATGCAAAATCGACATTAAAATCAGCACATTGTTTGCTTATAGGAGCCACATCAGCTGCACTTCCGCCATTTAACATCAAATCAATAAAGGATTTAACCAGCCTCACTGTCTCCGGATGCCTCAAGAAAATAACGTTCGAGCCTGCCAGCAGATAAATTACGGCACCTACGGCTTCCATAAGGATGCCGCGTCGTTCCGGATCGCCCAAGACCGGCACTTCGTCAGCAGTTTGCTTGGCTTCCTTGCACTTCCATATTTCATTGGCAAGGTTGTTAATGATCGGAATTTGCAGTTTGTCATCCCCCTGGGTCAACGCGGCCATGCCCAGCCGTTCCATTACGGAGTAGGAATATTCCATTCCATACCCCAAGCCGCCGGTGGTGGGATCTACAATTATGCGGTCCAGCGACACTCCCAAGTTTTCAAGCAGAATATTGACCTGCTTGGCCAGGTTAATATCGATGGGCGAGGATGCAATAATCGTATGCCCATACCCCATAGCGGCGGCACCGATACCTTTGTGGTTCTTGTCTTCCACAGGCCCTATAAGCAGATTTCTGCCGCTTGCTTCTTCTGCAATTTTCTTTAACACCTCCTCGTCTTTTTCAATGTTGGCGGTTCCCCAGATCGCCAGGGGTACGTCAATGGCGTCAAGGATCTTTTTTACGGTTGCAGCTGCCTCATCCGCACTGGCATTTTTTGAATTGGGGTCGGTGCTTTTGAGCTGAAGAACGATCATATCGGCTCCAAACTCATCAACGCATTTTTTAGCCCAGGCAGCCGGATCCGAAAGAACATCCTTAAAGGGGGCAAGCGCAACTTCCGGCCATTCTTCCGGTTCCATGTCCCACACTTCCATAGCGATAACCGGTTTGTGGGGCATGTCTCCTTCAAAAGTGTAAAACGGAAAGCATGTCTCACCGCCCACGGTAATGGCTTTATCGCCTTTACCCAGGGTAATCTTTTTTATGGCGCCGGTATAAGATTCTTTTTTTATTTCAAAGCCCAATGTTCCCTCCTTTATACGATAAAAAATTAATGATTAATGAGCATTACGTTTCACATCTAATCATCACATCTAATGAACTGGCCCTAAGATCTGTAACATCGTAACCCTCAGGACATAAATAAAAAAATCACCCCTCCTTTCTTAGACTGGATTTTATTATAAAATTATCTACATCGGTAGATTTGGTAACCATTGTTAAAAGATATCGCAAACAGAATGATGCACAAAGAAAAACTATAATTTTATAAGTAAAATTATAAGGTTATGGAATTTCATATGGAAAAGAATTGACATAAAACTTTGCCAAATATGGTTATTTATATTGAGATTGTCTGTTTGTCAATAGATGAGTTAAAATTTTAAAATTTAATATCATTGGATTTCATTAAACCTGCAGGTCAATTCAATCAATTCTCCGTCATAAACTGTACTGACTTTATAGGGCAGGCTTTTAAAAAGTTTTATCATACTCTGGTTTCCTGGCATCGTGTATGCGAAAAGACCTGAAATCCCGTTTTCACGGGCAGCCTCACACAGTTTTTGCATCAAAATCCTTCCCAATCCTTTTCCCTGCCAGTCTTTGCTCACGGAAAACGCAACTTCTGCGATGTTCTTGGCCGGGTCCAGCAAATATTCCCCAACGCCGACAACCTTTCCAAAACCAAATTCTCCAACAACCGCAAGAAATGTTAAATTTTTAATATAATCGATTTGGAACATCCTCTCCACATCGTCACGAACAAACCGGGTCCTGGCCTGAAAAAACCTGGAATATATATCATTTTTATCCTGATTGTAAAAGTGTTCCTGGATTCTTCTTTCATCTACGGGTTTTGCCGGTCTTATGGTAATCAGGGTGCCATTAATCTCCCGCGTCTCTTCCAGTTTAATGGGATATATGCCATAAGCCGATTCCGACAGGGTGCGCTCCGCACCGAGAAGTTCCATTTTTTTCGCCTCAAACAAAAGTTCATCACGAAATTCAGGATGGGCAATACTGATCATGGCCATGGCCCGTTCCTGCAGGCTTTTGCCGAAAAGGTTTACCGCGCCATATTCGGTAACGACGTATTGGACATCACCTCTTGGGACGACGATGGCAGTATCGGTTAACATGGGGACAATCCTGCTTTTTTTAGAATCCATGGTTCTCGAGGTAAACATGAGTATAGATTTTCCCCCCTGGGACCGCGATGCTCCTCTGATAAAGTCGAGCATACCGGTTACACCGGAGAAATGGTTATAGGAAAGTGCATCGGCCGCAACCTGACCGGTAAGATCCATGGCCATGGGCACGTTCATGCAGACCATTTTATTGTGACGGGAGATAATACCGGGATCATTTACATAATCTGAAGGATGAAATTCAATGGACGGATTATCATCAAGATATTCGTAAAGATTTTTTGTGCCGATGGCGCTGCTTGCAACAATTTTGCCTTCGTTGAATCCTTTTTTCCGGTTTGTAATCACCCCCATTGAAACCAGTCGCATGATATCGGTGGTAAGGTACTGGGTATGAACCCCGAGATCATTTTTATCGGAAAATGCCAGTAGAGCGGCCTGTGGGGTTGTACCCGGACTGATCTGGATAGTGGAACCGTCATCAACAAACCGTGCAATCAGCTGGCCGATAACATTGGCAGTTTCCAATTCCGGAAGCTCACCAACGGTGAGAAGGTCCTCTTCATGCTCAACAATGACATCCACATCGTTTACATGGATAAAGCTTCTGCCCAGCACGCGGGGCATGCTGGAATTTACCTGGGCGATGACAAGGTCCGCGGACATGGCCGCAGCCATGGTTATATCCACCGAAATTCCCAGGCTCATCCATCCGAAATCATCCGGTTCAGATACCTGAACAAGGGCCACATGTATGGGAAGACGCCGGCTCTCAAAAAGCTGCGGCACCGCAGAAAGATTCATGGGGGTGATAAAACGCTTGTTTTTTGCAAGGCTTTTTGTCTTGGCGGACCCCAGATAAAATGACCGGATATTAACGTTCCGGTCTTTTGTTTTATCTGCGATCAACGTTAGCGGGGTGCTTTCAAGACTGAGGAGACGCACAATTTCAATGTCCGTAAACGTGTTCGACGCTTGCGCAAGTTTCCGGACCAGATATTGAGGCTCTCCGCAAGAGGAACCGATAAACACTCGTTGACCGGGCTTAATCAAGCTGATGGCCTTTTCCCCGGACCGCTTTTTTTCAACATAATTATCGGCCCAATAGTTCGGCACGGGCATGGGGTCCCTCCTTAAGTATGGGAAATGTCCAATCACGCAGTCCGTCTTTATTACCTTATTTTTTTCTGACTATCAAGAGAATAAAAGGGATGTAAATCAAGACGGTTGTTTGCTGGTGTCCATCCATTTCAGGTTTCAGGTTTCAGGTTTCAGGTTTCAGGTTTCAGGTGTCAGGGGGCATGCAGCCTGAGGGAACGATTCATCAGTTACGCCATACACTGCCATTTCCTGAGCTAACTGCCAGCGGCGGTCTCGCTCCGCGACTTTCTGTTCCAATGCTTTGTCCAATCCATTCAACATACGAATGCACTCTTGTATGACAGTATATTCCATGTGTTTTGGTGAATTTCAATGCAGCATCGGGGTCCACTTAATTGCTATGGCTCACCTCGTTTCCCCCTGACACCTGACGTCTGACGCCTGAAAATAGGGATTCGGAGCCACGGTTTGTCAATAGACAAAAATCAGCGTTTACCAGCGGCTTCGATTTACACTCACATTGAACTAAGTACATTTATTCGTAAATACGGTTACGTATTTATGATGAAGTTTGAAGTGAGCTAAAGTTTAAAGTGAGCTAAAGCCCGCCCTGGTGCGACTTGTACATATATGTTGATATCGGCTATAACTCATTGAAAACCTGCATTTATATATATAGTGTTGGTGATC
>CAYPIW010000004.1:0-10288 GCA_964410925.1 uncultured Desulfobacteraceae bacterium
GGTGCGACTTGTACATATATGTTGATATCGGCTATAACTCATTGAAAACCTGCATTTATATATATAGTGTTGGTGATCGGTCTGGGCCAGGGTTAAGGAATTCTGTCAGTTATATAAAATTATTGGAGCGAAGCGACACCATAACTTTAGGCACTTTAGATCACTTTAGACACTTTTCACTTGTACGGCTTTAATTAAAACAGTCCCATTCAGAGGCGAACCAAAGCCGGGTCCTCTGAGCCATAATTGTTTACCTGCCTTCATAAAAAGCTTTTCTAAATTCATCAAATTTGTTTTCGCAGATGGCCGTTCGCATATGCTCCATCAGTTTCATATAAAAATGAATATTATGAATCGTATTTAAACGATACGCAAGCAATTCTTTTGCCATGTAAAGGTGTCGAAGATAGGCCCTGGAATAATTTTGGCACGTGTAACAAGTACATCCGGGCTCAATAGGTTTGGTATCATACTTGAACCGTGCATTGCAAATATTTACGGCGCCTTTTTTTGTAAACATCTGGCCGTTTCGAGCGTTCCGTGTGGGGATGACGCAATCGAACATATCCGCCCCAAGGGCTGCAAGCTCTACAAGATCTTCGGGAGTTCCCGTACCCATGATATATTTAGGTTTATTCTCCGGAAGTATGGGCAGGGTAAAATCTGCAATTTCAAGCATGAGATGTTTGGGTTCACCCACGCTGAGGCCTCCAATGGCATAACCGCTGAAAGGGATTTCGGATATGTTCTCTGCCGAACGTTTTCTGAGATCCTTGAACATGCCTCCCTGTACGATACCGAAAAGGGAAGGGGGGTTTGAGACGGTTAGATCTAAAGAAGCGATGCCTTCTTGCAAAGCCATATTGCATCTTTTTGCCCAGAGGGTGGTAAGCTCAAGTGCTTCTTTGGCCTGTTCACGACTTGCGGGATATTTGATGCAGTCGTCAAGGCACATGATGATATCCGATCCCAGACAAAGCTGTATCTCAACCGATTTTTCAGGCGTCAGTAAATGACTTGATCCATCGATATGGGACTGAAAAAAAGCGCCTTCATCGGTAATCTTTCCAAGTTTGGCAAGAGAAAAGACCTGAAAGCCGCCGCTGTCCGTTAAAATAGGCCGGTTCCAGTGCATAAAATTGTGGAGGCCGGAAAACCGGCGGATAACATCGCATCCGGGTCTGAGATACAGATGATAAGTGTTTCCCAGAACGATCTGGGTCCCGCATCCAATAAGCTCTTCGGGTGACAGGGATTTTATCGTGCCAAGGGTTCCCACCGGCATAAAAACCGGGGTCTCGACCTCACCGTGAGCGGTCTGCAAGACGCCGGCTCTTGCCCGTGTGGTGTCAGATGTTGCAACTATTTTGAAATTGGACATGTAAGTTAAAAATCGTTTTAGGTGGGTGTAAATCACGGCTGTTGGGAATATGAAAATCCATGTTCGTCTGCGCTACGCATTTAGATTTGGAGAAAAGGTGTCAGGTGTCAGGATCGAGAAACTTGAAGAGCTGAAACCTGAAACCTGACACCTGACACCTTACGATTGAACTCAATAACCAACAATCTTGATTTACAACGGTTTTAGGTTTTAAATATTAAAACCTATTAAGCAATAAACATGGAATCTCCATAACTGAAGAGCCTGTATTTTTTATCTATGGCTGTCCGGTATGCATTCAATATGTTTTCCCGTCCCGCAAAAGCGGATACAAGCATTAAAAGAGTTGATTTGGGAAGATGGAAGTTTGTAATCATTGCATCTACAACCTTAAACCTGTATCCGGGATATATGAAAAGATCGCAGTTTCCGCCGCCGTGAAGCACGTTCCCTCCGTCGTCCGAAGCATACTCCAGTGTCCTTACGCAGGTGGTACCCACGGCAATGATACGGCGGCCTTTTGTTTTGGCGTGGTTTATAGCATCGGCAGTGTCTTTGGACATAGAGTACCACTCGGAATGGATTTTGTGATCTCTTATATCCGATACCCTGACCGGCAAAAACGTACCGTAACCTACATGCAGGGTAAGTGTAACGATGCCGACCCCTTTTTCTGTTATTTTTTTAAGAAGGTTTTTCGAAAAATGAAGTCCTGCCGTAGGTGCGGCGACCGCCCCTTTTTGCGAAGCATAAACGGTCTGGTAAGATGTTCTGTCATCCTCGCAATCGTCTCGTTTAATATATGGGGGCAACGGAACATGTCCTATGCTGTCAAGGAGAGTCTCAAAATTGTCTTTACACATAAATTTCACCGTGTAAATTCCTTCCTGACAGTCCACAACCCTGGCTTGCAATCCCTGGCCAAAAATTAACGGCGTACCGTTCCCCGGTCTTTTTGAAGTTTTAATCAGGCATCTTAAGACAAGTTCGTTGCATGAAGGATTTTTACGATTGCCGGGATAATCAAGGATAAAAACCTCCGCCTTGCCGCCGGTATTCTTTTTTCCGAGAAGTCGTGCCGGAATCACCTGGGTGTCATTTAAAACCAATACATCCGTTGGCAAAAGCAGATCATAAATTTCATAAAATTTATGGTGGGACAGTTTGCCGGTTTCCTTATGCAAAAACAGAAGTTTTGAACGGTCCCGTTGATGTGCCGGTTTTTGGGCAATGAGGTCATCGGGCAGATCATAGTTATAATCTTCCAATAAAAACATGAGGGCTATCTTTTTCCCAGATATACCAGCAAAATTCCCGAGAGCATAATTACAAAACCGATTTTCTGTAAAGACTTATCCTGCATTACAAGCACTTTTTCCAAAACCATCTTCATTTTAACCGGAAATGCAAAATATGGAAGACCTTCCACGACCATTACCATTCCGAGTACACACAGGAAAAATTTCATGATACTCCTCTAAAATTAAAGTCTATCGCTTCATTTATTCTTTTAAAATCGTCAACATTTCGTGTGATTACCGTGGCTCCGATTTGACGGGCCAACAGAGCAATGCAAACATCGTTGTAGTCTCTCGTATTTTTTGGATCCAGTTTCCCGGAAAAACGAAGTTTATGGCATACACGGCCGATTAAAATCTGAGTGGCCGGATCGGGTTGAATCAGGCGACCTGATTTAACAAATGTGCTGCCCAGGCGAATCAAATGCTTGATTTCGGCATTTCCCCGTGAGCCTATCCATAATTCATGAAGCACGGGATGAGCCATATACATCACCTTATTTAACCCGCTGATTTCATGCTGATAAATACCATGATTGAATATGCCGATATAGATACTGGTATCGAAAACAACTTTTTCCTGCACGTCTTAAACCTCTTCGAAATCAAAACTTCCGGCATCTGCCAGCGTTGCTTCAGCCAACTGAATATCCGTATCAAACTGTTTAAGGACGGTATTGATGGCTTCTTTTTCAGATTTGGCCCTTAATGCGATTTTGATTCGATTGATTTGTTCCTGATCAAGCTCGATGGTTTTTTTTACAAGTGCCATGGCTATCTCCCATATTATACATAAAATACTTATGTTTATTATGGTATTTCTGTAGTGTCAAATCTTCTTATTGTCAACCCATTTTTTATACAGAGTGCTTTAAAGTAAAATGTTCAGGGTAGACGCTTTTAATTTTGGTGCAGCGTAGCGACGGCGTGTTCTTCCTAATATTGGGATTCAAATGCGTTTGCCCCGGTCAGGTTTTAAATATGGCTTGACTAATTTTTTGCTTTGGTTCAAAATTTTACGTTTAGCAAATGTGTTGCCTCGAACCATCAAAGAAACCGCCAAAACGCAAGGATTAAAAATGACATATGAACCTGTAATCGGACTTGAAGTTCACGCTCAACTCAAGACCAAAACTAAGATATTTTGCAGCTGCTCAACCGCATTCGGGGCACCGCCCAATACGCATACCTGTCCGGTTTGCCTGGGGATGCCCGGCGTGCTGCCGGTGCTCAATAAAAAGGTTGTGGATTACGCCCTGTGCATGGGTCTTGCGACAAACTGCACGATCAACCGGGAAAGCAGGTTTGCCCGCAAAAATTATTTCTATCCCGACCTTCCCAAAGGATACCAGATTTCCCAGTATGAACTGCCGATTGCCGAAAACGGATTTATTGAGATAGAAATAAACGGCTGTCAAAAAAGAATCGGTATTACCCGGATACACATGGAAGAAGACGCAGGAAAGCTGTCCCATGATCCTGACCGCCCGTTGAGCAAAGTCGATTTCAACCGTACCGGAGTCCCTCTGATCGAAATCGTAAGTGAACCGGACCTGCGGACTCCTGAAGAGGCCGGGGCTTATCTTCGACATCTCAGATCCATTGTTCGATATCTCGGAATCAGTGACGGCAACATGGAAGAAGGAAGTTTCCGCTGTGACGCCAATATATCCATACGGCCAAAAGGATCCCGGACCTTGGGGATTCGAACGGAGATAAAAAACCTGAACTCCTTCAAGCATGTTGAAAATGCGCTGAGTTTTGAGATCAACCGACAAAAAGAAATTTTAGAAGACCGCGGCCAGGTCGTTCAGGAGACCCGGTTGTGGGACCCGGTTCAAAACAAATCCATATCCATGCGGGACAAGGAAGAGGCCCATGACTACCGGTATTTTCCGGATCCCGACCTTTTGCCGCTGGTTATAGACGACGACTGGATCGATTCGGTCAGAAAAAAGCTTCCCGAACTTCCCAATGAAAAAAAGAAGCGTTTTATGGATACATACGGTCTTCCTTCATACGATTCCGACTTTCTCACATCGAGCCACGAGATTGCAGATTATTTTGAGGCATGTGTGACTCAATTTCCCAATCCAAAGCCCGTCAGCAACTGGATCATGGGGTCATTGCTGGGCCTTTTAAACGCCCAGGGCAAGGCAATTACCGAATCTCCGATTTCTCCCGGCAATCTCGCGCAACTTCTTAAACTGGTTGACGATAATATTATCAGCGGCAAAATTGCAAAAACCGTATTTGATGACATGGCTCAAACCGGCAGAGCGCCCAACGAAATCGTGGAACAAAAGGGACTGGTCCAGGTTACGGATGCGTCCGCCATTAAAGCGGTGGTAGTAAGGGTCCTTAAGGACTGTTCAAAGGAAGTGGAAGACTACAAAAACGGAAAAACAAAGCTTTTCGGTTTTTTCGTGGGCCAGGTCATGAAAGAGACAAAAGGCAAGGCCAATCCGAAAATTGTGAATGAAATATTAAAAGATCACCTTAAAAAATGAACGCATTAAAAGATGAACGCCCAACATCGAACGCCCAACATCGAATGTTCAATGAAAAAAACAGCTGAAAAGAAAAAGAAATAGCTGTTGAATATTTGGTATTAGATGTTTGTTTTTCATTCGATGTTAGAATAAATTGCGGAGCGGAGCGGCATCATTATTCGACGTTCAATGTTCGATGTTTGATGTTCATCTTTTAATATGTTCGATGTTGGACGTTCATCTTTTTAATTCGATGTTCATTTTTTAAAATTTAGGCTGTCTTTTCCAATTTCACTGCACAAAGTTTAAGTTCAGGGGTCTTGGCCATGGGGTCGAGAGCATCGATGGTCAGGGCATTGACCGCTACCTCGTCGGAATGGAGGGTGGTGAAAACCGTTCCCTCCGGTACCCGATCGGTTACCTTGGCATGAATTTTCATGGACCCCCGTCTAGAGCTGACATGAATTTCCTCACCATTTTTTACCTGGATTTGTTCTGCATCTGATGGATGGATTTCCAGCACGTCTTGGGGGGAAAGATTGAAAAGCGCTACGGAATTCCGCGTATAGGACCCCGTGTGAAGATGATAAAGGTCTTTCCCGGTTGTTAAAATGAAAGGATACTCTTTGTCCGGCGATTCTGCAGGGGGCTGGTAATCTGCCGGACATAACATGCCTTTCCCGTTTGGGGTGTTGAATTTTTCAGCCCAAAGATAACGGGTCCCGGGATGGTCTTTTTGGGGACACGGCCAGCGAAGACCTCCTTTTCCCAACCGGCGGTACGAAATTCCTGCGTAAGGTGGCGTGAGTGAAGCGATTTCATCCATAATATCTTTGGGGTGACGGTAGGACATGGGATAGCCCATTTTTTGGCTCAGATCACAGATAATCTTCCAATCGGGTTTGCTCGCTCCGATAGGGTCGAAAGCCTTGCGCACTCTTTGGATGAAACGGGCCGTATTGGTGAAGGTTCCGTCTTTTTCGGCAAAAGAACAGGCCGGGAGAACCACATGGGCGAGCTTGGCGGTTTCCGTCAAAAACATATCCTGAACCACCATAAATTCCAATTTTTCCAAGATGTTGCGTATATGATTAATATTAGGGCCGCTCCGCATGGGGTTTCCGCCCATCACATAAAGCCCTTTGATTGCATTTTCGTCAAGGAGCATATTTGCTTCGGTAATTCCCGGTTTGGGTGAGAGAGTTACCCCCCACGCCTTTTCAAATTTCTCCTGAACCGCGGGATTGGAGACCGCTTGACCGCCGGGATAGATGGGAGGCAGGCAGCCCATGTCGCCGGCGCCCTGGCCGTTGTTTTGTTTTGCGATGGTGTTGAGGCCGGTTCCCGGTTTTCCGATGTTACCGGTGCAAAGCGCCAGGTTGCACAGTCCCCCGACGTTGTCCGTTCCGTGTATGTGCTGGGTGATCCCCATACCATAGAGGATGGATCCCCTTCGGGCGTTTCCATAGAGCCGTGCCGCTTCTTTGATTTTGGCCTCGGGAATTCCTGAAATTTCTTCCACCCTGTCCGGAGTATATTTAGAAATTATTTCTTTTAACTCCTCGAACCCCTGGGTTCTGTCCTCTATGAATTCACCATCGTAGAGACCATCATTGAGTATCACATGGAGCATGCCGTTTATCCAGGCAATGTCCGTACCCGCACGGGGACGAAGCCAGACATCTGCATATTCCGCGGTTTCGGTTTTTCTCGGATCGACGATAATGAGCTTGAGATTGCCGGAAACGACCCGTTTTTTCATGGCGCTGGCGAAAACGGGGTACATTTCAGAAAGATTAAGACCGGCAACCAGCAGAACATCGGCGTGCTCCACCAGGCTCATGGAATTTGTCATGGCCCCACCCCCGAAAGCCCGGGTGAGTGCTACGGCACTGGGCGTGTGACAGAGCCGGGTACAAAAATCGATATTGTTCGTGCCAAAGCAGGTGCGTATGAATTTTTGGAACAGGTAACATTCCTCGTTTGTGGATTTTGAAGAGGCGATCCCTGCCAGGGCATCGGGGCCGTGTGTGTTTTTTATTTCCTGAAATTTACCTGCCACGAGATTCAATGCCTCATCCCATTCCGCTTCTTCGAATTTTCCGTTTTTCCTGATCAGCGGTTTTTTTAAACGTTCCGGGCTTTGCACGAAATCCAGACCGAATCTTCCCTTGACGCAAAGGTTTCCTTTATTTTCGGTGTTCTCTTCTTCCACGCCGTAAACCTTGACAACCTTTTTGTCCCTGGTCCACAGCTCCACCTGACACCCTCCGCCGCAATGGGGGCAGGTTGTTCTGACCTTATTAAATTCCCAGTTCCTGCCCTGAAAGCGGGCATGTTTTTCAGTGAGTGCTCCGGTGGGACAGGCCTGCAAACAGGCCCCGCAGGAAGCGCACTCCGTAAAGCCCAGAGGTTCGTTGAGCCCGGCGCCCAGGGCCAGTGCCGGACCGCGATCGGTAAATTCCAAAATATTTTTGCAGGCAATTTCCCGACAGGCACGAACGCATCTTCCACACAGGATGCATTTGTTTGGATCCCTGACAATAACCTCGCTGGAATCGTCCAGCGGCTTTATTGCTTTGTTTATGGGGAAACGTACCCGGTCAATCCCGAACTCGTAAACCAAATTTTGCAGTTCGCATTTCCCGTTGCTTTCACAGACAAGACAGTTGTGTTCATGTTCGGATAACAGCATTTCCAGGTTCAACCGCCGGAGTGCATTGATCTGCTCATCGTGCGTAATGACCTGCATGCCTTTGGTGACCTTTGTACTGCAAGCCGGAACCAGACCTCTCATTCCCGAAACTTTCACCAGACAAAGACGGCACACCCCGACAGGGCTCAGGCCTTTTTTGTGACACAAATGAGGTATATGAATCCCCTTATTTTCACAGACTTCCAGCAGATTGGAACCTTCCGCAGCTTCAAAATCCTTGCCGTCGATCGTGATATAAACCATCTCAGTTACCTCTTCTAATCTTCCATTCTGATGGCATAAACAGGTTGCCACTAATAAACTTGTATTCTCAAGATGTTGTAGAATTTCCGAGTCATTTAGTTACCGTCGAACTCAAAGGTTCTTGTGAGTGTATTCCCTGCTTCTTGATTATTTGATCAGAACGGCATCAAACTTACAGGCATGGTAACAGTTGCCACACTTGATGCACTTATTCTGGTCTATGTGATGCGCTTCCTTTTTTTCACCGGTGATGGCTTCCTCAGGGCATTTCAGTGCGCACAGATGGCAGCCATTACACAGTTCTTCATCAACTTCGTAGTGGAAAAGGGCCTTACAAACGCCCGACGGGCATTTCTTGTCGATAATGTGGGCTTCATATTCTTTTCTAAAATGGCGAATTGTGCTGAGAGTAGGGCTGGCGGCCGTCTGACCCAGAGCGCAAAGGGATGTTTTTTGCATGCAGGTTGCGATGTCTTCCAGTGTCTCCAGATCTTTAATTTCACCGTTTCCTTCCGATATGCGCTTTAAAATCTCAATCATCAGGGGCAATCCTCTCCGGCAGGGAAGACACTGCCCGCAGGATTCGTCTGCATCAAATTCCAGAAAGAATCTTGCCGTATCCACCATACAGGTGTCTTGATCCAGAACCACCATGGCGCCGGATCCCATGATGCAGCCGATGCTCTGGAGGGATTCGTAATCAATGGGAATGTTGAGATGTTCGGCGGGGACGCATCCTCCGGAAGGGCCCCCGAGCTGAACCGCCTTGAATTCCTTGCCCCCGGCGATTCCCCCTCCCAGGTCGAATACCACTTCCTGCAATGAAATTCCCATGGGAACTTCAATCAGACCGGTCCGGGCAATCTGGCCGGTCAGGGAGAACACCTTGGTTCCTTTTGTACTTTCAGATCCTATGGAACTCCACCATTCTGCGCCCTTGCACATAATCAGCGGCAGATTAGACAATGTTCCCACGTTGTTGATTACTGTGGGCTTGCCAAAAAGCCCCTCCACAGCAGGAAATGGGGGTCTGGGCCTGGGATTGCCTCGTTTTTGCTCCAGGGATGCCAGAAGGGCGGTCTCCTCACCGCAGACAAAAGCTCCGGACCCTAAAAAGATCTCTATGTCAAAATCAAAAGAGGTTCCCAGAATTCCGTTTCCCAAAAGACCATACGCTTTGGCCTTGGCAATGGCCTTCTCCAGTATTTCTACGGCAAGAGGATATTCCGCTCTTACATAAATATAACCTTTGTTCGCGCCGATGGCGTATCCCCCGATGGCCATCCCCTCCAGGACCGCATGGGGGTTTCCCTCCAGTTCCGCCCGGTTCATGTAAGCCCCGGGGTCCCCTTCATCCGCATTGCAGACCATATATTTTTGATCGGACTTAGCGTTGTATGCAAAATTCCATTTTATGCCGGTGGGAAAACCCGCACCCCCTCTTCCTCTCAACCCCGACCGTTTGACTTCTTCGATCACGTCCAACTGTTTCATTCCCAGGGTCTTGGAAAGTCCCTGATACCCGTTGTAAAAAATATAGTCTTCAATATTGAAGGGATCGATTTTTCCGAGGAGTTCCGTAATCCTTTTTTCCTGGCGGCTGAAGAAGGGGGTATTTGTATCCACCCTGTATTCCTGAACGATTTCTCCTCCCACGAGGTGAGTTTCCACAATCTGTGTCACCTTTTCAGGGGAGAGATATCCATAAAGGGTAAAGATGCCTTCCGGGTCCGTGACGCTCATGTAAGGTTCGAGATAGCAGCAGCCCATACACGAATGTTCCAGGACGGCCACATGCGGGAGGCTTCGTGATGTTAATTCTTTTTTGAGCGCTTCCAAAATTTCCTGTGCCCCTGAGGCGAAACCGCAGGTCCCCTGGTAGACGATCAACTGTGTTTTTTTGGAAAGTTCGGATTTCTCTTTTTTAATTTTTTCCTTAAGGGCCGAAAGGTCATGGGTGGATTTAATTATCATGATAGCACCTTTATTTTGCATTAGAAAACCTGCGTCCTCTGGGCCAAGGTCAGGGTTTCCGGCTCTGCCTGAACACTCGCTACAAGAGTTTGAAGTGAACTAAAGTTTAAAGTGAGCTAAAGTTAAGGAATTCTGTCAATTATATAAAATCAGCGGAGCGAAGCGACACCATAACTTTAGGCAC
>CAYPIW010000005.1:0-9521 GCA_964410925.1 uncultured Desulfobacteraceae bacterium
AAAATAAGTCAAGAAGTTTTTTAAAAATGTTAAAAATAGAATGATACAGGATACTTATTGAGGCAGGATATAACAGATTGAAACATGACAAAGGTTGACTTCATCTCCACCAAATCCCCCTTAACTGGTGTCCATCCAGAAATGGCAGATTATGGAGCTTCTACAATTTACTGAAAATACCCGTGCGTTTGCACAAAATTCAATGCGAGGCCCAAACGGGAAACTTAAGAGTAAGGAACAACAATACTATGGAACGAACCGCTAAAATTGAACGTGAAACAAAAGAGACCAGAGTTACTATGGAACTTAATTTGGATGGCCGCGGAAAAGATAAAATATCCACGGGAATCCCCTTTTTTGATCATATGCTGACACTCTTTACCATTCATGGTTTTTTTGATCTTTCCATTGATGCTACCGGAGATATTGATGTAGATTTTCATCACACGATAGAAGATGTGGGTCTTGTTCTTGGGGATGCTTTCGATAAGGCTCTCGGCGATAGAAAGGGAATAAAACGATTCGGCCATGCGGTTACACCCATGGATGATGCCTTGTCCTGTGTTGCCGCTGACCTGTCAAACCGTCCCTTTCTGGTTTATAATGTTCCCCAGAAAGCAGATACGGGAGGGAACAATTTCACCTCTCTTACAAAGGAATTTTTAAGGGCGTTTTCAAATCGGGGCGGAATGAATCTGCATGTAAATGTTCTTTACGGCGAGAATGAGCATCATGTTCTCGAATCTATTTTCAAAACCATGGCAAGGGCCCTGGATCAGGCAACTTCTTTTGATGGGCGATTAACGGGTATCCGGTCTTCAAAAGGTGTTTTGTAATCATGTATAAAAATAATCATAAAAATAAAGCAGCCGCATGGATTAAGGTTTTTCTTTTAACGGTTATGCTGTGTTTGCCGGGATGCACAAAAAATGTCTCGGTCAAGGAAAACGTTCTCTCCATATCAGGCAAAGATAAAATTCTGATTTTTCCTTTTAAAAACATGGCCGAAGTGTATGGTGAAAATGTAAATATCCGTTGCCCGATTTGCGGAAAAGTTTTCATGACAGGGGAGGTTGCTGAAGATGCTGACAATGTGCTCACGGAGCAGTTGTTTGTTTTATTGGAGGACCGAAAAGACATTCAATTGATCCCTCCAAGTCAGTCTCAAGGAGTCGTATCGGGTCTTTTGTCAGAGGATCAAAAGAAATTGTCGGAACTGGATTTGCTGGTAGAAACAGGACGTGTGCTTAAGGCGGATTGGGTAGTGTCAGGAAATATTTTTCGTTTCAGGGAACGTGTGGGAGGGAAATATTCGGTGGATCTGCCTGCCTCCGTGGCATTTGATATCCATCTTATCCGTGTGTCAGATGGTCGTTTATTATGGAACGATCATTTTGATGAAACTCAGCAGTCGTTATCCGAAAACCTTTTTAAACTGGTCCCCTTTTTGCGAAGAAAAGCCAGATGGATTACTGCAAATGAGATGGCTGTGTCTGGTCTTAAAGATGTTCTTAAAAGCTTTCCCTTTTAAAATAAACTGAACTGAAACCGTAACCCTATCACCAAAACACAGAAATCAAGATGATTATAATTCCTGCAGTTGATATAAAAAATGGGAGATGTGTGCGACTTCTTCAAGGGCGCATGGATAAAGAAACGGTTTTTTCAGAGGATCCTTCTGCTATGGCAAAGAGGTGGGAGGATGACGGTGCGGAAATTATTCATGTGGTTGATCTTGACGGGGCCGTTGAAAAAAGTCCGCAGAACTTAAACTCCATAAGGAAGATCATCGCGCGTGTAGATGCTCGTATTCAGGCAGGCGGTGGAATCAGAAACGAAAAAACGGTCCGGTTGCTACTGGGTCTTGGCGTTCAAAGGGTCATTATCGGTACGCAAGCGATAGTAGATCCAAATTTTGTGAAAGACGTCTGCAAGGCATTCCCCGGTCGGATTGTTGTGGGCATTGATGCACGAAATGGGCTCGTTGCAATTGAGGGATGGACAAAAACTACTAAAGTTAAAGCTGTGGATCTTGCAAAACAGTTTGAAGATTGCGGTGTTGCCGCGATTAATTTTACAGACATCCACAGGGACGGGATGCAGACAGGTCCGAACATCGATGAGACCCGGCGTCTGGCAGAAGCTGTTTCCATACCTGTGGTCGCTTCCGGTGGCGTTTCAACAATAAAAGATATTCAGAATATACTACCGCTGAAAAAATCGGGCGTTGTGGGGGTTATCACAGGCAGGGCCTTATACAGCGGGAGTCTGAGTCTTAAAGAGGCCATTAAAATTGCAAAACAACGAATTTGATGAATTCGCAAAGACTCGTCACTCCGGTAGATCCCGGATCAAGTCCGGGAAGAGTCCAGATGCTCTGTAACTGTTTGAAAATACTGGATTCCGGCTTTCACCGGAATGACAGAAAACGGTATTTTATGACTTTTTGCGACTTCATCAAATTTGAGGGGTCAAATATAACTGATTGAATTGATTTAAATACCAATAAAATTTCTTGACAAAATCAATTTTAATAATTAGATTTTAAGTTTAAAAATTTATAATGATTAAAGCTCAATAAAATTCTTTTATTCTCAATAAGTTGTAGAATTTCCGAGACGTTTCAATTATATCAGCTTAAGCACATACGTACAGGTGCAAAACTTCATTCCATTTACGATCCTTCCGTTATTGTCAGTCTTTCCGGTTTCATAGCGATGGAGGTTGGTCTTTTTGACAATTTATATTCCTGAAGATAAAGTTTCAGAAATTAAGAACAGGGCCGATATCGTTGAGGTCGTTTCGGAAGTTGTGCTTCTGAAAAAGACCGGAAAAAACTACGCTGGCCTTTGCCCGTTCCACCCGGAAAAAACCCCGTCTTTTACAGTTAACCCGGAAAAACAGATATTTTATTGCTTCGGGTGTGCCGCGGGTGGAAATGTTTTTAGTTTTCTTATGAAACACGATGGTATTTCTTTTCCTGATGCTGCCAAAATGCTTGCCGTTCGATATGGAATCGATATCCCGGGCGGCACTCTTTCACCGGAGCAAAAGCGGCGAATAACCCAAAGGGAAAGTCTTTTTGCCGTGAACAGACAGGCCATGGAGTTTTTTCGCAAACAATTTCTTGATACTATTCCAGGAAAAAGAGCAATGGAATATGTTAAGAAACGGGGAATAAACAGAGCGGTGTCCGATAATTTTAACCTCGGATATGCGCCCAAAGGCTGGGATAATCTATTACGTTATTTCAATAAAAAGAATATTTCTCTTGATCTCGTTGAGAAAGCCGGGCTGATTGTCTCAAAAAAAGAAAAGGGCGGTTTTTATGATCGTTTCAGAGATCGTTTAATATTCCCAATCTTTGATTTAAACATGCAGGGGATCGGTTTTGGCGGAAGGGTAATGGATGACTCCCTGCCAAAATACCTTAATTCTCCGGAAACACCGGTATATAACAAAAGTCGATCTTTATACGGTTTGCATTTGGCAAAAAACAAATGCAGGGAAAATCAAACGGTTTACATCGTCGAGGGATATTTTGATCTGTTAGCGCTTCATCAGCATGGTATTCAGAATTCAGTTGCCACTTTGGGTACATCCCTCACTCCCGAACATGTTCAGCTTCTTAAAGGTTTTACAGGAAAAGATGGCGGCGTAATACTGGTGTTTGATTCAGACGATGCAGGTGTCAAGGCCTCTCAGAGAACCATAGAGATATTTGACAAAGCCTATATAAATGCTCAAATTGTTACATTGCCGGATGGATATGATCCGGATTCATATCTATTCGAATTCGGTGTTGAATCTTTTCTGGATCTCGTTTCCAAAGCCAGGGGTATCATCGCCTTTCTCATGGATTGTGCCGTAAAAAAGCACGGACTTTCCGTTGAAGGAAAAATTCGTGTGATTTCAGAAATGAAAGAGCCTCTGGCAGCTATTCGTGATAATGTGTTAAGATCATTGTATATCAAAGAACTCGCTGAGCGTATAAGTATTGATGAATTTGCTGTTCTTGAAAAGATCAGGAAAATATCGCTTCGAAATAGAGACAAAAGGCCAGTCCGGCCAAACACTGGTTTTAGCCCCGGCCGGAACAAAACAAGTATTTTGGATAAGGTTCAAGAAAAAGTTTTTCAAGGCAAATGGGACAAACTGGAGCGTCAGATCATAGCAATGATGCTTCAGTTTCCTCAAATATTACCTGAGATAAATGAGCGTAATATACTGGAACTTTTTGAAAATAATGCCTTAAAATCCATTGGACAATTGCTTTTGAGACACAAAGATGAATCAGAAATGCAATTGTCCGATATTATGAATTTAATTGAAAATAAAGAACAAAGAAACATTATTGCCTCTCTGGCAATTGAAGAAAGTATATGGAATCATGCCGCATGTATTGGGATTATCACGCGATTTGATTCGATCCGAAGGAAAAATGAAAAGAAATTATTAGAAAAAATAAAAGCAGCGGAAAAGGACAATGACCTTGAGTTGCTTGTAAAATTATTGAATCAAAAACAAAAAATGGCGCTATTAACTGAAAAAAAGAAAATGGCACTGTTAAAATAATAAAAAGAAACGACCGGAGTCTGCAGGAGGCGAACGTTTATGGCAAAGAAATCTGATAGTAATCGGATAAAAACAAAAAAGATTCTCAAAAAGACTCTTGAAAAGTTGATCTCCAAAGGAAAAGGACAGGGGTTTTTAACTTATGATGAAATTAATACAGCACTTCCGGATGATATGCTTTCTGAACAGATTGATGAAACCCTGATGATATTTGATGATCATGATATTGAAATAATAGACGAAAAAAAGAACAAGTTGCCGAACAAAGTAAAAAAAATCAAGATTTCAGATACTTCTGTTTCTGATTATGGCTCCGTAACCGACCCTGTTAAAATGTATTTGAGGGAGATGGGTTTGGTGACCCTTTTGAGTCGAGAGGGAGAAGTTGTTATCGCAAAGGAGATAGAAGCCGGTGAACAGGAAATTTTAAAAGCACTGATAGATACGACCATAGGGATAGACTGTATTTTAGAACTTGGGCGAAAAATAGAAAACGGCGAGTTGCGACCCAGGCGAGTGTTACGGGATGTACGGGAGATTGAAGAGGGAGATGCATATGTTGAAGAAGCCATTCAGATCGAGAATTATTTAAATACCGTACACTTAATTAAAGCCATCGATGATGAAAACAAAATATACAGGGAAAAACTTTTTTCTTCTGATCTGGATTTCGATGAAAAGCGTCGTATAAGAAGGTGTATCTCTCGCAGGAATAAAAAAATTTTCGAACTGCTAAAAGATTGGCGGTTTGAAATAGGCGTTTTAGATAAAATCGATAAGCTTATCCGGGAACAAATCCAATGGATGGATTCCGTAAATCGATTGATTTTGATGTGTGCGGATACGGTTAATGTATCAATTACAGAAATTCGTTCCAACCTTAATACCAGGAGTAAGTTTGTCAAATGGCTGAGCTCCCGTTGTGATCTATCCAAAGATGAGATTTTGATACTATTTGAGGATCTACAAAATATTCAAGATCAGCTTGCGGGAAGGGAATATAGTATCAAGTCAAAAAACAGGATGTTAAAGAAAATTGTGTCTAATATTGAAGAAGGGCGTTTTAGAGCAAAACTCGCCAAAAGTGAGCTAACCAAAGCCAATTTACGCCTGGTAGTCAGTATTGCAAAAAAATACACGAACAGAGGTCTCCAGTTTTTGGATTTAATCCAGGAAGGAAATGTCGGTCTTATGAAAGCCGTCGACAAATTCGAATATCGCCGCGGCTATAAATTCAGTACGTATGCCACATGGTGGATAAGACAAGCCATAACACGGGCAATCGCTGACCAGGCAAGAACCATTCGGATTCCGGTCCATATGATTGAAACGATAAACAAACTTATTCGCACATCCAGGTATCTTGTACAGGAGCTTGGACGAGAGCCCACTCCTGAAGAGATCGCGGAAAAAATGGAAATTCCTTTATTCAAAGTGCGTAAGGTGTTAAAAATTGCAAGAGAACCCATATCACTGGAGACGCCTATTGGTGAAGAAGAGGATAGCCATCTCGGTGACTTCATAGAAGATAAAAAGTTCATGTTGCCTTCGGATGCGGCCGTAAGTCTGAACCTTGCGGAACAGACGAGGAAGGTCCTTGCAACATTGACCCCGCGTGAGGAAAAAGTACTGCGGATGCGCTTCGGTATTGGTGAAAAGGCAGACCATACTCTGGAAGAGGTGGGACAGGATTTTGCAGTGACCCGTGAAAGGATCCGACAGATAGAAGCCAAAGCGTTGAGAAAACTCAGGCATCCTACCAGAAGTCGGAAACTGAAAAGTTTTATTGAGAACATAGAGCAAACATAGCTTGACAAAACAATTTTCTGAAGTTAGATAACTCATTTTTATGGCCTGTGGGCCCATAGCTCAGCTGGCAGAGCCACCGGCTCATAACCGGTCGGTCCCTGGTTCGATCCCAGGTGGGCCCACCATTTTTATTGTGGACTTTTTACGAAACCGTGTTGTTAATAAAACTTGCGGACTGAATGCAAAAGCATTAAGGCGTGGTTATAGCAAATAACGACGCCTTTTTTATTGATTAAGTTAAAGCTAAAAATAATTGCCTTAAAGTCACAAAGAGTCGCCCGCCTCGCCCAGGGCGAAGTCGATGGCAGGCAGGCATGAGAGATTATTTCATTTTCAGTTCTTTGTGCCCTGGTGTCTTCGTGGCAATAAAAGCTGGAGTCTTAGTGGCAATGAAAATTGTAGAGCGATGTTATGGAAGCAAAGGTTTTTGATATCATCAGGGCAATGGAGACAATTGCCCCCATCGAACTTGCAGAAGAATGGGATAATGTGGGATTGCAGGTTGGTCGAAAGGACTGGCCGGTTCGAAAAATTTGGATTTCTTTAGACCCCGGCCCGGATGTGGTCAATGATGCCTGCAGAAATGATGTTGACCTTTTAATTACACATCACCCTCTTATATTTCATCCGCTCAAGTCTATCAATTTAAATACGGCTGTCGGCGCCATCATTCAAAAGGCAATCCGGCACCATGTGGCTATATTTTCAGCCCATACCAACTTTGACAATGCAATGGGCGGGTTGAACGACGTACTTGCACAACGAATCGGGATTAACAATTTGAAAGTGCTCGGTAAAGCCATCGCCTCAGAAAATTTTAAACTGGTATTATATGTACCCGTGGCCTATGAACAACAGATTTTAAATTCGATTTTTGAAACAAAAGCCGGTGAAATAGGTTCGTATACCTGCTGTTCGTTCAGGAACAAAGGGACAGGTACCTATCGACCGGGGTCTTCATCAAAGCCGTTTGCCGGTAAAATCGGTGAAATTATCCATGCCGATGAGATCAGGATTGAAACGGTTGTACGAAAGAGTGATCTAAACAGCGTTATCGATTATGTAAGGAAGAATCATCCTTATGAGACCATGGCATATGATATATATCCACTGATAAAAAATGAAGACCGGCAAGGTTCCGGCCGCATCGGAGACATTGGTAAAAGCATGGAACTGATATCCTTTGCGCGGTCAATCAAAGAAAAATTGGGGCTTAACTCAGTAAAAATTGCGGGACATCCCGATTTAACTGTAAAGACTGCTGCCGTCTGCACGGGAAGCGGTTCAAGCCTGATAAGTAATTTTATCTCATCCGGCGCACAGGTTTATATCAGCGGAGATTTGCGGTACCATGACGCCAGAGATGTAGAAGCCGCAAATTTGGGACTTATCGATATCGGTCACTTTGCTTCGGAGCATTTGATTGTCGAAGTGCTTGCGGACCGGCTTAAAAAAAAATTGTCTAAACACGAAATTCATGTAAAAGTTGAGGCATATGGACTTGAAAAGGACCCGTTTGTAGTATTATAATTCAACAATAGAACTCAGGTTCTTCAAATTGGGTGCATTACCAGTTTGTTAATTGCTATCCAGGACTTTTTGGTGTCAGGTGTCAGGGGACATGCAGGTTTCAGGTGTCAGGTTTCAGGAATAAGGTGTCAGGTGTCAGGTGTCAGGTTTCAGGATTAAGTTTTTGGTCTCCAATCATCAGTCAACAATCCTTTCGTCAGGCCTGATCCAGCATTTGAAGCTAAATTGGCAAATACTTTGGAAAATGAACATTTGTAATGAGGACTTCGAATCTTCAATGCCTTCTTTGTCCTTAACCCTGAACGTTGAACCCTGAACCTGTGAACGGTTAAAATTTTAGTTTGCTTGAGTCACTTTTGCGGTTTGTCCGGATTGGATGTTGCAAAATATGAAAGAACAAATTTATATGCTCGTTAAGCTACAGGGTATCGAGACCGAAATCGGGAAAATCAAATCAATAATAAATGACGCACAAAGGAAGCTTGAAACTCTGGATACCGGTCTGGTGGAGTTTGAACGAATCATAGAAGAACAAGAATCTATTATTGAAGAGCTGAAAAAAAAGTATCGAGACTATGAATCCGATGCACGCATAAATTTTGACAGGGAAAAAAAGACTCAGGCAAAGCTTAGATCTGTAAAGACAAACAGGGAATATCAATCATTATTAAAGGAAATCGAAGAGGAAAAGGCTAAGAATTCCGAAACTGAAGATAAGATGATTGAATGCCTGGATCGTATGGATGAGATTGAGAAAATCATCGCAAAGAAAAAGGATGAATATGTACAGATTTCCCATAATATAATGAATGAAAAAGAGATCATAAAACAAGAATCGGAACAATTGGGGATAACGCTTTCGAAACTTGATAAAGACCGGGAAAAAGTTTCTCGTATGATCGATCCGGAACTTCTGAAGAAATACTTGATCATAAAGAAACAGAACCCGAGCGAACTTGCGGTGGTACCGGTAAAAAATGCGCTATGTCATGGATGTCATGTGAATCTTCCTCCCCAGCTGTACAATGAACTCTTTCTTGGCGACAGCTTGAAGTTTTGTCCCAATTGTCAGAGGATAATATACTTGAAAAACCCGTAATCTAATAATTTAATCGAGGAAATGTGATATCGTATCTATGGATAACAGATAAATACGGTCCGAGTAGTCCAGACGGTCGCTGGATTATTGAATTATCCAGAGGAAAGTCCGAACACCAGAGGGCAGGGTGCTCCATAACGTGGAGTCGCGGCGACGTGAAGGAAAGTGCAACAGAAAGTATACCGCTCCGTGTTTAAGCGGGGTAAGGGTGAAAAGGTGCGGTAAGAGCGCACCAGTTCCCTGGGTGACCGGGGAAGCTTTGTAAACCCCACCCGGTGCAAGACCAAATAGGGGAGTGTTTGAGAGCGGCCCGTTCGAGCTCCCGGGTAGGTCGCAAGAGATGCCCGGCAACCGGCATCCGGAGATGAATGACCGTTATCCAGTCCGGGGCAACCCGCATTGGACACAGAACTCGGCTTATTGGCTGCTCGGACCTTATATAAACTTTATTTTGCCCTGAAAAACCTGGTCCTTTGGGCCAGGTCAGAGTTCTATGGCTCTGCCTGAA
>CAYPIW010000006.1:0-6119 GCA_964410925.1 uncultured Desulfobacteraceae bacterium
CGAAACTGACGCTTTTATCGTAAATACGCATCCCAAATGCAGTCCGGGGATAAGAATGGAACCTTGAACCCCTGAACCTTTGAACCCGTGAACGCCTACAAATAAACGTATGGCCTGTCAGTCTTCATTGTCTTGATTCTTTAACAGGATATCGAGTATTTTGGGAATATACTCTTTGGCTTTGCTCACATGGAATCGACAGGAACCCGCACCTCGGTGGCCTCCGCCTTCAAAGTTTGAAAGCATGAGCCCGACATTCACATTGCAATTTCGATTAAAAATACTATGCCCGACACTGACAGCGATAGTCTCTCTATCATCAATATCATAACGGATCTTAACACTGACCACGGCCTCGGGGAACATGGAATAAACCAGAAAACGATTTCCGGCGGGTGTCTTCTCGAAGGAGCGAAAATCCGTAACGGATACGTGCCGGATGAGTTCAGTGTTTTCTTGTAACACCTTTTTATATTCCTTATTCATTTCAACAACCGCATCACAGCGTGCTTTCACCTCCGGGTCTTGCAGAACCCTTTGTATGTCGAATTTCCTGAGCAAGTCCACAAGCCGGTTCCAATAAGGTTCATCATATATATCACAGCCTAAAACCGTCATGGAAAGCAGGACATAATTGTATTTTTCCGGATGTTGCACCTCATCCAGGGATAAATCCGCAGAGTCGATTTTGTCTGTTTCTTTGATCAATTCGCTGTAATCGAGTTTAAATCTGTTTTTGTAATATTCAAAAATGATGCCCGCCGCTGAAGGAGCAATCTTAAAAGAGCCGTTAAACGGTTTGTCGATTTTGTTTGTATGGTGATGATCAAACCACAGGGTACACCGTTCGTCATAAGGCAGGTTTGCAATAATATCGCCCTCATGAATATCAACGATTCCTTTTTGCATGTCATTGGGCTCGACCCACTTTACAGGGACGTTTACATTTTCCGCTTCATATAGAAGCGCAGCGCATACAACACCGTCAAAATCCGGCCGGGTAACAATTCGCATCTTATGAACTCCTCTTTCGATTCTTTATAAAAAATCGATATTTCAATCAGTTACCCTATGTAATTACCTCAAAAAAATGTAAAAGGCAAGGATGAGATTTTCTGAACCGAATAAATTCAGGAAATTTTTTATGATAAGTTCGAACGAACGTCTTTTAAATACCGGTCCCATTCCATGGAAAGCAGCTGCTTTTTGGCGGTGTTGCATTCCTTGCATGCGGCAACAATGTTTCCTTTCGTGCTTCGACCCCCACGGGCGATGGGCACGATATGATCCATGGTAAGTTCTTTGGCGGGTGTGGGACGTCCGCAGTAATAGCAAACCCCTTTGGCCCGGCGGCGTTTCCACCACTGGGACCCCCGGAGCTCCCTTGCCCTGCGTCTTTCTCTCTTTATATCCTTTTCATCCAGACCTGTCGCAAATGGTTCCATACTCAAAAAGTTCCGGCGGATCTCAGACCGATACGGTCAATCCATTTTTCGATTTCCATACCTAATATTTCATAAAATCTTTCGGACCCCCCCAGACCCCTTCTGCCGAAATAATAGTTTATTTCAAGGAAAAGCGGCATGTTGCGTTTCCTTTGCGATGAAAAAAGCAGGTCGAAGCCGGCCAGATTAATCCCGGTCCGGAAACAAAACGCCCTTACCGATGTCACCGCCGATGCCTGCAACTCCGGATCGGCCTGGGCGTCGATAACCGCCCCTCTGGAAAGATTTGAGCAAAAGCTCCGGGCGCCGCTTTGAACCCGCCAGTAAGAAATAAGGGTTTGGCCGATGACCACAACCCTCAATGCCCGGTGAGTTGAAGGAATATATTCCTGAATTATAAATCCGCTATGGCCGCTCTCTTCATAGTCTCCGGCGGTTTGCAAAATATCTATAAATTCCGAAGCGGATTGTATAAGATAAACCTGGTATCCTTCCCCTCCCCAGTCAAATTTGAATACAAATGGAAAATCAAATGCCGGCGTTGCGGTACCCTCCCCATAGTATTCGACAAAAGCGTTAAGATTCGGATAGGTTTCGGTTCTTGGATGAGGGACATTTTTTTCCTGAAACAGTCGAATCTGACCGATTTTACCTTTGTATCGGAATCTTGAATCAAAATCAGGAAACACATGGGGGCAGTGGTTACGGGCCAGTTCATACAGGGAAAAACTGCATCCCTGGGGCAGGATCACGGCATGGGCAGCTCTAATTGCCTCAAGATCATCAGCGTCCGGTTCCCGTCCGGCACAGAGTATATTTTTATCTGCTTCAAAGCAGGGGTGATAAGACAAAATCATCAGTAGCCGAATTTTCTAAGCGCTTTGGTATCTTTTCCCCAGTCCTTATACACCCGGACAAAAAGCTCGAGAAAGACTTTGCATCCCACCATCCGTTCTATTTCTTTTCTTGCTTCCGTTCCGATCATTTTCAGCTTGCTTCCGTTTTTGCCGATGATCATCCCTTTTTGTGACGTCCGCTCAACATGAATGGTTGCATGAATTTTTACAAGCTTTCCTTTTATTTCTTCGGAAAATGAGTCTATGGTTACGGCAGTTGAATACGGTATCTCCTGGCCGGTTAAACGGAAAACCTGTTCACGAATCATTTCAGCAGCAATAAAACGTTCCGTCAAATCGGTCAGGGTGTCTTCGGGAAAAAATGGTGGGCCTTTGGGCAGCAGCGCCTCCATGGCGTCAATCAGCTCTTCAATCTGAGCGCCAAGTATGGCGGAAACCGGAATTATGGCTTCAAACGGGTACGCCGTTGCCCATTTATCCATGATTGAAAGGAGAGCCGGTTTTTTAATCAGATCCGTTTTGTTAAGGACAAGAACAACGGGCTGTTTTATTTTTTCGAATTTTTTTACCAGCAAAGCTTCCGACTCCGGGTCCGGATTTGCCACATCAACCACCACAAGAACAATATCCACGTTTCCTAATGCTGAAAGCGCTGTCTCCACAATCCTGATGTTCAACGGGCGTTTTGCCTTATGGATCCCCGGAGTGTCGATGAAGACAAGTTGTGAACCCGGTCTGTGCAGCACACCGAGGATGCGGTTCCGTGTGGTTTGCGGTTTTTTGGAGGTAATGGAAATTTTCTGGCCCAGCACCTGGTTCAACAACGTGGATTTGCCCACATTGGGCGCTCCCACAATGGCCACAAATCCGGATTTAAACTCGGCAACCTTATTCTTCATATCTGGCATGGTATAGCTTTGACCCAAAACCTGAATGGATTTTTATGAAAACCACTCTTATTTTGTATGTGTGAAACCCTTAGGCCCGTAAGACCCCGACGATAGACGTTTTTTCAACCTACCATCTTGCCGTTTGTTTGTAAAGGCAAGTTAATGCGCTGCGGGCGATCAAAAAAAATTGTTTTTTGTCTATAAATACCGTACAAAATACGCATGGATAAAAACTTCAGAAATTCATTTAAACTTATTATCGGTTCCCAGTATTTTTTTTATTTCAGTGTAATGGGCATTTTTTTGCCCTATTTTAATTTATACTGCTACCATCTTAAATTCAGCGGGGTTGAGATCGGCGCCCTGTCGGCGATACGGTCGTTGGCATTGATTTTATTTTCACTCGTCTGGGGAGTTTTGGCAGACCGCTTTAAAATCAGAAGACAGATATATATTTCATGCAATTTTATCAGTACCGCAATATGGCTTTTTTATTTCTATACCAAAGATTTCTGGGCAATGCTTGTTATTACCGTTTTCTACGGCATATTTTATTCCCCGATCATTTCCTTTCTGGAAGCCTTTACCATGGATGTGCTGGGCATGGAGAAGAAAAGTTATGGCAGATTAAGAGCATGGGGCACCCTAGCGTTTATCGCCACGGTCATCGTGCTGGGCAGGATAATAGATCTTTATTCCATTGAAATAATTCTTGTGCTCATTTTTTCCGTGTCCATTGCACAGGCGGTCATTTCCACTAGAATTCCTGATATTCAGATAAAAAAACAAACCTTTTTTTTCGTAAATATCAAAGTTCTTTTAACACCGCGTTTTGTTGTTTTTCTGTGCTGTGCATTTTTGATGCTGGTGAGTCACGGAACCTATTATGGGTTCTACTCCATACATCTTGAAAACCTGGGATTCGGTAATACGTTTATCGGGGTTTCATGGGCACTGGCATCGATTGCCGAAATTCTGGTCATGATAAAATCACACAGCATATTCAAACGCTTTTCCCTGGATAATGTTCTGGTGTTTTCATTCATGGTGGCGGCGTTAAGATGGCTTGGACTCTTTTTTGCCGTATCCCCGGCGGCTCTTTTGCTTTTACAGATTCTTCATGCGATTACCTACGGAACTTTTCATGTGGCCAGTATACTATATATCGATTCATTAACGCCTGATGAGACCAAAACCCTGGGACAGGCAGTAAATAATGCAATAACTTACGGGCTTGGGTTAATGGTTGGATTTTTTATTAACGGCTATTTGTTTGAAACCCTGGGAGTGTTTAAGCTGTTTATGATAAGCAGCCTTATTGCTCTTGGCGGCGGCGTGCTCCTGAAAAGCTCTCAGGTTCTGGACCGCAGGGGTGGCTCAAGATAAAGCGTCGGGACTGCGTCAAATAAACAGGTAATTGCCCGGAACAAATAACATCGTTCTTTGTTGTTGACATTTATTTTAATGTATGATCGAAAAAGACATGCTGTTTTCTTGTCAAGGTTTTTTTAGTTTTTTATCCAAACATCTAAAGCCGGGGGATTAAATTGTACGGTCTCAAAGCAATAGCCGTTCACAACGGTTGGGCCATGGCTCTCGCGGGTTCTCTAATCGTTTTTTCCGGTCTTGTGGTGCTGTCATTCGTAATTTCTCAGCTTCACAAGGTCTTGGTGTTTTTTGAAAAAAAATCTTTGGATGCTCAACCCTTAGCGGAAATACCCGTTGTCGAACCGCTCGAAGGCAAATCCGCATTTTTATTATCCGAACCATTTCCTTCAGATCTTAATGAAATTGTTCAGCTTTATAACCCGTTGGTTGAAACGCTGGGTGAATCCTTTTATCTTTCCGAGCTTTATGAAATTTTAAGAAAAAATGATTTTCCACACCCGCACATTACCCTTACAGAGTTGCGTGAATCTGAGATATTAATTCCCGGCGGCGATGGTGTTTTTACCTGGAATCCTCCCACAGAAAATGATGATAATGAAAAAAATGAAGGTTAATTAATGGAGCTATTGTTTCAATTTTTATCAAACACCGGGTATTATCTGGCTGACTATCGAAACGTCATAATGATCGTGGTCGGCTCTTTGTTCTTATATCTAGGCACTGCCAAACATTGTGAACCGCTCCTTCTTATTCCCATCGGGTTTGGAATTTTGGTGGGAAATGTCCCTTTTTTTAAGGGGTTTGGGCTTGGAATATATGAAAACAACAGTGTGTTGCACTATCTGTATTTCGGCGTTGTTACGGGCCTCTATCCTTCAATCGTTTTTTTAGGTCTCGGAGCAATGACTGATTTTTCTTCTTTGCTGGCACGGCCGGTGCTCATGCTTCTGGGAGCTGCCGCTCAAATGGGGATATTTTTCACACTTCTGGGTGCTCTGGCTTTCGGCTTTTTGCCCAAGGAAGCCGCTTCAATCGCCATCATCGGTGGTGCGGATGGACCCACATCCATATTTTTAACCGCCAAGCTTGCACCTCATCTGATCGGCCCGGTCGCCATCGCCGCATATTCCTATATGGCGCTGATACCTGTCATCCAGCCTCCGATCATGAGGCTGTTGACCACCCGAAAGGAACGGTTGATCCGGATGTCGGAACTCAGACAGGTATCCAAGAAAGAACGTATTATTTTTCCTGCGGTCGGCGTTTTGCTTTGCTGTTTTCTCGCACCGGCCTCCATACCGCTTCTGGGAACTTTCTTTTTCGGAAATTTTCTAAAAGAATGTGGCGTAGCGAATCGCCTGGCCCAGACAGCGCGCACGGCGATCATAGATACCGCGACCATATTTTTGGGGCTAACCGTTGGCGCCAGCACCCAGGGCGATGTTTTTTTAACCGGAAAATCCGTGGGGATTTTCTTACTTGGTGCCGTGGCATTCAGCATCGCAACCGCCTCGGGCATCATTTTTGCTAAAATTATG
>CAYPIW010000007.1:0-17260 GCA_964410925.1 uncultured Desulfobacteraceae bacterium
TTGGTTGTACTTTTACTTATACTACCATAAGAAAATTATGTCCACTATAAAATGCGCTTTTTTTATTTATTCCAATAAGTTATTTCCGTGGATGGACACAAGTTAAATTCATTAATGAGTTCTTGGCGGAAATCCGGATCTTGTTTAGCACGTAGCATTACTGTTTCTTTGAATTTTCGGGTAAGAGGCATTTTAAAGACCTCCTTTCTATGTGTCTTTTTTTTGCCGTTCCTTGTAATCAGTCCATCTCTTTTTTGCCTTCTCAATATCTTTACCCTGGTGCATTTTTGTACCACCAGCTAAGAGGATATAGCGCCCAAGTGACTTTTATCTAACCTCCAACTTTTCCAAAAGATATTTTACTTTCTCATAGACATCCCGCTCAAGAATCTCTCTTTCCTCAGTATCATCTAACTCTTCAAAATCAGCAACGAACTTTGGACCGATATGCTTTTCAGAAGCAAAGTTATCCCTTATTTTTTCCAAACCTTCTTTTACCAAACCATGCTCGATGTGCGGTTTAAATTCTTCAACCAGTGCATCAATCCCATCGGGATAGTTCTGAATGCAATAATATATTATCCCAAGCATCCTTTTCTTTTATGCGGTCGCGCAATGCCATAGCCTTTATGATTAAAAATGGCACGATGGAAGCTATCCGAAGGTTAACGGCATCCTTTGCCCCACTAGGGAGTTCCGCTTCAATGGTCATTTGTTCAGGATTGTCAAAAACAAGGTCACACCCTCTCGCCTTTCTTGGACGCATGTTTTGTTTCGATATCTTCTGATGCCTGTGTCCTTTACCGGTGCCCCCATACTCGCCCGCAAGAAAATCAACCTCTACGACGAATTCTTTACCTTCGATCTTACGCTCGAAAACAAACGGCTGCTCTCCTTCCTCATACCCTCTATCTAAAAGCAACTTTCGAATGGTCTTATATCCATCATCCCTAAGATTCCGGTGGTCAAGAGCCAAATCCACATCCATACTGCCGACATGCGGTGATTTTTATTACCCAAAAGAAGATCCGGCACCCATCCTCCGACAACAACAATGTGGTCTCGATATTCTCCAAGCAGGTGTATCAATTCAATTAATACTAAACGAGCCGCTTCAACAGCTTCGGCGGTATAGTCTTTTTTCGTTACCATTTTGGTCTGATTGTTTGTTTAAAGAGTACCCTTGCCGCTTCTTCACCTCTTCCGCGAAAGCCCATAAGATCTATATAAATTTGGATTGGCGAAGCGATCTTTACACCACTAACCTCAAGGACACCATAAAAAACTCCTTCATCATAAGGTGTTAGTATGCTCACATTCGCACCGCTTTGAACCTCTTTAAAATTCATTTGCTCGACAACATCTTTTTCTGCTTTATCAATATAGACAAAGACCCTTTGATATCTTACAGCCGGAGAGAGTCGCGCTGCACCGGAAAATCCAGTTAACGCATAATTCAATTTTCTTTGACGGCAAACTTCAGCAATACTCACTTCTATTTCAGAAACACTTTTGAGTGAATACAAATTGCAAATTCCACTTTTTCGATACGTGTAATTTTCAGCCCATTCGTTTAAAAGCTGTTCAGGAGTAACTAGTGAAAATCCACTCCGGTCCGTTTGTATCCATTCGCGATCATTAAGCAGTTTCTTGACGTTTGCCACCTGTCCCAGGCTGACACCGGCTTCATTTGCCAGCGCTTTCATTTTCCAAATTTTTTCAGGTTTGCTCAGGAGAACCCTCAAGACTCTTTCGGCCTTCGGTGAATACAGCGAGCGCAAATCTCGCTTTTCGGCAAACGCATTGGGATTGCCTGTCTGCTTGATGAATACCTGCTCGAAACACAAACGACAATTGCCGGAAAGATCCGCATAACCTATTCCTTCTTTTATAAAGATTTCAGATGCCGTCGGAGAAATATACGGTGCCACAAAAACTCCATAAGCCTTTGGAAAAACAGTCTGATATCTTAAAAGCTGATTCACAGCTTCACGTGCACGACGGGGCTGGCCGTTGCTTTTAATCTCGATCAACAATTCTTTTTCAATACCCTGCACTGATATTTTTACTAATAAATCAGGCTTATTATCTCCAATCCCGGGTTCTTTTCGGATATTGTTGATCCTTAGAAAGGGGACTTTTGACAGGCATGCTCGCAACGCATTTTCAGCGCTTTTTTCAAGTGTTTCATCAGAAATATTCATTATATAGGCTCCTTTCAGCATTTGCTGAAAGGATAGTATATGGTGAAAAAGCTTCCCGGTCAAGTTGTTTTCATTTAAAAAATCATTTTCAGCGTTCGTTGAAACGAATTTTATTAGTGAAATTGCCAAACCGATTTGGACCAAACCCTTAAGCGAAGAACACAGATTTTTCTCGCGATGAAAATTCGAAAAACATAGTGCCTCGTTTAACTATACAGACACCATGGACTCGCATATGTATTATTAACGCATGCTTCGCTTTAGCATACAGAAAGTTATCTGCGTCTCCTCCTTTGGGAAAATCTTTGATATCCAACACCGTTTGAATTACCTTTTTTTACCTTTTTAAACGCGGACAGATGTAACACATGGTCATCATTAACCAACGCTGCTCCGAATACCATGCGAGATTCGAATGTAATGTTTGTTCCTGATCCAATGGAAGGATGGCCTTCTCCTTTGCTTTTGATTGCTGATTCTATAAAACCACGCGTCGTGTTCGGCGGAACGGATTCCTCTTGTCAGATCAGGACAAAATGATCTGAAAAAATAAAAAAACCCCGCCTCTCCACCTGAGAAATGGGGTTCCATATATGCATCATGGTTGCTTTTCCTTTGCTAAGATTTAAGGAAAAATTCGAACATTCTAAGCAACCCTACTCCTTCAAAATTATTTGTCAAGGATTTTAGGTCATTAACAATGGTTGCCCAATGGTGAAATAAGGGAAGATTTATAGTAAATCTGAAGGTCATTAAGTGTAGAAGAACGTCAAGTCAATTTGAGAGAGAGGATTATGGAAACAAACAGGGCGACCCTTTTGGATCGCCCTTAGCAAAGGTTATGAAGACAGGTTAACCATCCTACAAATCCCTTTCCTTATATAATAGCTTCCCAAGATGCCGTTATTAACACCGGAGTGCATCATCTTTTTGATGTTTATTTTTGAAGACTCCTGGTAGAAAAGATGCAAGCATACCTGAGAAGCTATCAATTAAGTGTCACATCAAACTCCCATTTTATGTATAACCTTTGGAGGCTTTTGGCCATCACATGGTTTTTTATTTAGGTGTTGAAGTTGGGTGGCGCTTAATTGCGTTAATTCTGATTTCAACGCGTGTTTTGATTTTTATAAAGCATAAACCATGCCAATTTCTTCAGATACATATATCCAATATAATCCCAAAAATTTATCTTCCCCAGCAATATTAACACTACCCAATATTATGAATAATATTTACCAATTCCTATGAAATTCATTTCATAATCCTGAAAATTTTTGTTCTTTGTTTTTAAATAATAATGTTGATTTTTGAATTTATTATGATATAGTTTATTTCACAATTAATCATGAAGAGTGGTGTGAGGGAACTGGCCCTGTGATCACCTGGCAACCTTATCCAAAAGGTGCTAAAGCCAGCCCGGGAGGGAACCATGAGGTCTTATGACAAGCGGAACATTTAAAGGCCTCCTTTTGGGAGGTTTTTTTTGCTTCCGGGGGAAGAGATCCTCCGGCGGTCAAGTGAATAAAATAAACAGAAACTGGTGGGCGGATTTGATGCCGGCATCCCGGTAAATTGTTACATTTAAATGTTCCGGCAAGTTGTGAGCAAGGTTTAACCGGAATTAGATCGAAAGGCTAATTATAATGAATGATGAAACATCGCCAGAAAACCATAAAGTTAGGGATTTAAAACCATACGAAACTTATGAAAAAAATCATAAGAAAAAAAATCGATATTTGGAGTTTATTGCTGATTTTATAACAGGATTTAGTGCGCTGATCGGCGTAGGGTTAATATTTTTTATAATAATACCTGCATTGCTTCTTCTTTTAAAGATTGGTATTTTCCTTGTTATTCCTATTTCCCTGTTAGGTGCTTTTATAATTCTAATTACATTGGCAGGAAAGTTAATAAGACAGATTTTAAATAAAAAATCATAATGTGATTAAACAATTACAAATTTTATGAAACACAAAGATTGATGAACTCGCAAAAAGTCACAAAATACCGTCATCCGTCATTCCGGCGAAAGCCGGAATCCAGTCTTTTCAAGTACTTGCAGATCATCTGGACTCCGGTTTTCACCTTTCGGAGACCGGGTTTTTTTATTTGACATAATTTTTACGTTTTTACCCTGATTTTTATCGGGCCTGTGGGGTATGGTGTGGGGTATGATATTTTTGCTCAAATAAAAGAGCCTCATAAAACCACTATAACTATCTTAACGTGCTAATATATTAGTCATATTTTTTTTAACTCATAACTCCGGGTTCCAAGTCCGAGGCTTTGGGCATAATCGAGTCCAATGGTCCAGTCCACGTTAGGATAAATCCCCTTAAATTTATCCTTACCTTTTTCCCTGTTCGTTGTAAGGCATGATTCCGGAAGCGCCTGTTCCCGGTTCACAAGATCCACGGATGCCTGGTCAATGGCAACCGGGTCGGTGGACGCAACAATACCGATGTTCCTTACAATAGGAGCATCATTATGTCCGTAACAATCACATGCCGGGGATATATCGGTAATGAAATTTACGAACAATGCTTTGCCTGATTTATTCTTTAAAACACCCATGGTGTATTCCGCCATATTTTCCAGAAAAACAGGTATGGCTTGATTCCACTGGATCTGTATGGCATCGTTGGGGCAGATAATAATACATTCCCCGCAGCCGATACACTTTTTTGCGTCCAGCACCGCCTTTTCTTCTACCAACGACAGGGCGTTCTGCGAACAATGTTCCATACAGTCTCCGCATCCTACACATTTTTCTTTTATCACTTCAGGCGCTACAGTTGAATGCTGGGCCAGCTTTCCCCTGCGGGAAGCGCATCCCATTCCCACATTTTTTATAGCTCCGCCAAAACCGGATAGTTCATGCCCTTTGAAATGGGCGACGGATATCAAAACGTCGGCCTCCATAATATCCGATCCGATATACACTTTTTTAAAATTCTTCTGATTAACGGTTACCGCGGTTTCGCTTTTTCCTCTCAATCCGTCGGCAATGACAATGGGAGCATCCACAACAGCATAAGCAAACCCGTTTTGAATCGCGGTTGACAGATGGTGGGCAGAATCGCTTCGTGTTCCGGCATAAAGGGTGTTGGCATCGGTCAAAAACGGAACCGCCCCGATGTTTTTGATGGATTCCACAATTTTGCGTATGAATACCGGCCGGATAAATGCGGTATTTCCCTGTTCTCCGAAATGGAGTTTGACCGCAACAAGATCCCTTTGTTTGATGGTCTGGGAAAGGCCGGCGGTATCCAAGAGCCTTGCAAGCTTTGAAACAAGGTTTTCCTTGGCCGTGGCTCTTAAATCGATAAAATAAACGTTGCTTTTCATGGCATCCTCCCGTTAAAATTGTATTAAAAAAAATTACTGTTTGTTTCTATCAAAGTCAAGGTGTTTGCAAAAAGTCAAGGTTTGCAAAAAGAAGTTCGCAAGGAAAAATAAATGGATTTGAATTCAAAAATAGCGGTTTTAGATCAGATTTACAGAGTGTATGACGAGTTTATCGACAGGCTGGACATTGCCTGCAAAAAATATTGCGCCGGATGCTGCACGCGTAACGTGACCCTGACAACCCTTGAAGGGTATTTTATCGCAACCCATATGATTTCATCCGGGAAATCAAGTTTGTTTGAAAATATTGAGAGCGCACTGCCTAAAAAACGCTTTCAGCCACTGACAACCACGAACAGGCTTGCGGATCTTTGCATGAAAGGGGAAGATCCTCCGGAAGAAAAACACGAAAGTTCAAACAGGTGCTGCCCGCTTTTAAAAGACAACCTGTGCCCGATTTATCCGGTGAGACCCTTCGGGTGCCGGTGCTTTGTTTCAAAAAAAGAATGCCGGAAACAAGGATATGCCGAAGTTGATACATTTGTTTTAAGCGTTAATAATCTGTTTTTACAAGTTATCGAGCACTTGGATTCTCAGGGGTTTTCGGGAAATCTGATTGATATTCTAAATTTCATGGCATCAAAAAAGAATCGCGACCACTACAAAAAGAATATCCTGGATAATACGGGTACCGGTCTGATTCCGAATCTAAAGATTACCGTACTGATGATACCGCCGGAACACCGGGTTGAAATCACCCCCATAGTTAACGCACTTCAAAACCTAAGATAAGTTGGCCGCTTTGGGTTCAAGGAATCGTATCCATGGATGCAAATTCCGGTTCGTGAAGCGGCAGCAGTATATCCGCCATATGTTTAACCTTCAGCATAATGTCATAAGCTTCATAAGCATTTACAAGAGTTCCCGGAGGAATTACCTCCATTTCCATGGCTTTTATCTGAACCGGGGGATAAAAATTTTCTTTGATTACACAAAATCCGGTTATGACGGCCTGACCGGAAGGCGTATCGATCAATACGGTCAGCCCCCCTTCCGTATGAACCGGTGTATGAATCACCCGGATCCCCGGCACAATTTCCCTGTCACCGGCAATTATTCTTATCTGCCCGTTTTCCTCCACATCCTCTATGTAATCCTCAAGATAACGATAATCCAGCGGGTGAGGATTGTGAATTCTTTCTATTTCTTTTTCGTGAACATAAATTTCAGCGTTTACACATTTGTAATCGTTTTCACAGTGGTCGTTATGCAGATGAGTATGGATAACCATATCGATATCCGCCGGTGACAGATCCCATCGGGACAGCCCCTGCTCGAACGTATAAATCTTCCCGCCGATGGACGATTCCCTGTCCGGGGATTGAATCGGACTCATCTCACCGGTATCCACAAGGATTTTCCGGTCTCCGCCTTCTAAATACCAGCAGTAAATAGGGATGGTATATTCCTGGCCGTTCCCGTACTGATACGTCATCATGCTTTTGTCAAAAATTTTGGTTCCCACAACGATGGGATGGATTTTGAACATGATCAGACTCTCCTCCGGTTTTAAGGACTTACTGAAAAAAACTTGAGATCATTAGTTTCTTATTAATCATAGAAAAACCGGGCCCTCTGGACCCGGTTTTTTTTATTTTACCGTCTGTTACCACGGCCTTTTCCAGAACCGCGGCCTTGCCCGAACCCACAGCCTGAATTCCGGCCGGAGTCTCTGTCCTGCCCCGATCCTCTGCCTGCATTCCGTCCCCCCTGATCATTACCTCGCAAACTCCCTCGGTCAGAGTTGCAGGTCCCTCGACCTCTTCCGGTCATTCGG
Source organism: uncultured Desulfobacteraceae bacterium (assembly GCA_964410925.1). Lineage (GTDB taxonomy): Bacteria > Desulfobacterota > Desulfobacteria > Desulfobacterales > UBA11574 > S5133MH16. Next base: position 7,393 of record CAYPIW010000007.1, read on the forward strand.
CCGTTACCCGTTGGACCGGTTCCATCTCTTTTTGGCATACCATTCACCTCCTTAGCAGTATTCCAAAGTACTTAAAATTCCCTGCCGCCTCTTCTGCGGCGCTGTCTGTGCCGTCCGCGCATTTCATAGGCGCCCCCCTCAATAATGAGAGCCTTTCCGGTGACCAGGGCTTCTGAAACAATTGCACGGGCTTCAGATAAAATTCTGCCGTATGTCTGGCGAGATACCTCCATTATTTTTGCGGCGGTCTCCTGGTCAAGATGTTCGAAATCGCTTAATCTTATGGCCTCGAGTCCTTCCACTGAAAGCGTAACCTCACCTGTTTGGAACATTCCTCTCGGCACGAAAGAGGTGATCGTCGGATATCTTGATACAAATCTCGGCTTTTTAATTCTGGGCATAATAAATTTACCTTTATGAAATGAGCATTTGATTGAAATATAATTAGCATAGTACAGTATGTCAAGAATTTATCTGGTCATACGATCATTATATTGTCGTGACGGTTCCGGAAAAAATAAAAATCATATTTTATAAAAAAACAGCTTGACCATCCGGATAATAGGACTTAATTTATTCTTTTATGAGATTATACTCATAACCGAGGACTCGATAAAAAGTCAAGAAAACGTCTTTTTATGCTATGAAAACAACTTATGACTGTATACCCTGTTTTATCCGTCAGGCTCTTGACGCGGTAAGGTTGGCGACTTCCGATGAAAAAATTCATGAGCAGGTGCTACGCGGTGTTCTTGCCGCAGCAAGCAAAATGAACCTGGACCTATCCCCTCCGGTGATGGGTCAGTATATCCACAGATTAATCAGAGAACTTTCCGGAAACGATGATCCGTATAAAAAAATAAAGAAACGGTTCAACGATTTTGCCCTTAAACTTTATCCGGACCTGAAACAAAGAATCCAAAATTCTTCCAATCCCATGGATACTGCCATTCGTATGGCCATTGCCGGAAACATTATCGATTTGGGTGTAAATGCTGACATAAACCGGTCTATTATCTTTGACACTATTGAAGAAGCACTGTCGGCGAAATTGTTTGGAAATATAGAAGTTCTGTTCGATTCGATAGGTTCGGCGAAAGATATCCTCTATTTGGGGGATAATTGCGGAGAGATCGTTTTCGATCGATTACTGATAGAACAACTGCCGCTGCACAAAGTAACATTTGTCGTAAGGGGCGGTCCCATCATAAATGATGTGACAATGGAAGATGCGCGGGAAACCGGCATGACCGAACTTGTCAATGTCATCGATAATGGTTCGAACATACCCGGCACGGTTTTAGAAAAATGCTCAAAAGAATTCATGGAATGCTTTGCACGGGCTGATCTGATTATTGCCAAGGGACAGGGGAATTACGAAACGTTGAGCGGTTCTAAAAAGAATATATTTTTTTTGTTAAAGGCAAAATGCCCGGTGATATCCGGTCATATGGGCTGCGAACCGGGAAGTTTTATTGTTAAAAGGAGTAGTTGAACCCAATGAGTGAATCAGGAGAAACCATTACGGTTAATGTAAATGTGGAAATGACCGCAGCTTCTCTTCAAGCAATTGTGGAGAATGCCAAGAAAGTTGAAGGCCGTGATGCAAAAGGTGTTTATCGCATAGATACTGCTGACAAGGTGAGTGAAATGATTTCAAATTTCATTCTGGAAAACGATTTTGAAAGTTATGCGAAAAATATCGAAAATTATCCACGTGGGTCATAAGCCATAAAATGTTGTTGTACATTTGGAATACGAAAATAATATTAGGAAAGGAGACTATGTTATGAAAGTAGCTGTTAGTTCATCCGACAAGGATCTTAATTCACAGGTCGACCCAAGGTTTGGCCGGGGTGCTTATTTTTTAATCGTCGAAACAGACGATATGAGTTTTGAGGTTTTTGATAATGAAAGCGGTTCCTTAGGTGGTGGGGCCGGAATTCAGTCGGCTCAATTTGTTGCTTCCAAAGGGGCGAAAGCTGTAATAACCGGTAGTTGCGGCCCCAATGCTGCGAGTACCCTTGATGCGGCCGGAATCCAAATGTTTCTCGGGAGCACGGGAACCGTCAAGGAAGTTCTGAATAACTTCAAAAACGGAAATCTGACACCTGCAAAAACAGCGAACGTGCAGGATCACAACGGCTTAGCCGGTGGCACAGGTGACAAGCGCATCATGGGGACGGGCCGCGGAAGAGGTATGGGCGGCGGCGGCAAGGGCCGAGGTGGAAGAGGTGTGGGCGGCGGTGGCGGCATGGGAATGGGCGGCGGCTCTATGAGCCGTGGCAAGAAAATGTCATAAGGAATTAAAAAGGAGGACAAAATGAAAAAAGTTGCTATCGTTGGATGTGGCGCTTATATGGACAGCGGTTACGGTTGTGCCGGAGAATGGCGTTGTCTTAAAGCTGCAGCGCTCGGAGACGGTAAATTTGATGAGCCTTGCCAGGTCGTGGGCTTTGTTAAATGCGAATGCCCGGGCCGATCCTTGATTCCCAACCTGGGAATGGCCATAAAAATGTCGGAAATAAAACCGGATAAAATATACCTGAGTTCTTGTTTTGCGAATGCAAAACCTGCTTGCCCGTATAACAATGCCGGGGAAATAGCTAAAATGATAGAGAACAAGACCGGTATTGAAGTGGTCATGGGCACGCATGATTATCATTAATTCGATGCGGATTTATCTTTGGACAGAAATTTAGTTGATCGTCTCTCTTGCTTTTCTCTTACTTCCGGTGGAAAAGGGGTGAATGGCCGATTTGGCTGCTATAAAACTTCCATTATTCACCGGGAGTGAGACCATCGATAAAGAAATTTTTGGAAAGAATGAAAATTAAAATCTATACGGTGGGCGGGACCATCGACAAAGTATATTTTGACCGCAAAAGCAAATTTGAGGTTGGAGAACCCAAAGTCGGAGAAATATTACAAGAAGCGAATGTGAATTTTGAATACGAAATATCATCCGTATTGTGCAAAGACAGTCTCGGCATGACGGACCGGGATCGCCAGATGATCTTCGATACCATTGCCTCTGATAAGCATCCCTGCATCGTTATCACCCATGGCACTGACACCATGATCCAGACCGCTCAAAAATTGAGAGCTATACCCGGAAAAGTAATCGTTCTGACCGGAGCCATACAACCGGCCCGGTTTAAATTCAGCGATGCATCCTTTAATGTCGGCTGTGCGATTGCCGCTGTGCAAACATTGACGCCCGGTGTTTATATTGCCATGAACGGACGTATCTTTGACTCGAATAGGGTCAGGAAAAATCCCGATAAGAATTGGTTTGAAGTTGTGGAGGAGTAACCATGCCCGACAGGTTAAATACCAGCGTCCGGAAAGTAGAAAAGGCACTCAAGGCTCATGGTCTTGAATGTCAGGTGCTGAATATGAAGGAAACCACCCGCAGTGCTCAAGACGCAGCCAACTCTCTGGGGTGTCGGGTAGAACAGATTGTCAAATCTTTGGTTTTTATGACCCAAAAGACTAAAAAACCGATTCTGGTTCTTGCCAGCGGCGCAAATCGGGTGAATCCAAAAAAAATACGAAATTTCCTTTCCGAGCCCATAAAGATGGCGGACCCTGATTTTGTCCGTTCGAAAACCGGTTTTACGGTTGGTGGTGTTCCGCCTCTGGGTCATTCCAGCTCCCTGGAAACATTTATCGATGAAGATCTCCTCAAATACCCGGACATCTGGGCGGCTGCCGGATCCTCAAATACAATGTTCAAGCTTTCGCCGGATGATCTTCAAAAAATAACCCGGGGCCAGGTAATCTCTGTCACGTAAGGCCAGACCTGAAATTCCTTATATATTTTTGCCAGCGGCTGAACCGGAGCGGTTACAGGCGGTACCGGAATAATACACGCATGGCTTTATAATTCTTTTATGATTAGCCCAGGGTGTAAATCAAGACTGTTATTTGCTAAGATTGCTATGGCTATTTGTTTTCAGGTGTCAGGTGTCGGCTAATTCGTTTCTTACTCCTGACACCTGACACCTGAAAAAAGCTTCGGAGCCACGGTTTATCAATAGAAAGGCATCAGCGTTTACCAACGGTCTTGATTTCCACCCATCAGCCCATAAACACAGACAGTACGTTTTTTCTTGCATTGACATGCTGTATGGTTATCTGAATCAGGTCTTCGGGCTTCAAATCTATGCCGCTGGATGAGGGCAGGTCGCATTCTATCATGTATTCAGATATGAGTATATGGTAGGTGTTTCTTTTTTTGTACAGCACAATCGCCTCTTCTTTTTGCCCGATTCTTTTTTCAAGATATTTCAACAACCAGTACCTGTGGCGGTTGAATTGAAGCTTTAATACACAGCTCATGGGCTCTTCAAGCATCTGTATGATATTATCTATTTCTTTGACAGTGTAAGGCGCTTCCAGACCGAGAACCGCCCGTATCTGCCGCTGAGTGGCCAGATCAAAATATTTCCGGATGGGTGACGTTGCGGTAACATAAGCATTCAGACCCAATCCCGAATGATGTTCAGGCGTCGGGCTCAGCACAAAACGGCTTAACAGCCTTCGCTGCATACAGTTCTGGAATAAAGAGCCTTCCGTTCCCTTGTAGAGTCGGTCACGGGGTGCGGTTTGAGACCTGTATATTGCCGGAGCGTTATGTTGGGCCAGGAATTTGGCCATGAGCCAGTTTGCCATGATCATTATTTCCGAAACCAGCATCCTTCCGGGACTTTCCCTGTTCACTTTGTTTATGCTAATCTCATCATTCTCATCGACCCATACATTAATATCCGGCAACGTGATCTGAACGGCTCCTGCAGCCATCCGGTTCCGACGGAATTGTTCCGCGATATCACGGAGTATGATAATTTCCTTTCTGTCCTGAGCAATGAGATTCACATCGTAATAAGTGAGCTGATGCGCCACCCGGATGAGGCTCGGAATTATTTCATACTCGATGATTTCGAAAGGTTTGCCTAACTTCACCATAATGCTGACGGCCGGACGTAATTGTCCGGCTTTCAGGCTGCAAAGATTTTCGGCAAGACAGGCCGGAATCATCGATATTTTCTGATCTGGCATGTAAATTGAGCTGCCACGAACCAAAGCCTCTTGATCGATACGATCTCCTTTTTTAATAAAATGGCCTACATCGACAATATGAATTCCAAGATGATAATGATCCCCATGATCTTCTATACTGATGGCATCATCGAAATCTAAAGTTGCCTGGCCGTCGATGGTCATCAAGGAAAGCCCGGTCAAATCCTTACGCATGGGGTCATCCGAAAATTTTTGCGGCGAATCGGCCAGTTCCGTCGCTCTTTGCATGACATTGCCGGGGAAAGAGATTGAGATATTATATTTATAAAGATCCGTATTTTCGCTTTTATCAAAAACGCCCAGCTTAACCAAAACCTCAAAGATTCCTTCTTCAGGATCGATGCCGGCTTCTGCAAGCATTGCTTTGCCAAGGGTATAGGTTGTTCTTTCCTTTTGAAAAAGATAACATGATTTCAGGATGTTTATAATTTGGGTTTCATTTTCGGGCGGGGAAGATGGGGTATCATTCAAGACGTTTTTAAGCCATTCTCCGCTCTCTCTGATCATCCGGTTTCTCCGCCGGGTTTCTCTTTCCTGATCAATTTTTTGTTCAACCTGATCTTGTGTATTGGGGAAAAAGCGATTCCGGTTAAATTTAAAATAAAGTCTGTCTGAAAAAAATGCTCTGACAACCGCGGACTCGTGATCGCAACCCGGGCTTTCCGGGAAACACAATCTGGTCATTGTGTCCAGATCGATCCATTCTTGCTCCGTGTTTACAACTTCCCATAATTCTTTAATATTTACATGAGATATTAATGCGTTACGCCGGCCTGCTATCTCCTTTAAGGTGTGGACCATGGCACTTCTTAAAACGGAAGGATCCAGACGCGTTTTGCACTGATGGGACAGACGATTTGAAGAAAGGTTGACTTCCCGGTTGGTTTCGGTCAAAAGTCTAAGCCTGTGATTTTTCACTTCAAGAACGACCGCACAAATAATTTTTTTGCTGTCGATATATTCAACTACATTTCCTGATTCCATAACCGGGTATCATACCAATCACTGCTGTGAAAGTCAATGTAAGGTGAAGCCCAAAATCCGACGTAATCTCGGAGGATTTGCTATTTTCCGTCGCGTTAACTCGAAAAAAGAATTTGACTTTATTTTAAGTTCTGGTTATCAAAAAGGTTTTCTATAACAAACTTTTCAAAGGGCATATATTTTAATGATACCACTCGATTTTAAAAAGATGGGCGGATTGATACCGGCTATTGTTCAAGATTATGAAACCGGTGAGGTTTTAATGCTGGCCTTTATGAATCAAGACGCATGGGAAGCAACCCTTGCCACCGGAAATGCCACTTATTACAGCCGCACCAGACAAACGCTGTGGATAAAAGGGAAAACGTCCGGCAATATGCAACACGTAAAAGAAATCAGGATCGATTGTGATGATGATACGATATTGCTCAAAGTTGAACAGGTGGGAGGCGCGTCCTGTCACCTGGGGTATAGAAGCTGTTTTTTTAAAAAGGTCGAAAATGGATCCATCCGGATTATCGGTGAACCGGTATTTAATCCCGAGGAGGTATATCATAAATGACAACCCTGTTAAAGCTGGGGATTCCCAAGGGAAGCCTGCAAAACGCAACCATAGACCTGTTCAAGCGTTCCGGATGGAAGATTAATGTCAACGGCAGAAGCTATTTCCCCGAAATAAACGATGATACCATCGCGTGCACCCTGTGCAGGGCTCAGGAAATGTCCCGTCATGTTGAAAACGGCACCCTGGATGCCGGACTTACGGGCAAGGACTGGATTGCTGAAAACAAATCCGATGTCCACGTGATCACCGATCTTGTCTATTCCAAAACAAGTGCCAGGCCTGCACGATGGGTGCTGGCGGTTGCTCCGGATTCTGCCATTAAAAAACTTGGGGATCTTGAAGGGAAAAAAATATCCACCGAACTGGTTGAATATACCAAAAACTATTTTTCCGAGCGTAACATTAATGTCACCGTTGAATTTTCCTGGGGAGCCACGGAAGCAAAAGTGGTCTCCGGTCTTGCCGATGCCATCGTGGAAGTCACTGAGACCGAAAGCACCATTAAGGCTCACGGGCTGAAAATTATCCATGAATTTATGCAGACCTATACTCAGCTCATCGTCAACCACAATTCATGGAAGGATCCCCGAAAAAAAGAAAAACTTGAACAAATTGCGCTGTTGCTTAAAGGTGCGCTCGTGGCTGAAAAGCTTGTGGGCCTTAAAATGAATGTTTCGAATACTCGACTTGAAAAGGTTGTATCCCTGCTCCCCAGCCTCAACGCACCAACGGTTGCACCGCTTTACAACTCGGACTGGTTTTCTGTGGAAACGGTGGTGGATACCAGTATTGTCAGAGATCTTATCCCAAAGCTTTTGAAACACGGTGCTGAGGGCATTATAGAATACCCTCTGAACAAGGTTGTTTAAGGAACAGAAATGATATCCCATCGAACCAAAGAAATGACCCCGTTCATCGTAATGGACGTTCTGGAAAAGGCCCGCGAAATGGAACGTCAGGGGATTCAGGTGATCCATCTGGAAGTGGGCGAGCCTGATTTTGACACCCCTCAATGTATTAAGGACGCTGCCTGCAGGGCACTGGCCAACGGCCATACCCATTATACACACAGTCTGGGTATGATAGATCTCAGAGAAGCCATCAGTGAACATTATTTAAAGACATACGGCGTGTCGGCGGATCCCGATCAGATCGTAATCTCATCGGGCACGTCTCCGGCCATGTTTGTCATGTTTTCCGCCCTTTTGGAAAAAGGAGACCAGGTCATTATCTCAGATCCCCATTATGCCTGCTATCCCAATTTTATAAAATTCGTGCAGGGCGATCCTGTACTTATCCCCGTGTACGAGGAAGACGGCTTTCAATACCGGCCCGAAGCCATTGAAAAAAAGATCACCCGGAAAACAAAGGGAATATTTATCAACTCTCCGTCCAATCCAACGGGAAATTTACTTTCCAAAGACCGAATGAAGGCAATTGCCGCTTTGTCTTTAAAACCCGACTCACCGTATATTATTTCAGATGAAATCTATCATGGCCTAGTTTACGAGGGAAAAGAACACTCGATACTGGAATTTACGGAAAAGGCGTTTGTCTTCAACGGATTTTCAAAACTCTATGCCATGACCGGGTTGCGACTTGGCTACATGATTGCCCCCAAACAGTTCATTCGCCCCATTCAAAAACTTCAGCAAAATTTTTTTATTTCGGCCAATGCCATGGTTCAGGTCGCCGGGATCGCCGCTTTAAAGCAGGCCGGAGAAGATATTTTGCGAATGAAGCGGATTTATAATGAACGAAGACAATACATGATCCGTCGCCTTAAAGATCTGGGTCTCGGGATCACCGTCGAGCCCACAGGGGCTTTTTATGTATTTGCCAATGCAAAACATGTTTCCGGTGACTCGTATAAACTGGCGTTTGATATTCTTGAAAAAGCGCATGTGGGTGTGGCTCCCGGCATCGATTTCGGAAAAAACGGCGAAGGATACCTTCGATTTTCCTATGCAACCTCTATGAAAAACATCGCCCAGGGCATGGACCGGCTGGAAAATTATTTTAAAAAAATCCAAACTTCCTGACTCAAAATTGACGGTCTCGCAAAAAGTCTAATTTCTGCTTCGCTTATCAGTTCCTGAGTTTCCAATTCAAGTTCAAGAATCTTTTGTTGCACAGACTCCGACTCACCCAATCTTTTTTTTCATTATGTGTTGAACTTGATGGTATGATATCTTAAGATTTAGTCAAGGAATTTTACATGATATTTTCAGCAGTTACCCGGGCATAGCTGCTTATTCCGTCTTTTCGGCAGGCAAGAGCAACGCAGTTCATTTGCTTGACTTGCATAAAGCATAACATCTTGATAAAATGGAAAGACCATTAACTAAAAAATATTTGAAAATCTACATATGATCATAAAATCGGCTGAATTTATTAAAAGTGCTGTCAAACCGGCTCAGTATCCTGATGCGAGTTTGCCGGAATTCGCTTTTACCGGGCGTTCCAATGTGGGCAAATCTTCTCTGATCAATACCCTGGTAAATCGCAAACGGCTGGTAAAGACCAGCGCCAACCCCGGACGCACCCAGCTGATCAATTTTTTTCTCATAAACAAGACGTTTTCGTTTGTAGACCTTCCGGGATTCGGATATGCAAAAGTTCCGGTTTCTGTGAGAAAAACATGGGGTCCCATGATTGAGACATACCTTTCAACCCGAAAAACACTCAAAGGGGTGGCGCTTATCATGGATATTCGGCGCATTCCCGGCATACGGGATCTTAATTTTATCGAATGGTTGTATTATTACAACATTCCCGGTATCTTGATACTGACAAAAGCGGACAAGCTCTCCAAAACAAAACAGTTGACGCAGCAGGCCACCATAGCCAAAGCCTTAAGTGTGAATAAAGATGACTTGATGCTGTTTTCAGCCAAATCACGTCTGGGAAAAGATGTGGTATGGGATGCTATCGAACAGTTAATAGGTTATTAACCGGGGTGGTGAAATTCGTTGTGTATACAGATAAAATTTCAATCCCATTTTTGTTCCATATCTTCAGGTTTCAGGTGTCAGGAGTGATGAACAAAGACGCTGAAACCTTGTATGAAACTTCAAGTTTCTTGTTTGATTAATCCGGCTCCGCCGGCGGCGGGGCTGACACCTGAAACCTGACACCAGGTATACGGGAAGGAATAAATATGGCCATACAATTGTTTAAAATGCGTTTTTCTGTGATGTGCAAATTTCTTGTTTTTTGCGGTCTGCCTGCATT
>CAYPIW010000008.1:0-23906 GCA_964410925.1 uncultured Desulfobacteraceae bacterium
TCTTCCTCCTGACACCTGGCACCTGATTGCAAGACTTTCGCTCAAAAAATGAATAAGTTACAGTTAATTGGTGAAAACCATTTTAACAAATCGGTAATGTTCCCAATCTTACCTGGCAATGAAAAATAATCAGCAGGGACTATTTGGCAGGATTAAGGTAAATATTGCGCCCTTATTCGCACGGTTTCTTACCTGGATAATCCCTCCATGATCCTGCATATTTTGATGGGCAATAAACAAACCGAGACCGGTACCTCTGTGCATGTTACTTTTATGCTTGGTCGTAAAATAGGGATCAAAGACCTTGTTAATATAAGAAGGTGGAATTCCGGGACCATTATCTTTAATCTCAATGCGAATCGTGTCCTGTTTTTCCTTTTCCGTACATTTTGTTGTAATTAATTCGATCTTCCCTCCCTCAGGGCTAAAATCCACTGCATTTGAAAGGATATTTAAAACAACCTGTTTCATTTTTTCGGAATCCATCCAGACTTGCCCGATGTGGGGATCGAATTGACAGGAAACATCAATCTTCCTGGCCTTGCTTTGTGGTGAAATCAGAAGAACCATTGTATCAATCAATCCATGCAGATCAGTTAACTCAATATTAGATTTTTTTGTATTGACCAGATCCAGAAGTTCGGTAATAAGATTATTTATCCGGAGTGTCTCTTCCATTGCAATCTTATGAAAATTATAGCGGAATTCTTCATCGTGGTATTTCTGAGGCATCATCTGGATGAAAGTCCCTATTGCGGTCAAAGGATTCTTGATCTCATGGGCCAGTCTTGCGGCCAGATTTCCTAAAAAGGAAAATTTTTCGGACCGGCTCAAGAGGGCATGGGATTGCTTGAGTTCTTCCATCTGTTGTTGAAGCCTGCTGTAAAGTTTCGCGTTTTCTATGGCGATGGCGATTTGAGGCGCAAAAACTTCCAGTGTCTCCCGGGTTTCTTTGGGTACCCCCTTTCCATCAACAGCATCCGTTGCGATAATGCCGATCACCCTGGAACGCGTGATCAGGGGGAGTACGTATACCGAAGTCGGTTTTCCGTGAGTTAACATAATGTTTTCTTTTCTAAGGATCGATCTTTTTACCTCAGGCACATACTCGGGTTGTCCGGTGCTGGTTACCCTGACAAGAATATTACTTAAACGATTTAAAGAAACTTTGTAATTTCTGATAACCTCCGGTACGTCACCATTAAACCCAATACCATGAATGTATTCAAGAAACCCCTGGTCTTCATTAACGAGCATAATGACGGCGCGGTTGATCCGGCATACGTTGGACAGAAGATTCATGATTACGGTAAGTAGCTGTTCCAGATCCAGCAAAGACAAAATTGCCTTACCGGTTTCCTGTATGGCTTCAAGTTGTTTGATTCTTTTGTTAAGTTCTACATTCAGCTGATTGACTTCATCGTATTTTTGTTGGATGATTGCTTTATCTTCTTCCATTTCCATTACGGTTTCCATAAGAACTGATTTTGACGTGAAAACCTGTGAAAAAATCTCGTGAAATCTGTTTTTGAAGGGCCATTTAATACGGTACTCACAGTATGGACTTCCATCAAAATAACAACATGTTTCTTTAATAACTGCGGGGACTCCTTTCCATATCAGCGGTAGCGAAGCGTAAACGCCTTGATTATAAAGGCATATATTTTTTGTGACATCCATCCTGGAATCCCAGTGTAAGCGGACAACTGCAGTATTTTTTTTAAGTTCAACGAGTTCTACTCTCTTGTTTCTATTCCAGCGGTCATTTATTTTCTGGCCATGCCTGAGCGCTTTTTTAACAGACCAGAATGTTTTAAATATAATACGCTGGGCGTAACCCAGAGAAATGTTTTCTGCGGCATACCTGCCGATTTTATAAGCCGCCATTTCATCATTAAGGATTGATGCCGCTCTTTTGTATAATTTTGAAACAACGCTGCAGGAAATCCAGCTGTTGGGATCTCTTAAATAACTTTCAGGGTCATGAAGCGCATCAATTTCAGGATCGAGATTCCCAAAAAGAGCGCTACAGTCACCGCCGTTATATTTTTTGACATAATCAAGGATTGCTCTGGAGTTTATGCAACTGGTTTCCTTTTGCATTTTCTTCAACCGTTTTTATCAGTCAAAAACTTAAGCGGTTGTTCCCTGCCGGAGGATAATACGGATCGGGAATCAACAGGCTCATCTATAACGGTAAATTTCTGGTGGTTCTTTCACCTGACATCAATTTTTTATACTTTTCCGTTAAAACGTGCACCGATTTTCTAAAAGTCAAAAGGCTTTTTCCCTGTACGTTAAATATTGACCGGTTGTTGTCTCTGAAACATGAATCGGGTATGGCATCATCCCTTAAGGACTGAGCCGGAAGCCTGAAAAAAGGCATAATATTCAAAAGTGAGGTTTTTATTTTTTGTGTGTAATTGGACAGGTTAAAAATTTTTGTATTATAATTAAGGATGGTCTCAAAGTCCAAATTTTTCGACGGTTGCCTGACAATATTCTGTCCAAAAACACCGTCATCGTCAAAAACAACATCCGGCAGAGAAACGGCAAGGCCATATATCTTGGTTTTCGGATATACATGACACTCTCCGATCTTAAAGACATATCCGCCCGAACCTTTGTATTTAGATAAATTCTGCACAAAGACAAGAGTTTCTTTAAGATCTTTTTCCATATCCCCTGGATACCCGGAAATCATAAAAATTATCATCGGGATTTCATTTCGGGCGGCCTCTTTAAAAATAGCTTTGGTATTTGCAATATATTTTTCATAATGAGATTTGTCCTTAACCTTATTCATGCGTCTTAACGTACGATAACTGGCGGACTCAAAGCCAAGGGCGACAATTCCGCACACATCCGCAATCCCGGAAAGCAGGGAAGGATCGAGCACATCGCAACGACTTTCAAAATTGACTTTCATTCCCAATGACCTGAGCAATGGAAACAGGTCAAAAGATTTAAAGAGGGCATCGCTGATCAGCAGGGTATGGGCATTAATCTTATCCGTCAAATTTCTCATGTCGTTATGGATTATTTCAAAGGGAACTTTTCTTCTACGGGGCCGTATAAATTCTTCCATGCAAAAATTACACCCATAGCCACAACCCCTGCTGAATGCATATGGCAGGACATCATACTCCCTGGGATGCATCAATAAATCAAGGTTAAGAATCGCTTTTCGGGCAAGATCAAACCCTTTCCCTCTCCTGCTTAAATAGGTTTTGCCCTCGTTTTTCCATGCCATGTTTGGGATGTTTTCGTTAATCGGATTTTTTCCCGCATGCAAAAGTTCAACGATCTTAAGTGCAGATTCTTCGCCTTCACCCAACACGATCACATCCACCGCCGTGGTTTTGGAAAAGATCTCTTCGTAGTAAATGGTCGGGAAATACCCCCCTAAAAAGATAAAAATATCAGGGTCCAGCATCTTGATACGATTACACATGTCAATGACTTCTTCTGCCTGGGAAATTGCCGTGCAGGATATGCCGATCCCTTTTGGTTTCAGTTTAGCCAAATCTTTAAAGAATTCCCGGAAGATCTGTGCTTTTCCTTCTTTATTCAGAGGCAATCCATAGTCCATGGGAATGGAAATAACTTTGATGTGTATATCAGGTCTGTTACTCTTTATAAAACTCGATATTTCAAGAACAGGCAACGGATAAGCAGGAACGTACATCCCTGTATTTTTTGAAATCGGTTCAATGAATAAAAACATTTCAAGATCCTATGGTATCCACCATCATGCTCAAACCAGGGAAGCTTCAAGCACAGGAATCGATACCGGTGTTTCTGTCAAGACGTCAGTGGGTGCAAACATATCTAATTTTGGATATTTTTTCCATTGATACCATTCCTGAGGAAATTTGTATATATAATGTTCCACAAATTTCAGCACCACTTCCCCGGTGGACATATCCATGGATCGTTGATACTGTTTTGACATTTCTTCCCACGAAGTGGTAATAAACTTGTATCGGTGCCAGAAATCCCTGTGCATAACTCCAAAAATAATAACGGTCTTACATCTTTTTGACAAAATATTTATTGTTTTATCCATATAAATATGCTTGCCTAGAAAATCTATTTTATGATTTCGACAGGGCCTCCATTCATCTATCTCGTCACACTGGGTTATCACAACCCGGTTTTCTTTTAGATTGTCAGAAATCGCTTTCATGATATTCGGGGTCTTGTCCGGATCTATAAATCTGGCTGAAATTTCATCAGCACGTTGATTCGATATTTCCCGAAGCCGGTTTGTTGAAAATTTTACCACAATGGTTACCGGGTAATTATTTAACGCCAGATACCCCGGAATGAATTCGACCCCCCCAAAATGACCGGTGATTAAAAGAACACCTCTGCCTTTGCTAAGTGCTTGATTTATATAGGCCATCCCTTTATTTTCAATATGTGTTCGGAAAAAGGCTTTCCATGTTTCAGTGGTGGAATAGGCATTAAATAATTTTTCGTAGTAATGAAATACTATGCCTCGAAAAACGGCTTTTGTAATTGATTTTATTTCGGATTCGTAGTCACGACCTGTAAAAACTGTTTTAACAGCGTTTTTAATATTCCGCTTTTCTTTCCTGTTAAAGAAAAAATATAATTTCCCCAAAATACTCATGTAAAAGAGGGTGATTCTCCACCCCAGGATCCTGCACATAAAAATGTTAAATCGCCTTTGCAGGAAGGAGCTTAAATTAATCTTCATGAAAATACCTCCATTGTGTTTTTGGAATTTTCTCTTCTGTTTGGTTTTAAACTGATCTCCTCTGTCAAGCGACAATTATTCTCCTCACCTCGCCCGCCCATATAGAAACGAGTCGGCAGGTCACAATTGAAATGTTGGAATATGGAATAATGGAATAATGGAATAATGGAATAATGGAACGTTCTGGCGCAGCGCGGAATCCGATGGTGAATTTGGAGCACTAGAAATTAAATATTCAGGTTGAACGTATGATATGTATCAATCCATTTGCTTAGGTGTATTATCAAAAAACGTGCCACAACCGGCCTGACAGATGGAACTGGAAGGCAAAAAAGCAGTTCTGTGATAAGTTTTCTATAAAGATTTATTGAAGATCCTTGTTTAAAGCCTCTAAAGTGATTTTAAATTATTATGAAGTTACATAACAAAGGTTGGCAAATAAATTAATACGTGTCATAGACAAACACATTCATGGAAAATCAGATGGCAAATATGCACAGAAAAATGTGCACGATGCACATTTTTCTGTGCATATTCTTATCATAAAGTCTTTGATTGACCCAAACACAATTTTATGATGATAAATTTTCTAATGAGTTAAAACTGAATTAACCCTAATATAATAACAGGTTATCATAGTCCGCCCCGGAAGGTCTCCATAAACCATGGCATAAAGTTTGCGTATTCATGGAATTTGCTTGTTTTGGGATTGTCTTGAGTTTTTCGAGAGTGTTACCTTCGTGATAACCAGCTTAAAGAAAGCGGATGAAGAAAAAGCGAATTGGATATGAAAGAAAATCATACGATCCTTGTCGTTGATGATGAGAATGGCGTTCGCCAGTCATTCAAAATGGTCCTGAAAGATGATTATAATGTTCTTCTGTCAGATACAGGACATCAAGCCCTTGATATCTTTACAAAAAATAAAGTCGATCTGATCTTGCTTGACATTCTTCTGCCGGATGCCGGAGGTCTTGACCTCCTTGAGAAATTCAAGGAAGCAGATCCGAATACCGAGATAATCATGGTAACCGCAGTTAATGAAATTCAAACCGCGGTAAAGGCGATTAAACTGGGGGCTTATGAATATATCATTAAACCGTTTGTGGTGGATGATGTATTGACGGTAATCAAGCGGGCCATGGAAAAACGAAGCCTTATCAAAGAAGTTGCCTATTTAAAGGATGAACTTGAGCGGTACTGTCCTTTTGAAAAAATGGTGGGCAAAGATGAAAAAATGAGAAAAATCTTTGAGTTAATATCCATTGTTTCTCAAAGTGATGGTGCCGTACTCATACAGGGGGAGAGCGGTACAGGCAAGGAATTGGTTGCCAGAGCCATCCATAACCGGGGATCGAGACGTAAAGAACCGTTTGTGGTTATTAACTGTTCCGCCATACCGGACACCCTGATGGAAAGCAAAATTTTCGGTCATAACAGGGGGGCATTTACCGGGGCCACCCACACCAGTGTCGGCAAGCTGGAAATTGCAGATAAAGGGACGATTTTTTTGGATGATATCGATTCTCTGGATATCAACATGCAGGCTAAGCTTCTACGAATTATCCAGGAAAAAGAATTTGAAAGACTCGGGAGCACTAAAGTCATCAAGGTTGATGTCAGGTTCGTGGCATCTTCGAATAAAGAACTCAAGAAGTTGATTTCACAAAACGATTTCCGTGAAGATCTGTACTATAGACTGGCCGTTTTTCCCATTGAACTCCCCCCCTTAAGAAAGAGAAAGGGAGATGTTCCACTTCTGTTGAACCACTTTTTGGAGTTAAATTTCATGCATACCGGAAACCCTCCAAAAATATTTTCCGAAAAGGCAGTTGACATATTAACAGAATATGACTGGCCCGGGAATGTCAGAGAGCTTCAGAACCTGGTAGAAAGGTTGTTTGTCATTACGAAAGGTCCCGTGATACACCTTACAGATATTTCCAATTTTACCATCGCCAAAAGAAAAATTAAGGATCTGCCCCTCAAACAAGCCGTGAGTGCATTTGAAAAAAATTATATCTCCGAAGTTCTTCAAAGCGTTACCGGAAATAGAAAAAAAGCGGCGGAACGACTCGGAATACATCGTAATACGCTTTTGTCCAAAATCCTCGAGTTGGGTCTGAATACAAATAAATAAACCTATCGCAACGGGTGCATTACCAGTTTGGTAATAGCTTTCCAAGACTTTTTGGTTTCAGGTGTCAGTGTTCAGGTTTCAGATCTGGCGATTCCTGACACCTGAAACCTGACACCCGATGGCGAGGTTTTCGCTCAAAAATAAATAAGTTTATGCGTGAGAACCATTTTAACAAATCGGCAATGCTCCCATCGCAACTTATAGAAAAAAACCGCCTCTGTTTTACATCTTTTTTTATTTGTTCTTGACATGGATTTATAAAATGTTTATAGGACCTTTTTCAAATGTGATTTTTCTGATTTTTATTTTCAACTGTAAGAGGCTTATCTCCAGCGGTAACAGTCGATTAACTGACCAGCATTACTAGATGATTTTTATCATCATCAGATTTACGATCGACTCAATAGAATTGGAAATTTGGGGTGGTCCTGAAAATGAGGCTTGATACTTTACTGGCGAAAAGAAAAGCCGCAATTATAAAAAACTGGTTTACTTTAGCGGTTGAAACTTATCCTCCCGACACCGCATCATTTCTGAAAAGGCAGAAAGATCCTTTTGCCAACCCTGTTGGAAAAACCATATCCAAGGGATTGGAAGCATTATTTAATGAACTTCTAAAGGAAATGGATTATGAAATCATAATCTCCTTCCTCGATCCAATCATCAGGATCAGAGCGATTCAGAACTTCTCCCCGGCACAAGCCATAAGTTTCATCTTTCTTTTAAAAAAGGCCATTAGAGAAAATTTAAAAAAAGAGCCTTCGGAAGAACAGCTTTTCAACGAGTTGCTATTGTTCGAGTCAAAAATCGATCAATTGGCCATGATGGCGTTTAATATTTATGTGGAATGCAAGGAAAAGATTTACGACCTCAAAGCCAATGAGATGAGAAACTCAACTTATAAGGCTTTTAAGAGGGCGGGTTTGGTTAGAGAGTGGCCGGTGGATAAACCGGACATGGAACCTAATACTAACGTGTAAGGAGGCTTCAAACAGTATACAGGTTTTTTCCAAAATTATTTGTAAAAGGGGTTGCGTGAAACGATTTTGGATAAACGGTATATGTTGTTATGAGGCAATTAAGTGAGGTAATGGTATAATGAATATTAGTTACATGTATTCCCTCATAGCGGTTATTGTCTTATTTCTGATTGCCTATGTGGGCGCTATGTTGCCGGGGGGTGAGGTATTTTTTGGTATTATCATACCTTATCTGGCGTTACTTATTTTTATTTTGGGGTTTATAAACCGCATCATAGACTGGGCCCGTTCACCGGTTCCTTTTCGCATTCCCACAACCTGCGGTCAGGAAAAATCTTTGCCATGGATCAAACCCAACAGCATCGACAACCCCACGACCACCGGTGGCGTTATTATCCGGATGTTCCTGGAGGTCGTTTTTTTCCGGTCATTATTCAGAAATACAAAAATGGCGTTAAAAGAAGGCGATAAGCTTTCCTATGAATGGGAAAAGTGGCTGTGGCTATTTTCGCTGGCATTTCACTGGACCTTTTTTGTCGTATTATTCAGACATCTTCGTTTTTTTACGGAGCCGGTGCCGGCTATAGTGGAATTTGTGGCAAAACTGGACGGTTTTCTCCAGATCGGCCTGCCGGAACTCAGAATTTCCGGCGTGGTCCTGCTGGCCGCCTTACTGTTTTTGTTCTTAAGAAGAATATATATTCCTCAGATGAGATTTATTTCGCTGGCGTCAGATTATTTCCCCCTGTTTCTGATTATCGGCATTGCGCTTACCGGAATTTTGATGCGCTATTTTACGAAGGTGGATATCGTGGGTGTCAAAGAGTTTACCATGAGCCTCGCAACTTTTAAGCCCCATATTGTTGATGGAATCGGAAGCATTTTTTATGTACATCTATTTTTCGTCAGTGTTCTTTTAGCCTATTTTCCCTTCAGCAAACTCATGCATCTGGGGGGAATTTTTATGAGCCCCACCAGAAATTTGGCCAACAACAATCGTTTCAAGAGGCATATCAACCCGTGGAACTACCCTGTCAAGGTTCATTCATATTCAGCATATGAAGACGAGTTCAGGGAAAAGATGGTCGACGCAGGATTGCGCGTAGAAAAGCCGTTAGCGGCGAAACCGCCCGAGGAACCAGAGGAAAAGGAGTAACTAATGTCAGAACTTCCAAGTCCGGATGAATTTTTATCAAAAATAGACCATAAACCATCCCCTAAAGGATGGATGGACACCCCTGTCAACATCAGAAAAGGCATCGCATGCCACGCGGCTAAGCCTGAACGGCTTGAAACTGTTGGTTTTCCCAATCCAAGAGAGTGGAGCTGCTTTGATGAGGACTGGAAACTTCCTGAAAACTGGCAGGAAATACTTCACAAAGGCTTCAAGGAGCGTCTGGACAGGTTTCGTTCCGTAAAGGTCTTTATGGACATTTGCGTGCGTTGCGGCGCCTGTGCCGATAAATGTCATTTTTTTATCGGGTCTGGTGATCCCAAAAACATGCCGGTTGTGCGGGCCGAATTGCTTCGTTCGATCTATAGAAACGATTTCACCACCGCCGGTAAAATTCTCGGATTATTCGGAAAGAAAGTCAAAAAGAGCTTCGGTGCCAGGGAACTGACCCTGGAGGTTTTAAAAGAATGGTGGTATTACCTTTTTCAATGTACGGAATGCCGTCGCTGCTCGGTTTTCTGCCCTTACGGCATTGACACCGCAGAAATCACTATTTTCGGCCGGGAATTACTGAATCTCATCGGTCTGAATATCGACTGGGTTGCAGCGCCGGTGGCATTTTGCTACAGAACAGGAAATCATCTCGGAATTCAGCCCCATGCCTACAAGGATATGATGGATTTTTTCACTGATGAAATAGAAGGTGTTACTGGCGTCCGGGTGGAACCCCATTTCATGAAAGAAAAGGCCGATATCCTTTTTATTACCCCGTCCGGTGATGTTTTTGCCGACCCCGGAACGTTTACCTGCATGGGATACATGATGCTGTTTCATTTTTTACAGGAGAAATATGGCCTGGATATCACCTGGAGCACTTATGCTTCCGAGGGCGGGAACTTCGGTTTTTTTACCTCTCATGAGATGATGAAGCGGCTGAATGCCAAAATGTATGCAGAAGCCAAGCGACTGGGGGTAAAGTGGATACTGGGCGGAGAGTGCGGTCACATGTGGCGGGTGGTTCACCAGTACATGGATACCATGAACGGTCCGGCAGATTTTCTTGAAGAACCGGTTTCGCCCATTACCGGCACCAAATTCGAGAATGCCAGATCCACCAAAATGGTTCATATTACCGAGTTTACCGCCGACCTCATCAAGCACGGAAAGCTTGATCTGGATATTTCCAGAAATGACCATTTGAAGGTCACCTATCATGATTCATGCAACCCTGCCAGAGGTATGGGATTGCTGGAAGAACCTCGTTATGTCATCAAAAACGTATGTAATCATTTTTATGAAATGCCGGCCAACACCATCCGGGAACAGACATTTTGCTGCGGCAGCGGGGCGGGTCTCAATGCCGGAGAAAACATGGAATTGAGAATGCAGGGTGCTCTGCCCAGGCTCAATGCGGTCAAATATGTCCACGAAAAACACGGCGTGAATATGCTGTCGTGTATCTGCGCCATTGACAGGGCGGCGTTTCCCACCGCGTTGCAGTACTGGCTTCCGGAAGTGGATAACTGCGGGGTTCACGAGCTGGTGGCCAATGCCCTGATTCTGCCCGGAGAGAAAAAGAGAACGGTAGACCTGCGCAATGAACCTTTGCCGGGAATGGAGGATGACGATGCCGAATAATAAAAAGATATATGATAAAGGAATGGTTATTATAGGTCTTTGCATCTTTGTAGTAGTGATAACGTTTCCGTTCTGGTTCAACTTTGGAAATGCCGCTCCGGCGCCTGAACCCAAAATTTCTGAAAAAGCCAAAGCCGCCAAAGAGTGTGTCCTGCCCAAAGCAGAAATGAAGGTGGAACATATGCAGATTCTTAATGAATGGAGGGATACGGTTGTACGAGATGCCAAAAGGATCTATGTAAACAGCAGTGGAAAGGAATTTAATATGAGCCTTACCAATACCTGCCTGGATTGTCACACGGAAAAGGCCGAATTTTGTGACACATGCCACAATTATACGTCGGTATACCCTTACTGCTGGGAGTGCCACATCGATCCAAAGGAGACCAAGTAATGAAAAGCAGCAGAAGAAAATTTTTGAAAATAGCCGGGATTTCGGCGCTGGGTTTAGGGGCCAAACCGGTACTGGATGTACTGGCCTCGTCCGGTGAGAATGAGGCAATATCCAAGCCCGGAATCATGACAGGCAAAGATGCGTTAACCGCCAAAAGATGGGCCATGGCTGTTGACACCCGCAAAATCAAATCCGAAGAAGACCTCAAGCCCATAATCGAGGCCTGCCATAAAATCCATAATGTTCCTGATTTTAAAAATAAAAATCATGAAATCAAATGGATCTGGGCGGAAGAGTTTCAACATGTATTTCCGACCCAGGAACATGAATTTTTAGATGACAGGCTCAGGGGGTTGCCTTTTTTAACCCTTTGCAACCATTGTGAAAATCCTGCCTGTGTTCGGGTTTGTCCCACAAAGGCAACGTTTAAACGCGAAGACGGAATCGTACTCATGGATTTTCATCGGTGCATCGGATGCAGATTCTGCATGGCCGCTTGCCCCTATGGTTCCAGAAGTTTTAATTTCAGGGATCCGCGCCCCTTTATCAGGGAAACCAACCTCGAATTTCCCACGCGATCAAAAGGGGTTGTTGAGAAATGTAATTTCTGTGCGGAAAGACTGGCGGTGGGTAAAATGCCCGCCTGTGTTGAGGCGTCCAACGGAATACTGACCTTCGGCGATCTGGATGATCCTGAATCGGAAGTCAGAAGACTGTTAAAAGCCAATTACGCGATTCGTCGCAAACCGGCCCTGGGTGCTGGGCCATCAGTATTTTATATTATATGAGGTGGATATGCTTGAAAAGGCGTTAACAGGAAGTAAGAAATACTATGGATGGATGGCGGCACTCCTTGTCATTATCAGTGTTGGTTTTGTCTGCTATCTGTGGCAGTTTCGTTTCGGCCTTGGGATTACGGGCATGAGCCGGGACGTATCCTGGGGATTTTATATCGCTCAGTTCACGTTCCTTGTCGGTGTGGCTGCATCCGCGGTAATGGTGGTTCTCCCCTATTATCTGCATAATTATAAAGCATTTGGCAAGATTACCGTTCTGGGAGAATTTCTGGCGGTGGCTTCGGTGACCATGTGCATCCTGTTTATTTTTGTGGATCTCGGCCAGCCCATACGGGTCATGAATGTGCTTTTGCACCCCACACCCAATTCTATTCTTTTCTGGGATATGATCGTATTAAACGGCTACCTTTTACTGAACATTGTTATCGCCTGGAAAGTACTGGAAGCAGAGCGCAACAATGTTGCTCCTGGACACTGGTTAAAGGTATTGTCCTATATTTCCATACCATGGGCAGTCAGTATCCATACGGTAACGGCATATTTGTACTGTGGTCTTCCGGGCAGGGGGTTCTGGCTGACCGCCATTTTGGCGCCCCGTTTTCTTTCTTCGGCGTTTGCCGCAGGTCCGGCACTTTTAATCCTGTTGTGCATGATCGTCAGAAAATTTACCAAGTTTGATCCGGGCAAGGAACAGATCCAGTCACTCGCCAAAGTTGTGGCATATGCCATCACAGTCAATGTATTTTTCTTTTTATGCGAAGTTTTTGTGGTATTCTACAGCCAGATACCGGAGCACATGGTACATTTGCAGTACCTGTTTGTGGGAGTACACGGAAAGGGTGTTCTGGTGCCCTGGATGTGGGCGTCCATGATACTGATGGTGGTGTCGATTATCCTGCTGGTCAACCCGGTAACCCGCAAGAACGAAACCGTTCTGGTTGCAGCCTGTATCACCGTGTTTATCGGCACCTGGATTGACAAAGGTCTGGGAATGATATCCGGCGGGTTTGTTCCCAACCCCTTGCATCAAGTCAACGAATATGTCCCCACAGTACCTGAAGTTCTTATTTCCATCGCGGTATGGGCTATAGGCTTTCTGGTATTGACTGCCCTGTACAAAATCGGCGTAACAGTGAAAGAAGAAATTGCAGGATTAGCGTAAACCAAACTGTCTTTGACAGTTTTTCAGAGGGGTTCATCCGCAGGATGAGCCCCTTTTTTTCTTGACATTCCCTCACTGACCCTATAAAAATGAGTTGAATATTACGTAATAAGAAATTGCGTTTCTAGTGTAACCCCTTTTAAATTATCTGTAAAAAAAATTAAAAAAGCCAGGAAGGCTTAAATGGATTGAAATCCAGCAGGCATTCCTGGTTTTTTTTGTTTACGGGTGAAAAAATGCATATATCCGAGGGAGTATTATCCGCTCCGGTGCTTATCACGGGTGCGGCCCTTGCGGTCACCGGGATCTCGGTGGGTTTAAAAAAAATGGATTACGAAAAGATTCCGGAGGCAGCGGTTTTATCGGCCGCTTTTTTTGTCGGCTCTTTGATCCACGTTCCAATGGGTCCATCCAGTGTCCACCTCGTGCTTAATGGAATAAACGGACTCCTGCTGGGCTGGCTCTGTTTTCCTTCAATCCTGGTCGCTTTAGCGCTTCAGGCAATCCTTTTCCAGTTCGGGGGGATAACCGTGCTCGGCGTTAATACGATAATCATGGCCCTGCCCGGTCTATTGGGCTACTATTTTTTCGGCGGACTTGTAAAAGGAAAAAACAGGCTCTTGAGTTTGGGCGCCGCCTTTGCCGCTGGATTTTTCTCTGTTCTCTTTTCCGGCATTCTTGTCGCCGGCGCTTTGTTGTTCACAGGGGAATCATTTTTATCAGCCGCCAAACTAATTTTATTGGCTCATCTACCCGTAATGATAATTGAAGGAATCATTACGCTTTTTTGTGTGGCATTTTTGAAGAAGGTAAAACCCGAACTTCTGGGAGGTGTTTATGAAAAAGCATCATAATACACACTTCTCCTTTATTATTCTTTTGTTAACCTCTATCATCCTGACAGGGAGCCATGTTCCTGCTCTGGCCCATAAGGTAATGATCTTTGCCTGGGTCGAGGGAGATACTGTTTTCACTGAAAGTAAATTCAGCGGAGGAAAAAAGGTTCTGAATGCTCCGGTTTTGGTATTTGATAAAGACGGTAAAAAACTTCTGGAAGGAAAAACCGATAACAAAGGGGAGTTTTCTTTTAAAATACCCAAAACAACTGATCTGAGGATCGTCCTCAATGCCGCTATGGGCCATAAAGCAGAGTGGACGGTCCCGGAATCAGAAATTTACGAATCAGGTGGTATTGCGAAGAAAAAAAGTGCTCCTGTGCCTTCCGGGCCCACAGCTGTCGGGTTAAGCAAAGAAGAGGTCCAAAAGATTGTCGAGGATTCTCTGGATAAAAAACTCAGGCCCATTGTCAGGTTGATGACCGAATCCAGGAGTACCAGGCCCTCTCTCACTGAGATCATCGGCGGTATAGGGTATATCTTCGGACTCATGGGAGTCGCCCTGTATTTTAAAAACAGAGAAAAAAAACGTTAGTTCATTTTCGCCACTAAGACACTAAGGCACGAAGATGATTTTAAATAAAAGAGTTTCCCTTTGTGTCTTCGTGCCTTTGTGGCAAATTTTTCCGGCGTGTCCGGGTTGAGGTTTAGAAATTCAAAATGATTGAAGAACCATTTTCAACTGGCAATTCCATAATTCACAGCCTGGATCCACGGCTTAAAATTATTATCGCTGCACTTTTTTCTGTGATAGTTGCCGTATCCAGCAGATTTTTAGCATTGCTTCCCGCACTGGCCATATCACTATTTCTTGTAGCCATGGCTAAACTTTCAATAAAAAAAGTCTTCTACAGGTTGTTATTGGTCAATGGATTAATTCTCTTTTTATGGTTTGTTCTTCCGTTTACATACAACGGACAAGGATTGTTTGCCATAGGACCTTTTATTGCAACCAAAGAAGGGATATTGCTTGCCAGTCAGATAACGGTCAAAAGCAATGCTATCCTTTTATCCATGATTGCTCTTTTGTCCACAACACCGATCTTTTCATTGGGTCATGCCATGGGGCAACTTTATTTTCCGGATAAAATAACACACCTTTTTTTGTTTACTTTCCGCTATATCCATGTAATTTATAAGGAATATCGCAAGCTGATAAACGCAATGAAAATGCGTGGTTTTGTACCCCGAACAAATATACACACCTACAAGAGTTATGCCTATCTTATGGGAATGCTTCTGGTCAGAAGTTATGACCGGGCGGAAAGAATCCACAAGGCCATGCGTTGCAGAGGATTTAATAAAAAGTATCATTCATTAACGCAATTTTCATTTAAAATTCAAGATATCTTTTGTCTGTCACTGATGCTGGCTGTAATTTCAGGATTGGCGGTTTTGCAATGGGTCATAACAACCTGATCATTAATTTAACAGGATTATCATTTTCATATTCGGCGGACAATCCTATAATTGATAACCTGAGTTTTCATCTTCATCGAGGGGACCGGATTGGTCTTGTGGGGCCGAACGGCAGCGGTAAAACCACGCTTTTTCATATCATCCTGGGTCTGTTAAAACCCTGTTCCGGCACCGTCGAACTTTTCGGCAGGCAAGTAAAACAGGAAAAAGATTTCAGGACAGCCAGAAAAAGGATAGGACTTCTTTTTCAAGACCCTGATGACCAATTATTCAGTCCCACAGTCCTCGAAGATGTAGCTTTTGGCCCGCTGAATTTAGGAAAATCCACGGAAGAAGCAAGAGACATCGCCTTGAAAACACTTGCCCGGCTTGATCTTTCCGGATTTGAAGACAGGATAACCTATAAGCTTTCAGGGGGTGAAAAAAGGCTTGTCTCTCTGGCAACGGTTCTTGCCATGGATCCGGAGGTACTTCTTCTTGACGAACCTACCAATGGACTGGATGAAGAAACAGAAGAAAGAATAACAGACATTTTAAGGAAATTAGACCTGTCCTATATTTTTATCTCTCACAATTTTGATTTCCTCTCAAAAACGACGGACAGGATCTATAAAATGTCAAAGGGAAAGATTTCCTCCGATGAAGCCATGGTTCCCCACTCCCATATTCATGTCCACAAATCCGGCAGAATACCTCACAAGCACAAACCGTAACCGTTCACAGGTTCAGGGTTCAACGTTCAGGGTTAAAGACGAAAAAACATTGAAAATCCCAAGCCCTCGTTACAAATGTCTATTTTTCCAAGTAATTTCCAATTTAGCTTTAAATTTTGGATTAGAACTGACGAAACTGACGCTTTTCTCGTAAGTACGCATTCCAAAAGCAGTCCGGAGACAAGAATGGAACCTTGAACCCCTTAACCTTTGAACACGTGAACGGATACTAAATCAGTTAAAACTCAACTGCAAGCTGTGTGGTAACTACATCTCTTTCGTCATCATTCTCGAATTTTCCATGAAGATATTCGAGAGCCAGGGATGTGTTCTCAAACAGGCCATACGTCACTGTTGCGCCATACTGATCTTCGGGAAGGAAATCGCCGAGGTCGTCGCCGCCCTCATACTTGACGGCAACTTCGAATCGATCCGTTGCGGCATATGCAAGCTCAAAGTTCCAGGTTTCGGGCTGAAATTTCTTTCCTCCGTCAAATGACAATTCGTTTGCTTTAAATTCATCAAGAGCTCCGAGATATTCAAACTCGAAGAAGAGTTTATCCATATAAGATATGCTTAGAAAAGCACTCAGACCTTCGACATAATCTTTTACTTCGCCACCAGTAATAATTTTATTTTCATCATCATCCTCGTCCTGAAGGCTGTCACTATCCGCAATATTGCTGATGTATGACACACCGGCCCTAATACCAAAATTCGAACTGAGTTCTTCGGGAACGGAAAATGAAGCAGCGGCAACATAGGTCTCTATATGATTATCTTCTCCGGTTTCATCGATGTCCCCGTTAAACGCACTTATGGAAAGGTCCATCCATTCATTCACATATCCCACGGTTAAAGCGCTCTCCCAGGTCTCCCCAAGCTCTAAGGTCAAGGGATCGCTGATAAAATGGCTTTCAAAATTGCCGAAGGGAACATAGAGCCTGCCCACATTCAGATACAGGGGAACCACATCCTCTCCATCTATGGTGATATAGCCCTCATCCAGGTCCACGGGCTCGGTGTCATCCTCTTCCCATAAAAAAAGCAGATGCCCTTTGACATGTTTTATAATGTCCACATCAATCCCCAGTTCCACTGTGGCCAGGGTAAGATCACTCGAGTCTTCATCCTTTTCCGCAGGGGTGTCATAGTCATAGTCTTCGTAATAGGCTTCGGCCTCTATAAGTCCGCTCAGGGTTATTTTATCCGCCCATTTTGCCAGGAACCCCTCTTGCTTTTGTTCAAATTTTTCTTCAATTCGACGGATTCTTTCAGGCAGTCCCGGTTGGCCTTCGGCACCTCCGTGGAACTTATCTCCTTCTTGTTCCGGTTCTTTTTTAATTTCCTCTTTTTCCTGGCTAACCAGTTTTTCTTCGAGAATTCTGATTTTCTCTTTGAGTGCTTTCAGCTCTTGCATAAGTTCGTGGTTGGACATCTCCTCACACACACAAATACTTGGAATCATTAACGACGCGATGATAAATGTCAAAAAAGCACCGATCAATCTCTTTTTCATAACTGTTTTCCTCCGTCAGTAATTTGTCCGTTATCAGAAACGTTTATTTTTCCTTCCAGTCATGGAACTCAACCCAGATTACCGCGCCGATTTCTACATCCTTCTCCTCACCCTCATGTTTGAGTTTTTCATCAGCTGTATTCAAAGCCGCAAATCCCCACCATCCGGCCTTTGGCGCTGCACAGGTAAATATTCCGTTGTTATCGGCCTTGATGGTCTGGGTAACCATGTAGTCCGTCGGTGCGTGGGCTTTCCCATCTTTGTTATAGTATTCCACTTCCACCTCAGCAGATGGAACCGGCTTTCCGTCCAGTTTGACAATCCCCTGGAAAACGTTTCCGGTATAAAGACCGAACGGCTTTGACAGGGGAACGATCTCGGTTTTCAGCCCGATTTCTTCATCCCATCCTTCATCGTCGCCGAATGCCGTGACCACCGTCTTTGTATAATGCACGATAAAACAATCCTCCGCCGGTTCCCAGTAGGGTTTGGGCTCCATATAGAACATGTACACACCCGGCCTTTTTATAGAGTAACCCGATTCCCATGCCGTATGCCCCATGACCGTAGCCTTTTTTAGACTGCCGAGCAAATTCTGTTTGTTGCCGTTTGACATAACCCCGAAAGCAACCGGTGTTACCAGTTCCATTCCATGCCCTTCAAAGGGGTGAGAAAATGAGAGCGTCACCGTCACATCTTTGTTCTCTCCCTGCATAACCATACTGTCCGAGGGAATCACCATACCGAAATGTGCGAAAGCCTGCCCTGACAGTATAAAGATTGCTGCAATGATACCCGTCAAAATCATACCTTTTTTCATGAAAACCTCCTTTTTCGCAAAAAAAAACCACAAATTTAAGGTATCTTCATGATACCCATGCCTTCGTAGTTTTACCTGTTTTTTATGAAGTAATTTTTACCGCAGCCTTCTGACTGCTTTTTTTTAAAAGGGCATAGTATTATACAATGTATGATGTCAACAAAATTTTGCCGGCAAAGTCACTTGACTTGAGAACAAAAACTCTTTATGGTTTGCATTTTTTTTGAAGAAGCACTATTAGAACAATCGATAGTGTTACCAAAACAAATAAAAGTGGGCTGGGATGATTGAAATTTTCCGTAATACGGCTTTAAAAAATATCCCGTATTTATTCCTTCCCGCATGCTTGGTTTCAGGTGTCAGGTGTCAGGTGTCAGGGCCTCTATTCATCATTCCTGACACCTGAAACCTGAAGATCTGGAACAAAAACAGGATTAAAATTCCATCTGTATAGACGACGATTCTCATATCCTGAAAGTGAAACCATAAATTAAATGAAACAACAAATATCAACCCTGATCCGTAACGCTGCAACCCGTGCATATGAAAAAGGTGATTTGCCTTCAAAAGCCTTTGCGGAAATTGAAGTTGAAGTGCCCAAAATAGAATCGCATGGTGATTTTTCAACAAACATCGCAATGGTTACCGCCTCTGTCCAGAAAATGTCCCCGCGAAAAATTGCAGAATTGATTTTAAAACATCTCAACGATCCCGACAATATTTTGGCAAAAACAGAGATTGCCGGTCCCGGCTTTATCAATTTTTTTGTAAACATATGGTCATGGTATCCCGTGTTACACAAAATCCATCAGGAGAATATCCGTTATGGCGCTTCGGATATGGGCAATGGTAAAAAAATACAGGTGGAATTTGTAAGCTCTAATCCGACAGGGCCTTTGCATGTGGGACACGGCCGGGGTGCTGCTGTTGGCGACAGCTTGGCGAATATCTTGCGGTTTTGCGGATATGTTGTTCAAAAAGAGTATTATATCAACGATTCGGGTCGTCAGATACATACGCTGGGCAAATCTGTTTTTCTTCGATACAAGCAGTTGCTGGGAATGAATATTCAGTTTTCGGAAGAAAATTATCAGGGCGATTATATCATCGATTTTGCAAAAGAAATAAGCCATAGCGAGAGGAAAACACTTCTGGACCAGGATGAAGAATCATCGATTTCATATTGTGCGAAGTTTGCGGCGGAACGTATTATCGCACAGATCCGTCAGGATCTTACGAACTTTGGGATCGAGTTTGACAACTGGTTCAGTGAACAAAGCCTTTATGATTCCGGCAAAGTGCAAGCGGTTATAGAAGATTTTCGAGATAAGGATATTATATACAAAAAAGACGGTGCCTTATGGTTTAAAACCACAGTTTTTGGAGATGAAAAAGATCGGGTAGTGGTCCGAAAAAACGGCCAGACCACGTATTTTGCGTCTGATATCGCATATCACATGGATAAGTTCGAACGAGGGTTTGAACGGGTAATAGATGTCTGGGGTGCTGATCACCACGGTTATATTTCACGGGTCACCGGTGCTATCCAGGCATCGGGCCTGAATAAAAATCGATTCACCGTCATACTTGTTCAGCTTGTCAATCTTCTGCGCGGCGGCGAACCTGTTGCCATGTCCACCCGGGCCGGTGAATTTGTTACCCTCAGTGATGTGGTTAAAGAAGTCGGAAAAGATGCGGCAAGGTTTATTTTTTTAACCCGCCATTATGACAGCCCGCTTGATTTTGACCTGGATCTGGCAAAGAAAAAGACCAGCGACAACCCGGTTTTTTACGTTCAATACGTGCATGCCCGGATATCGAGTATCGCCCGGAAGGGTCGGGAAAAGGGTATAGATGACATCACCTGGAATCAAAAAGCCATGGCAATGCTAAAAGAACCCGAAGAAATCAATCTGATGAAAACCATGGCCCGCTATCCGGATGTTCTAAAAAACAGTGCAACCTTCATGGAACCTCACCGAATAACATTTTATCTCATGGAGCTTGCGGCCTGTTTTCATGCCTATTACAATAAACACAGGGTCCTCTCCGATGATCCTCTATTGTCCCGGGGCCGGCTCTATGTGGTACTGGCGGTTCAAAAAGTCATACGGAACGGACTGACACTATTGGGTGTTTCTGCCCCCGAAAAAATGTAGTTTTTTTCACCGCAAAGCCGCAGAGAACACAGAGACAAATAATTTTTCCATTGCCGTTGAGAGGACGGCAATGGAAAGATACTACATCTGCATTTGGCAGATTTAAGGTGATTATTATGAATATTAATCAGTTGAGCAGTAAAATCATTGGTGCTTCTATTGAAGTGCATAAAAGTCTTGGACCGGGTTTGCTTGAATCGACATATGAAGTATGCCTTTGCCATGAATTCGATCTCGGGATTTTGTCATACGAAAGACAAAAGGCTCTGTCTATTAATTATAAAGGAAAAAAACTGGATTGTGCTTACAGGCTTGATATAGTTGTTGAAAATGCAATCATTCTGGAATTGAAATCATGCGAAAGGATAGAACCTATCCACAAAGCACAGCTTTTGACATACCTTAAATTGTCAGGACTTAATTTAGGGCTAATTCTAAATTTTAATGTGCCTTTTATGCGAGATGGCATCGTGAGAATTGTACACGCACTTAAGGAATAGTCTTGCAGGATTGAGTCTTTTTGTTTTCCGCCCTCTCAGCGGAAAACAAAAAAAGAAACTCTCAGCGCCCTCAGCGGCTTTGCGGTGAGTTAGAAAAAACAATGGTGAAAAAAGAAAAAGCCTCGCCTGAAAAAGAGAAATCTTCGTCTCAATGGACACGCAAAGGGTTGTCCCTGTGGATTTGCCTGACCTTTTTTGCATGTGCATGGATGTTTGTCCTGGGTATCTTCGTGGGAAGAGAGACCGTCCCTGTAAAGTTTGATATAGGAAAGCTTGAAAGCGAACTGGCTGCTTTAAAGGAGGCGGTCATCAAAAAGGAATTGGACCGTTACAAACCAGACCCGAACTCCGAGGACAACAAGACCAGGATGGAATTTTATGAGGCACTGAAAAATACCGGCGAAGAAGACCGGCTAAAAGCGGATATCCCCCAAAATAACCTGAAGCCGATGCCCCAAGAAACCGTTTCTATGGTAAAAAAATCGTCCGTATCCAAAAATACCGTAACAGCTCCAAAAGCAGAGACGGTTGCCGCTGTTAAAAAATCAGCCGAAAACAATAAAGATTTTACTATCCAGGTGGCCGCACTAAAAGATCAAAAAGTCGCTGATACCCTGGTGGCAAAATTAAAAAAAAAGGGCTATCCTGCATACAGGAGCATGGGAAAGGTTCCAGGGAAAGGCATTTTTTACAGGATAAGGATAGGGTCTTTCAAAAACAGGGCCGATGCCGACATTACATTCAACCGGCTAAAAAAAGAAAACATAAAAGCCATCATTGTCCAGAAATAGTCTCTTAAATTGAATTTTGTGTATTTTTTAAGCAAAAAAGGTTGTATAGCACCACGAGCTACACGAAGATTATATATTTTATTTTTCTTTTCCTTCGTGAGCTTCGTGGTAAAATTATAATAATGTCGCGAAGATCATCATTTAATATTCAATATTCAATTTTCAATCTTTTATGGGGATATGATGAAAATTACAAAACAGGAAGTGCTTCATGTGGCAAACCTTGCCCGTCTGGATGTTGACAAGGTACTGATAGACAAGTTTGCTGGACAAATCGGAACCATATTGGAATATGTCGATACATTAAAATCCGTTGATGCCCAGGGTGTGTCACCCACCTCTCATGCCATTTTTTTGACCAACGCCTTTCGGGAAGATGAGGAAAAACAAAGTATTGACTGTGATTTGGCACTTTCCAATGCCCCTGAAAAAGAGGATGGAAATTTTATCGTTCCAAAAGTGATTAACTCGTAAAATTAGAAAAGTTCTCTTTTCCGTCATTCCGGCGAAAGCCGGAATCCAGTCAATTCAATGTGTTCTGGATGCCGGATCAAGTCCGGCATGACGATTTCGAGACTTTTTACGAAACCGTCAAAGGTGATTAACTCGTAAAAAGGAACAAGAGGTATGAATCTTCATGAACTTACCATAAAAAAAGCTCACACACTGTTAAAGAAAAAAGAAATATCTTCCCGGGAACTGACCCGGGCGGTACTTGATCGTATCGACGCTGTAGAAGAAAAAGTGGGCGCATATATTTCCGTGACCGGTGAAACGGCCATGGCCCAGGCCAGGATTGCCGATAAAGCGATCTCCCAGGGCAATATGTTACCCTTGACAGGCATTCCCATGGCAATCAAGGACCTTATGTGCACAAAGGGTCTGCGGACTACCTGTGCTTCCAGAATTCTCGAAAATTTCGTGCCGCCCTACGATGCTACCGTGGTAAAAAAGCTGAAAACACAAGGTGCTGTAATTGTCGGCAAGGCCAATATGGATGAATTTGCCATGGGCTCATCAAACGAACATTCCGCCATAAAACTTACCCACAACCCCTGGGATCTGGCGCGGATCCCCGGCGGTTCAAGCGGCGGCTCCGCAGCGGCGGTGGCTGCGGATATGTGTATCGGGTCATTGGGATCGGATACCGGCGGGTCGATCCGCCAACCCGCGTCACACTGCGGTGTTGTCGGATTGAAACCCACATACGGCAGGGTTTCCCGCTTCGGCCTGGTGGCATTTGCTTCCTCTCTGGATCAGATCGGTCCGCTGACCAAGGATGTTACCGATTGCGCCATGGTAATGAATGTTATTTCGGGGTACGATTCCGCCGATTCCACATCAGTGCCTGAAGAGGTTCCGGATTATACCTCTTTTCTTGGGCATGATTTAAAAGGAATGGTAGTGGGCATCCCAAAAGAATACAGTACCGCCGAAGGCCTGGATCCCGACGTTTCCGAAGCGGTCAAAGGTGCCGTTGAAAAAATTCAAGAGTTAGGAGCCGGGTGTGTTGAAGTTTCTCTGCCTCACACAGAACATGCGGTGGCCGCCTATTATGTGATTGCGCCTTCAGAGGCCAGTTCCAATCTTGCCCGGTACGACGGGGTTAAGTATGGATACCGGAATAAGAATAAAAAAACCCTCATGGGAATGTATAAAAGCACTCGATCCATGGGGTTCGGTCCGGAAGTTCAACGGCGCATTATTCTGGGCACATACTCACTTTCTGCAGGATATTACGATGCATATTACGGCAAGGCTTCCCAGGTTCGAACCCTGATCATAGAAGATTTTAAAAAAGCATTTCAAAGCTGTGATGTGATCCTGTCACCGGTGGCGCCCACCCCGGCCTTTAAGATAGGGGAAAAAATTGATGATCCTCTGACCATGTATTTGTCCGACATTTTTACCCTTTCGGCAAATCTTGCCGGAATACCGGGCATTTCCGTTCCTTGCGGGTTTTCATCGCAGGGACTTCCCATCGGGCTCCAGATAATGGCAAAACATTTTGACGAAGGGAAGCTTATTAAAGTCGCATACAATTTCGAGCAAAACACAGATTTTCACAAAAAAAAACC
>CAYPIW010000009.1:0-9138 GCA_964410925.1 uncultured Desulfobacteraceae bacterium
AGGATGTCCATGGCTTTATGAAAATCGGCCCGGGAAAGGAACAAAGGGATGGCCCGGGTGCCACCGAAAATCCGATCCCGTATCAACATGGAGAAATTCTGGCGACAGGCGCACATGACCCCGGTAACCAGATTGAAACGCTCCAAACAGGGTTCATCCACAACCAACAGCCCATCCCGGGCGGCCAGCAGGTTTATTTTGCCCTCTTTCGGTTGTTCGCTAAAAATGACTCCTTTTCCGGCCATGCCCCGTGCAAAAGCCAGGGCGGCGTCATTTTCATGCACCCATTCGGGGCCGATTAGGTTTTTTTCCATTACGAAGAGATGTTGCCGGCCCATTTGCTGCAAGCGGCACAAATCTCCCGCCCCGATAACCTGACCTTTTTCAAATGCCGGTCCCTTGCTGATCTCAGGAATAATCAGGGTCATATCGTGCAAGCTCCTGCATCCCACCGCGTGCTCCAGCGGTAACGCCTCCAAAGGGGGTGTATCACACCTCGCTCCCTGGGGCGGATCATCACTCACGTAGGGGCCTTCCCCCTGGCAGGCCCGGCATAGACCGCCGTCTTTTGCCGGATACGCTTCCCGGCAAAGAGGGCAGATTTTTATCCGGCCTTTGCTGCGCTTTTGGAGAAACTGGGGACGAATCTTTATCGGATGCCAACCCAGAATATCAGGCCCGGCAGCTTTAATTTGATCCAGAAGCATTGCGGTATTTTGCTCTTTTTTGGGTTTGAGCTTCAGGTACCAGTTTTGTATCTCCGGCCATTCGGCCACTTTTGCCGGATCTAAGAATACCCGCACGCCCTGCCCCTGATATTTATCATAAAGGGCAAGGGCGAAGCGACCCACATTGACCACTTTGAGCCACCCGTTACCCGTGGAGCAGGGGGTAAGAAGCTGGATCGCGTCCGGGAGGCAATTACCGGTTTCGCACACCGCGTCGAATAACACCTCCGCCGGGAGACGGCTCCGAGCCATCTCGACCATTATTCCGCCGATGACCACTCCGGGAGCAACACTCCCATGAAAAGACCTGATCATCTGTAAAAACTCATCAAAATCAAAAGCACCGATATTCATAACCTCTCCCGCATGCCAATTTCTATTTTCGATATTCTCTTAAGAATATATCGGTTTTAAAAAAAAATGGGATAAACCTCGTCAGAATCCCTGATCCTGAAGCCATTCCCGGAATTTGTCAGCCAATTTCCAAAACCGGTTAACCGCATCCTCCCCTGCCGGGGTAAGAGAAGCACGCCCTCCGTGGCGCCCCCCCAGGGTCCGGGAAACCAGCTCTTCTCCGGCCAAACGGTTCATTTTCACTACCAGGGTCCATGCATGACTGTAGGCCATTTCCATAGAGCGGGCCGCCGCCGCAATGGAGCCGGTTTCTCGAATACGCTCCAGAAGCACCACCCGGCCCCAGCTCAATAAGTTCTCGCCGTCTTTCTCAAGCCAGAGGCGGCCTTTAATGCGTACGCCCTTGGATTTAGGGCTTTTTGCCAGGCCGGTCCCCCGGCCGTGATCGGGTCTCTTACCTTTCATAACTCTGTCTAAAAATAAAACAATAGCCAAGTCAATTTTAAAATGCAAGAGCTTTTTTCCAAGGATTATTTGAAAAAAGACCATGATCCGATTTCTTATGTGATTCTGTATTGACAAACAAAGCAATTATTATTTATCTATCCAATTTCCTGAAAAATGGATGATGCAGCGATATGAAACCTGCGGTGGGAATCTTAAAGAACCATATGAGGAGACTTTAATGGAAAACCAAAAAACCGAATTAAAAGACAACGGATTGACCCGAATAGGAGGGATAACCGTCAAGCACGGTCTGGCCCAGATGTTAAAGGGGGGGGTGATCATGGATGTGGTTACCCCTGAACATGCAATTATTGCCGAAGAGGCCGGTGCCGTAGCCGTAATGGCCCTGGAACGGGTACCGGCGGACATTCGCATCCACGGGGGGGTGGCGCGCATGTCGGATCCCGGTCTGATCCGGGAGATTATCGCCTCGGTATCGATTCCGGTTATGGCCAAATGCCGCATCGGCCATTTTGTGGAAGCCCAAATTTTAGAGGCCATCGGGGTCGATTTCATCGACGAGAGCGAAGTGCTGACACCGGCCGACGAAGCCCATCATGTGAACAAGCACGAATTCAAAATACCTTTTGTATGCGGGTGTCGCAATTTGGGTGAAGCCCTGCGCCGGATCGGCGAAGGGGCCGCCATGATCCGCACCAAGGGTGAGGCCGGTACCGGCGATGTGGTAGAAGCGGTGCGCCATGCGCGCAGCGTCTTGGGGGAGATAAAACGGCTCCAACTGATGCCCGACGAAGAGCTGATGACATATGCCAAAAATTGCGGGGCCCCCTATGAACTGGTTAAAGAGATCAAAGAACTGAAGCGGCTTCCGGTGGTGAATTTTGCCGCCGGCGGCATCGCCACCCCTGCCGATGCCGCC
The DNA here is from genome assembly GCA_964410925.1 of uncultured Desulfobacteraceae bacterium. Lineage (GTDB taxonomy): Bacteria > Desulfobacterota > Desulfobacteria > Desulfobacterales > UBA11574 > S5133MH16. The sequence continues at coordinate 2,470 of CAYPIW010000009.1, forward strand.
CTGATGATGCAGATCGGAGTGGACGGCGTCTTTGTGGGGTCCGGTATTTTTAAAAGCGGTAATCCCTCAGCCCGTGCCAGGGCAATCGTTGAAGCGACCACCCATTTCAATGATCCCCAAATTCTCGCCAAAGTGAGCGAAAATCTGGGGGAACCCATGGTGGGCATCAGCGCCAGTTCGCTTTCCGAGGCAGAACAAATGGCAACCCGCGGCTGGTAAAGCATTGCCGGTTAAGACGTTACGAATCGGTGTTCTGGCCCTCCAGGGGGCGTTCCGGGAGCACATTCAAATCCTGCGCCAGCTTGGCGTGGAAACGACTGAAGTACGCCTGCCCGAACATTTGCATGGATTGAGGGGCCTCATTATTCCGGGTGGCGAAAGCACCACCATCGGCAAGCTGGCGGTTACCTGCAGGTTGATGGACCCGCTCCGGAAATTTGCTGCGGCCCATCCGGTATGGGGAACCTGTGCCGGACTGATCTTTTTGGCCAAAGAGACCGACAGCCCACAGCCGCTTTTGGCGGTGATGGACATCTATGCCAAACGGAATGCCTTCGGCCGTCAGAAGGACAGCTTCGAAACTGATCTCTTTGTTCCGGTACTTGAAAACGGTGCGGCAGAACCGTTTCATGCCGTTTTCATACGGGCACCCTATATTCTCGATGTAAGGGGGAATACCGGCGTCATTGCCAAATTAAGCGACGGTACCGCTGTCGCGGTTCAGGAAGGGAAATGGCTGGCAACGGCTTTCCACCCCGAGCTGACATCCGATCTTCGGTTCCACCGTTATTTTCTTCGAATGATTGATGACAATTAATCGTTCCGTAAATACCGCGTAAAGGCTTTTTTATCTAACCGTTTTGACATATTGGTATTTTCGGTACAGGAAACCTTTAAACCTTCTCAATCTCAACCGCGCAAATCTTTAATTCCGGCACCTTGACAAGAGGGTCTGAAACATCATTTGTCAAAAAGATCAACGGTTGACTTTTAGTTACGGGATGTTCGATAATGATTAAAAAAAAATATGATCATTAACCAATGATCAGACCTGATCTTTCATCACTTCATCCGTCCGTAACTCCATGGCGCCAACGAAACATTAAAAACTTAACCTCCCCCCTGGGAGCAAACCAAAGCCGGGCCGTCCGGGCCCGATTTTTTATAGAGGACACGTTATGAAAAGACAGGAATTTATCCGGCAGATCAAAGTAAACAACAGGGAGTATGATATTGCAGATATCCGCCTGCTTCAGGAAAAAGGCATTGCAAAAATAGATACCCTACCCTTTTCCATCAGGATTCTTGTTGAAAACCTGTTAAGAAAACTGGATGGCCGTACGGTCAGGAAAGAGGATGTGGTCAAAATCGCCGGATGGAAAAAACGATATGACGAACCCGTGGAAATTCCTTTTCATCCGGCACGGGTTTTGATGCAGGATTTTACCGGTGTTCCGGCAGTGGTGGATCTTGCCGCCATGCGGGACGCCGTAAAAGATCTGGGCGGCGATCCCATGAAAATCAACCCGCTGGTACCGGTAGATTTGGTCATCGACCATTCGGTTCAGGTTGATTATTTTGGCACCCCGGACGCATTACAAAAAAATGTGGCCAGGGAATATGAACGAAATCGGGAACGATACGCACTCTTGAAATGGGCGCAGAAGAGTTTTAACAATTTCCGGGTGGTTCCTCCGAATTCCGGAATCTGTCACCAGGTAAATCTCGAATATCTGGGGCAGGTGGTCATGGTCGAAACGATCAACGGCAACACCATGGCCTATCCGGACTCTCTGGTAGGCACCGACTCACATACGACCATGATAGACGCCATCGGCGTAATGGGCTGGGGGGTTGGCGGTATCGAGGCAGAGGCGGTTATGCTCGGGCAGCCGTATTATATGACGATTCCTCAAGTCATCGGAGTAAAGATGGTGGGTGAGTTGAGAGAAGGAATCACGGCAACCGATCTGGTGCTGGTGGTGACCGAACTGCTCAGAAAACACAATGTCGTGGAAAAATTCGTCGAATATTTCGGTCCGGGAATCAAGAAACTCTCGGTTCCGGACCGGGCCACCATCGCCAACATGACCCCGGAATACGGTGCCACCGTTGGGTTTTTTCCGGTGGATGAAAAGACCATAGAATACCTTCACCTGACCCATCGGGAAAAACAGGCCGATCTGGTTGAGATCTATACCCGGACCGTGGGGCTGTTTTATACGGGTCAGGAAGATCCGGGTTACACTGAAGTTCTCGAACTCGACCTTTCCACAGTCCAACCCTGTGTCGCGGGTCCGGCCCGACCCCAGGACAGAATCGAGCTAAAGGATCTTAAAGGAAACTTTGCCACGGTACTGGAGGGCAGCTATGATCGAAACGCGGATCCGGCCGATATCTCCACGTTTCACGACGTATCCGGTTGCCGAACGGTCAGGACAACACCTCCTTGCAAGGTCACTGACGGTGGACAATATCCGGTGGATCTTGACGGAAAAGTGGCCACAATCGGCCACGGGAGCATTGTGATCGCCGCCATAACTTCATGCACAAACACCTCGAACCCTTTTGTTCTGATGGGAGCGGGACTGCTGGCCCAAAAGGCCGTGGCCAGGGGACTCAAAGTCCCTCCGCATGTCAAGACTTCCCTGGCGCCGGGTTCCAAAGTGGTCATTCGGTATCTTAACGATGCCGGTTTAATGCCCTGTCTTGAGACGCTGGGGTTTCACCTGGCCGCCTTCGGGTGCACCACCTGCATTGGGAACAGCGGTCCTTTGCATCCGGAAATTGAGAGAGCGATTTCTGAAAATGATCTGACTGTCGCCTCAGTGCTCTCAGGAAACCGCAATTTCGAGGCCAGAATCCATCAGAGTATCAAAGCGAATTTTTTGGCATCCCCATTGCTGGTAGTCGCACTATCGCTGGCCGGAAGGGTGAATATCGATCTGACCGTGGAACCGCTTGGGATCGATTCCGGCGGTCAACCCGTCTATCTTCCGGATATCTGGCCAACCAACGCAGAAATCCAAAGCCTGGTTCACAAACATGTTCATAAAGAATTTTTTGAAAGTGAGTACGCCAGAATTTTTGACGGCGATGAATTCTGGCAATCCCTCGAAGTCACCGAAAGTACCACCTTTGACTGGGATGAACAGTCCACCTACATTAAAAAGCCGCCGTATTTTGAAAATTTCACCCTCGATTCTGCCGAAGCGTCCGACATAGAAAATGCCGGTGTGCTTTTAGTGCTGGGAGATTCGGTGACCACGGATCATATTTCTCCGGCAGGAGCCATACCCGAAGATTATCCGGCCGGTCGCTACCTGACGGCAAATCATGTGCTTCCCGAAGCGTTTAATTCCTATGGCTCTCGCAGAGGAAATCACGAAGTGATGATTCGGGGAACCTTCGGAAATATTCGCATAAAAAACAAGCTGGTCGCGCCAAAGGAAGGCAGTTTTACCGTAAAATTTCCCGCAAAAAAACAGATGTTCGTCCATGACGCCGCCCTGGAATACATGGCGGAATGCAGACCCCTGATTGTATTGGGAGGCAGAGAATACGGGACCGGGTCTTCCAGAGACTGGGCCGCAAAAGGAACGATGCTTTTAGGAATAAAAGCGGTAATCGCCCAATCTTTTGAGCGGATTCACCGGAGCAATCTGGTTGGCATGGGCATACTGCCATTGGTGTTTAAGAAGAATGAAAATTTTGAAAAACTCGGTCTAACAGGTTCTGAAACGTTTTATATCAGAGGGATCCAGGATATGGGACCGAGGAAAGCATTGCAGGTCAATGCCGTGAGAGAAGACGGAAAAACGGTCGATTTTCAAGTGATTTCACGGCTGGATACGGATGTGGATATGGCGTATTTCGAAAACGGCGGGATACTGCAATATGTTCTCAGAAAGATTCTTCAAAAAAAGTAAGAAATTTACCATCTTTTCTCTATCGGCCTTAACTTATTCTTTGGCTTATTTTTCGGATGGTTCTGGAGAATTCTTTTTTAAACCGTTCGTTTTCAGGGTTCGAAAACTCCTCGAATTTTACAATTTCCAATTCCTTCATCAAATTCAGAAGTTCAAGGATTGCTCTTTCCGAAAGTTCATTTAGTTGAGCAACCCGAGCGTCCTTGTCTTTGATATTCTGGATAGATGAAATAGGATCTTTAAATTGATCATCAGGATCGCTGAAGCGTTTCATCAAAATTTCATAAATAAGCGTAAAAAGAGCATCAACCCTATCACTTTTTATCAGTGTCGGGCTATGGAAAAAAGAGAAGTCTTCCTCCACGCAAACGGTGCCTTTACCGAGACCCAGTATTTTTTCAAACCAGTTCATCGTGTACCTCTTATATTCATCCTGGCTCCATTTACCCCTTTCCCAGATATGCGCCCTTATGGCTTGAGTGAGATAGGTAAGACACTCCTGATGGGTATCATAATTATAGGTTCCCAATAACGCTCCTGACTGAAAAATATCTATTCCGGGATTTTTCGCATGCTCTGATATTTCAGCACATAAAATTCTTGGATCTTTGCCCGGTCTGGCTATCAGTATTTTATAAGAGGGTTTTCCCTTTTCAATTCGCTGAATTTCGCCTGCGGATTCAGGGGGGGTAATGGGTCCGGCAATAGATGGCGGTAAAAAAGCAGCCTTCAGGTTGGGACTCAGGTCAACTACCTCCAGGGCAGCCTCGAAAACGGAAAAGTCATCTTTTTCCAGAGGCTGAACAGGATTCAGTTTGCCGGATTCCATATACGGTGAAAAAACATTCAGTACTGCCTCAAGCCCGCCCTGCCAGTGGGCACTTCTGGGATCTTTTTTTTCTTCAATCCATTGTTTAACTTTTTTAGCTATCGGGTCCATTAGCCTTCCTCTTTTCCAAGTAGAATTTACTGCATCCAATCAGATGTCCAATGTAAGATTTTTAATATATTGTCTGCTTGTTTTGCAATCCTTTTAATTTATTTTCCTCAAAATGTTATAGGTAATGAATTTTGAATGGTCTTCACCTTTGATGTATTTGTAAAAAATCCGATTTAGACGGTCTCGTAAAAAGTTCAAATTCAAAGCGTGCAAATTTTGTAATCATGAGGCGTAATTATCGTACGTTGAATGATTGCGAAATGCAGCACAACGCAGAAGTTGGACTTTTTACGAGACCGTCACCTTTGACAATGTTTCATTACCTTATTATATGGTTCCAATTTTTAACACAACCAAATGGGAGTGTAAATCAAGACCGTTGTTTGCTAAGATTGTCATGGATATTAGGTTTGAGGTTTCAGGTTTCAGGTGTCAGGTGTCAGGAAGCATTTTCACTCACATTTTTTTATAGACTTCAAGGTCCCCACGTCCATATAATTGTTATGGGTAACCTCGTTTCGCCCTTAACCCTGAAACCTGAAACCTGAAATCGGAGCTATGGTTTGTCAATAGACCAGGGTCATCGTTTACCGACGGCCTTGATTTATACCCACCAAAGGGTGAATTAGATTCCTGATTACACAAAACAATTATGGAAAAAACTTGAGGAGCTGTCAAGAGAATGGCAATCAAAAGGGGTGCCTTCCAGATCAGGGCTTGAAAAAGCAGCCGGAGAGTTGCGGGAATGGAAAGTGAAAACAGGGGGTTCGGGGTTTTGGGACACCCTTCCGCTGATGATTACCGCAACCCTTGACGATGGCCTGGGACAGGGTCTCGAAATTATTCGGATGTTCTCTGAAATAGCCGGTCTTGAAATCATTGATCTCGGCCTGCTTGTGGCGCCTGAAAAAATCATAGCCGCATGTAAAAAAAACAACCCCGATTTATTAGGATTGACCGTACTCCAGTTTGATTCAGAAGAAGATATTTTAATGATAAGCAGAAACCTCCCGCCAAAAACAAAAATAATTGCAGGAGGCCCGGTGTTTAAAACAGACCCTGAGTTTTCCCGTCGTACTGGTATCCATTTCACGGCAAGGAATGTCGCCTGGTTCATCCGGTTTCTGCTTCAATTTAAAGCCAAGTAAACTTTATAGCCCGAACGAAAAATAGGATTTTTGGTAGCATCGTCCATAAGCTTTTGGATCAGCCAAACCGTCTCATCCTCGAGGTGCACGTCGATTTCAACCTGGCCTTTTCTTCGGCATCACAGACATGGAATTGGCCCTTTCCGGGATAGGAGCTGTCAATGGTTCCCACGTCTTTGCTCCTGAGCGAACCACCTCTTTCAGCATCACATAAAAAAACAGCTATTTTTAGAGATCTTTATACAAATATTCAGACAGTTAGCGTGTCCTGAACCCAAATCACGGAAAGATAAGGTCTTCGTTTGATGTTCCGGCGATGTATATTTGAATTATGAGTCAACCAATATGATATCACAACCAATTAAACCGACTTTAGATTTCCAGATATATAGCAGTAAGCACAGATTTTCAATCGCTGATCTAATAAAAATCCGAAAATGCAGGGGGGACATACCCCCCTACACCCCCCAAAATCAAATAACCCAAAATGTTGTAATTTCATGATCGCAGATTTTGACCGTTATACTGCGTTTACAACAAGCCATCACATCATCATTGTTATTGCACTTGCGGTGCTACCTTTATTTCCACCCTTCGGTTTAGCTGGCGACCCGCTTCCGTGTCGTTTGTTGCTACCGGCATTGTTTCACCA
>CAYPIW010000010.1:0-7647 GCA_964410925.1 uncultured Desulfobacteraceae bacterium
TCTCGTAAAAAGTCACAAGATACTGTTTTCTCTCCGAGCCGTAGGCGCTACGAGCCGGAGGCCGTCATTCCGGCGAAAGCCGGAATCCAGTCTTTTCAATGAGTTGCAGAGCATCTGGACTCCGGTTTTTCGGAGTGACGACTTTTTACGAGTTTATCAATTGTATGGTCTCGTAAAAACCAACTATTTTTTTCAGGAGGACAGGTATGAAAGTATTGGTCAGTGATAATCTGGGCGAAGCCGGCATCAAAATGTTTGAAGATGAAGAGGGAATTGAAGTGGATGTGAAGACAGGACTTTCTCCTGAAGAGCTTAAACATATCATCGGAGAGTATGACGCTCTGGTTATCAGGAGTGCCACAAAGGTAACAGAGGATCTCCTTAAAGCGGCAACTCGACTGAAGGTTGTGGGACGTGCCGGAATCGGTCTCGACAATGTCGATATACCGGCGGCGACGAAACATGGTGTGGTGGTGATGAATACGCCGGGGGGTAATGTTATAACAACCGCCGAGCACGCCATCGCCATGATACTTTCCCTGTCACGCAATATCCCCGAAGGGACCGCGTCATTGAAGGCCGGAAGATGGGATAAAAAGAAACTCCAGGGCAGAGAGATATACAACAAGATTCTCGGGGTTATCGGATTTGGTAAAATCGGATCCATTGTTGCGGATCGCGCCCGGGGACTAAAAATGCAGGTCATTGTTCACGATCCCTTTGTCACGCCGCAACAGATTGAAAAGGCCGGTTTTGAAAGTGTTTCCCTGGAAGAATTATACCGCAAGTCTGACTATATCACCATACATGTTCCAAAGCTAAAAAGCACGGCCGGCATGATCGACAAAAACGCTTTTGATCAGATGAAGGACGGAGTAATGATTGTAAATTGTGCCCGTGGCGGCATTGTTAATGAGGCGGATCTTTATGATGTCCTGAAGTCCGGCAAGGTCGCCGGGGCCGCACTGGATGTCTTCGAACAAGAACCTCCCGGAGTTTGCCAACTCTTTGATTGTGATCATCTCATCTGCACGCCTCACCTGGGCGCCTCGACACAGGAAGCCCAGACCAAGGTGGCGGTCCAGGTGGCCGGCCAGATCATCGATTATCTGAAGAATGATACCATCTTAAATGCGGTCAATGTTCCGTCTGTTACCGGCGATCTTCTTAAAAAACTGGGTCCCTTATTGACCCTGGCAAATCAGATGGGGAGTCTTCATGCCCAGCTCGCCACAGGCGCTCCAAAGGAAGTCATCATTGAGTACGCCGGCGATTTTAAAGGACTTGATCTGGCTCCGGTCTCCATCGCGGTCTTAAGAGGATTGCTGACTCACGTGGTCAAGGATGATGTAAATTTTGTTAATGCACAGGTCCTTGCCAAGGATAGAGGAATAAAGGTTACCGAAACAAGCAGCGATGAATCCGGGGAGTATATCAACCTGATTACGGTGCGGGTGATTACCACCGAAACGACCAACACGGTATCCGGAACCATATTCGGGAAAAATGAACTCAGAATCGTTAAAATTAATAATTTCCGGCTCGAACTCATCCCAACAGGCCATATTTCACTGATATATAACTATGACAAGCCGGGCGCCATCGGAAGTTTTGCAACGCTTCTGGGTAAAAATAATATTAATATTGATCAGATGCAGGTGGGACAGGAAGAAGGCGGGGAAATGAACATTATTTTTCTCAAAACAAATGTATCAATTCCTTCGCATGTTATTGAAAAAATGCTTGAACTGGAACTTATTAAAACGGTTACTCCCCTCGAATTTGACCTGTAGCGGGGGACGTCCGGGACCGAAAACCACGAACAATAAGGGGCATTGCACGGGTGTAAATCAATATAGTTGGTTATTGAGTTCAATCGTAAGGTGTCAGTGTTCAGGTTTCAGGTTTCAGCTCTTCAAGTTTCTCGATCCTGACACCTGACACCTGACACCTTTTCTCCAAAGCTAAATGCCTAGCGCAGACGAACATGGATTTTCATATTGCCAATAGCCGTGATTTATACCCGCGCTGCGCCAATTGGAATAATGGAATACCCCTCTACTGTAATGAAACTGTTCGACAGTCACTGCCACCTTGATGACCGGGAGTACGACAACGATATCCGGGAGGTTGTCGCACGCATGAATTCTGCCGGTGTTGCTGCGGCAATGATTGTAGGGACAACCCGTCTACGTTCCATCAAGGCCGTTTCCCTGGCAGAATTGTTCCCCGGTCTGTACGCTTCGGTGGGTATTCACCCGCATGACGCCAAAAGCTGCAATGAAGAAACACTCAAAACGCTTAAAAACCTTTCAAAAAATCCCCGTGTTCACGCTTGGGGAGAAATCGGACTCGATTTTAACCGAATGTTCTCCCCCAGAGAAATCCAGGAAAAATGGCTGATTCGTCAACTCGAGGTTGCCGATGAACGAAATCTTCCCGTTATTTTTCATGAGCGGGACAGTAACGGCCGTCTCATCGAAATCCTGAAAACGCATTTCAAAAATGTGAAAAGCGGCGTGATTCACTGTTTCAGCGGCAACAAAGCAGAGCTGAAACAGTATCTTGATCTGGGCCTTTACATCGGAATTACCGGAATTGTGACCATCAAAAACCGAGGCGCGGATCTGCGTAAGCTTGTCCCCTTTATGCCTGTGGATCGTATTCTTATTGAAACCGATGCCCCCTATCTGACACCCGCTCCCGAAAAAAACCACATCCCTCGGAATGAACCTGCCTTTGTGCGGTCTGTTTTACTGAAACTGGCTATGATCAGAGAACAAGATCCCGAGGATCTGTCCGCTAAAATTTGGGACAACACCTGCCGCCTGTACGGTATCGAATCCTAAAACTTCAGCCTTTTACTCTACATACATCACCCCAAAATCGTATAAAATCTGCCGAAGAATGGCACCGGAACTGTTAAAAATTGTCATACATTTTTTAGGCCGCGGGCCGCATATTTAGGACAACCAATTGGAATTCTGTCATTTTCATGTTTTTTAGCGTATTTTAAGGTTTTTGCATGATTTCTGCTTAACTCCTTTTTCAGGGTAAAATATCTGGAGAAGATTTTTGGTAACCGTTCACGGGTTCAGGGTTCAGGGTTCAACGTTCAAGGTTAAGGACAAAGAAGGCATTGAAGATTCGAAGTCCTCATTACAGATGTTCATTTTCCCAGGTAATTGCCAATTTAGTTTCAAATCTTGGATCAGGCCTGACGAAACTGACGCTTTTATCGTAAATACGCATCCCAAATGAAGTCCGAGGATAAGAATGGAACCTTGAACCCCTGAACCTTTGAACCTTTGAACCCGTGAACGCCTGCGTTCTTTTTAATTGGAAAGCATCATGCAACTTGTCATTAATATGATCAGTGGAAAAATGGAAAACCAGATCCGTTTTTTGAAAAAGCTGATGCATGCACGTCCTGACAAAATCCCGCTATTTACAACTCCCATCCAGATCATTGAGCAGTCTCTGTCAGAATTAGTTTTAGAAGAAAAGAATCTTGAAAATGTCCGAAACCGGTTGATGGGGCTGGAAGGAACTTCCGGCAGGGCATATTTCCAATGCCTGTCAAAACTCATGCCTGAAAAATATCAATTCAAGGGCAGATCCCTGCGTCCGGCCAAAGACCCGTTCAATGCGGTCTTGAATTATTGCTACGGTATCCTTTACAGCCGGGTGGAAAAGGCGTGTATACTATCAGGTCTCGACCCATATGTGGGATTTCTTCACACCAATAATTACAATAAGAAATCTCTGGTGTTTGATCTGATCGAACCGTTTCGAATTTATGCCGAACAGCCATCCGTTTACCTGTTTACCGGAAAAAAAATGAAAGATAAATATTTTGATACCACCGAACAGTCTGTTTCCCTTAATACAGAAGGCAAACCCGTTGTTGTGGAAGCCATAAACAAACACATGGAAGAAACCGTTCGCTATCGCAGAAAAAATGTTAGGCGCCGGCATATCCTCCAGCACGAAGCCCACAGGATGGCAAATATTCTACTGGCCGATGAAGCGGAAAAAAGACCGGACTGGCTGGAGCTTAAGGAATTCTGATCCGCAGATTACGCTGATTACGCTGATTATAGGACCTGAAAATAGAGGACTATATAGATATAAATACGGAGACGCACCATGTCCGTTCCAGTATGGATTCTTTATGACATTGTCGATAACAAAACACGAGCAAAGGTCGCCAAAGCTTGTAAAAAATATGGTTTGATCAGGGTCCAGAAAAGCGTGTTTTTAGGCAAACTCGAATCAAACCGCTTCGATGAGTTAGGGGAAAAGTGTCTAAGCCTCATTGATGAAGATGAAGACAGCGTTTACCTGTTTCCATTCTGCCAGGAAGATTTCCGTCGGGTGAAAGTGTTGGGACAGGGATTTGATCCTAAACTGGTGAATGATGAAATTTTGGCTAAGTTTTTTTGATTGGGTTCACCACAAATATACGCAAATAAACACAAAAAATAAAAACGTTATTGCATTACATTTAAATCTATTTTATGTTAGTATCGTATTACGATTAAATTTTCATATTAATAGTATAGCATTCCTGTTAGAGTTGCGGAGACTGCCAAGTGTTGGATGTTATTTTTAAACTCAGCAGCGACTTTTTGAAAACTTTTAACAAACCCTACCGGCGATACTTTCTTGATAAGCACCCGCTTACCAGCAGGTTTTCCATTATCATCGGACAGCGAGGTGTCGGTAAAACCACGGCAATGATTCAAAAAATATTATCAAAATACAACAATGACATTTTTACTAAAAAAGCAATTTACGTTCCTATTGACCATTTTGTTGTGGGTGGCCGGAGCATCTATGAGATTGCCGAAGCGTTTTATAACCTTGGCGGTCAAATGATCTGTTTTGATGAAATCCACAAATATACAGGCTGGTCAGGGGAATTGAAAAGTATCTATGACAGCTTCGAGAACCTGACCATTCTTGCTTCAGGCAGCTCTGCAATGGAAATTCAGAAGGGCAGCCATGATTTGAGCAGAAGGGCTGTGGTTTATTCCATGAGAGGGCTTTCTTTAAGGGAATATATAGAGTTGGCCACGGGCGTTAAAACAGAACCGCTTATTTTAAAATCCATATTAGAAGAGCACGAAAAGTGTTCATACGATATTATCTCAGCCGTAGAAAGAAAAAATAAGAAAATTCTGGCACTTTTCAAAGATTTTCTTCAGTTTGGCTATTTCCCCTATTTCATGGAATTTGATGACATTTCATCGTATTATATCACCCTGGAACAAGGCATCCGCGCAACCATAGAAAGCGATTTGTTGTCCATATACCCGTCATTAAGCGGAAGCAGTATCAAAAAAATTAAAAAACTGCTAGCCGTTATTGCCGAATCCGCTCCTTTTACACCAGATTTGAAACGACTCAAAAAAATGGTAGAAATCGGTGATGAACGCACACTCAAAAATTACCTTAAATACCTTGAGGACGGCGGCGTAATCATGTCTCTGGCAAAAAAAGGAAGCGAGCTTGGAGCGCTGGAAAAACCGGAAAAAATATACCTTAATAACACGAATCAAATATATGCAATAAGCAGAAAAGGTAAAGAAAACACAGGCACCCTGCGCGAAACATTTTTTATAAACATGCTTTCAGCCATGCATAACGTATCCTCACCCCCACAGGGAGATTTTCTTATCGATAACAATTATACTTTTGAAATCGGAGGCAAAAACAAAAGCTTTAAGCAGATAAAAAACATCTACAACTCCTTTCTTGCCATTGACGACATAGAAACAGGTATCGGCAATAAGGTCCCTTTGTGGTTGTTCGGGTTTTTGTATTGAATTGATTTGTGAATCATAAATCCAACGGCAAAATATTTATGACGGCCGAGTACCCTGAATAAATCAACATCCTAATCGATGCCGGCAAAGGTTAAAAATATTTTAACATTTGACCTGATCTGATAAAATGGTTTGCTATAAAAACAATTGTTGGTTTTAGTTGACAAATCAATCAAATCGTAAACCAAAAGAAACAATCATGAGCCCTATGTATCCCGAAATAATTGCAGAGCTGACAAAAGCTGAAGAAAGCAACCGGTTAGGGCATTTTGACCTGTCATTCTTTATGGAAGGTCCGCCCTTGAAAAAGGTATACGATAAAAATCAGCTCAATCTATTGAAGAACGGAATCCATTAAAACAAGGATTGAAACTCTCTTATGCTTAGAAATACATCCTGAACGGTCAGGCCTTCATTCTTTACATTGCGCCGAAAAACTGTCAAGCATGAACACCTCATTTTTTTGTAGACTCACTCCGGGTGACAAATTTTTTTAATTTAAATCAGCGTGTGCATCTGTGAAATGAAATCTCCCCTGATACTCGCAATGTCCCAAATAAAATGGACATAAAGATTCCAAAGCAGCTGATTTGTTTTGAAAATACCCCCCAAAAACAGTCGAAATCCGTAGACACAGGCTGGATATCATTCAGTGCTTGATATTTACAGCTTGAATTTGATATTTATTGATTTTAATAGATGTCATGTCGTGGCAAATTATGTAATTTCCGAAGCGACAGACATACCACAATATTTGGTATGCGCATTATTTATTTGGCCGGGGACTATCGGCTGGAGGTTTATATGCTATTTCCGGTATCAGGGGTTGAAGTAAATCCGCTCATTCCCTTTATGGTGGCTTTTATTGTTTCTTTTTTAACTTCAATGGGCGGAGTTTCCGGTGCATTTCTCCTTTTGCCTTTTCAGGTAAGTTTTTTGAGCTATACTGCGCCATCGGTAAGTGGAACCAATCAAGTTTTCAACATCGTGGCAATTCCAAGCGGCGTTTATCGGTACATCAAAGAAGGCCGAATGCTCTGGCCGTTAACATGGGCCGTCATTATCGGAACGTTACCGGGTGTCTTCATCGGTGCGTGGGTTCGGATCGAATATTTACCGAATCCTAAAAATTTCAAATTTTTTGTTAGTTTTGTTCTGCTGTATATCGGTTTGCGCCTGTTGATGGATATAGTTAAGTCTAAAAACAAGCACAAGGATAAAGGTTCCCTGTCGGTTCCGGATTTTTTATCCCATGTTGTAGATGTGAAAACTTCCACACTGAAACAAGTAAAATTCGAATATGATGGTGAGACCTTTGAGTTTTCGCCGCTAATAATCTATATACTGTGTTTCCTGGTCGGCATCATAGGAGGAATTTACGGAATAGGAGGAGGCGCCATTGTTGCGCCGTTTTTTGTAGCCATCATAGGCCTTCCGGTCTATACCGTTGCCGGAGCAGCGCTGATGGGAACATTTATCACTTCAGTGGCAGGGGTGATCTTCTATCAATTTCTGGCGCAATTTTATCCGGACCTGTCAGTATCACCGGACTGGTTGCTGGGTGGAGTATTCGGAGCCGGTGGGATTTTAGGGATGTATTTAGGTGCTCGAACGCAAAAATTCGTTCCATCCAAAATTATCAAAGGAATATTGTGCAGCTGCATCTTTTTTGTCGCAGGAAAATATATTTTAGACTTTTTCATTTAACACCTGCAAACTGGGGTGGTGAAAATCGCCATGTATACAGATGGAATTTTAATCCAATTTTTGTTCCATATCCTAAGGTTTCAGGTGTCAGGAATGATGAACAGAGGCG
>CAYPIW010000011.1:0-14983 GCA_964410925.1 uncultured Desulfobacteraceae bacterium
TTCGGTGCCATACCGTGTTCAATTGTTTTTATCACAAATCTTATGGTTATTAACCAACCCCTTGTGGACTCACGGCATAGGCGAATCAGGATGTTAAAACAATTGCCGTCTGTTGGTGGGCGTTGCAGTTACCAATCAAGTCTTATGGTTCTATGCCAACCCCAATACCGGTTCTCTGCCGCACCCAAACCGATTATCTAAAAAGCATGTTTTCATCAAACGGCACTTGATCCCGCATAATAAAATAGGAAGCACGGGCCAACTTGTTAGCAAGGGCTTTGGTTGCAACAGCGCCGTTTCTTTTAGCCATTTTTTGCTGATAAAATCTCTGGGCCTTGGGAATATACCTTTTGGCAAAATGAGCTGCCTCAACATAGGCCCAGGCTAAATATTTGTTGCCGTTCTTTTTGTTGTTCTCCCCTTTTTTCTTTCCATTTGAAAGTCTTTTACTCCCAACACAACGGCAGTACGAGGAATAATTACCTACTTTGTAAAACCGAGAGATGTCTCCGACCTCAAGCATAATAGTTAAACCTAAAATTATTCCAATTCCCGATATGGTGGTCAGCATCACAAATTCTTTGCGAAGTTGAACCTGGGATTTTACTCCTTTCTCAATGCCTTTGATTATCTTCCCCAAATGCTTAATTGTAGAAATGTTATTCTGAGCCATGAACACCAAATTCGAAGAATCGAATAGATCACAAGCATCGTCCATGTCGAGTTTTTTGATTTCATTGCTTGACATCTTAATTCCAAGATTTCTGGTAATCGTACTTTGAAGGCTTAAAATATTTGCTGTTCTTTGTCTGACAAAAAATAGTCTTCTTCGCAGTAAATCTTGCACAGCTCTTTGTTCTTTTGGGTAGATATAACCTTCAGGCAAAATGTTTAAGTGCTTCATGTGCGTCAACCAAAAAGAGTCCCATTTGTCATCGGTGTGTTTTATACCTTCATATTGTTTGATTGCCGATAAATTGGTCAGATGGACCTTATAGCCATTTTCCTGCAACCCATCCACAAGCCAGTACCAATTGTGGGTGGATTCAACGATAACACCTTCCAGTTCAGCCTTGAATGGTTCCAAAACCTTTAAAACTTTGGTTAGATTGTTGGCTGCCGCCGGCCAAATAGCCTTTTGTAATCCTGATCCATAATGCCGATGTAATTATTGCTTGAATGTAAATCGATTCCAGCGTATGCTCTCATAAGACACCTCCTAGATCCAATATGTTTATGTTACGTAAAATACTTACTGGTCCATAGCATTTTTTGCTATGGATGGAGAGGTGTCTTTTTTCTTTTCCAGCGCGTCAGGCTATAGTGACATTTTCCGTTGCTACACATCTGCGTAGCGAATCATTTACCAACCGACTTTTATTCTCGATAAATGTATCCCTCAAACAAAAGGAAAATGTCACGCTTAACGCGCAATACGTATTTACTCCGTTCCGACTTAAAATAAAATCGTCATGACTCTAAGTCGAAGACCTTTATATGATTATCAAGTCTACTATTGACTCATGACGGGAAAAAAGCATACAATACGGGAACCTGCATAATACGAAGAGCTTCAAGGCTTAAAAGATATGAAAGAAAAATTAGTGTCGAAACCTACAAGGGCACCGTTCAACTGATCGTCTTGCGCTGCATGCGCACGTGCTCACATTTCGACTGCCGGGCGGAACAGAGGTGAAAACCGTCATCACACCTGCAATTCCGGGCCAGATGCAAAATCTATTTAAAGATGATCGGTAAAACCGTAATAGTGGTTGGGATCAAATCCTGTTCTTTGATTAAAAGAGAGATCTGTATAGCCAGCTTTTAACGATATCCGTAATTAAATTGATACTGAAATACTGAAATCATAAATGGTTTAGATGTGATATTCAGGCGTTGAATTAATTATAACATTTTACCGACAGAGGAGGTAGAGGATATGAAGAGAACATTTTTGCTTGTTGCCTTGAGTTTGTTTGTTTTTTCTTTGGATAATGGAGTTTTTGCTGAAGGAAAGGATCATCCAGTCATTAAACCTGTTCCCGGATCAACTGCATTTTACCCCAAATATAAAAAATTTGACGCCTATACTTTCAGATACACGGAAAATGGCAAAAAAATAGAAAAAAAGGTTAAGGGTGAATATTGGCAGTTTGAATATAAGTATCTTCTAGAGAATGGGAAAACGGATGACTCTGTATCAGCTCTAGAAACCATTGAAAATTTCAAACAGGCGGCTATTGAGAAGGACGGAGAAATACTAAAGGAGATCGATAGTGAATTAATTTTTACTTTACTGTTGCCTGATGGAAGAAAACTTTGGGCACGGGTATATTGTAATGGATGGACTGGATTATACCAACTTTATATTGTTGAAGAAAAGGGGTTTAAAAAGAAACTTACTTTTGGTGCAGAAGAAATAAAAAAACAGCTGGATGAAAAAGGACATGTCGCAATTTACGGAATATTGTTCGACGTGGATAAAGCCAGCCTGAAACCGGAATCAAAAGAGTCTTTGCAGGAAATAGTCAAGTTAATGCAAAACTATCCCGGTTTAAAAATAGAAATCCAGGGACATACTGATAATCAGGGATCTGTGGATTACAACAAGGACCTTTCTCAACGCCGGGCACAAACAGTGAAGACTTATTTGATAGCTAGTGGAATAGATGATTCCAGATTAGCAGCTACAGGTTATGGTTTTTCCCAACCGGTTGCCTCAAACGATACGCAAGAGGGCAGAAGCAAAAACAGAAGGGTTGAGTTGGTAAAGAAGGAGTCCCTAAAATCCGAGCCAATCAAGATAAAGCAGCCCGGGGATAAACAAGCACATGATGTTCTCAGTAGTGATTTTGCTGCTTTAATTGACGCAGCAGACAAGTCTTACAGAACTGGCAGTCGAATTGAGACAGTTGAAAACTTGAAAAAAGCCGTATTATCCATATGGGATGAAATTCCCCTTACAGTTAGAAATGTTCGGTTGGTATCTGATACAAAAAACTATGCCACTAAGAAGAACAACATCTATCGCAAAGGAGAGCCAATATATATTACGTCCAAAGTATTTGGACATAAATTGAAAAAAGTTGAGGATAGTTATCATATAAATATAACGACTGACTTCCTAGTTTACGATGACGCTGGTAAAGTATTGGGAGGACAGAAGGACGTTCTTAAATTTGACGATATTTCACCGATACCCATGACTGATTTTTCACTGGATTTAACTTATACTCTTACGGGAGCAACCGCTGGTACCTATAAGTTTCAGACAACGGTCAATGATAGGAATTCAGGCAAGAACACCAATTTTGAAAATAAAATAGAAATCAGATAATCCATATTTAGAAAGAATAAAGCTGAATTTATGATTTGGGCACATCCTATTCGATTATAACTTTTGTTTAAAATAAACTATGATGTTTAAAGATTTATATTTGCAGAATTGGGCTCAAACACTGATCCTTGATTAAAGGATATAGGAGAAACAGTGGGGTCTGGTAACAGTTAAATGGCCTTCAATTAAACGTCATAAATCTTCATACTCAACGGATTATGAAGTTATAGTATCCAAACCGGGATCAGGTTGGGAAAAAAATTGCCCGTCCACATTCTCACGCTCTCGGACCGCAGCATTTTCACCCAGGATGAAGAAAAGTTCTGGCCGGAGCAGGACGATCTTCACCGGCACCGGAAAAGCACATTTTGCAACGACAGGGTTTAGATCATGATGCATCCAATATTGTAATTCCAATAACATCACCAAAATATGAAATTTTATCATGGGGAATCGAGAAATAGGAAGAATTTGGTTTATTTCGGGATACGGGCTTTTGGATCCGGATAAGCCTACGCTGATTTTCATTTATGGAGCAGCGTTATCCGGTATTTTTTGGGAACCACAAATAACATTCCTTAAAGATGACGCAAATATGGTTGCAGTGTCTGATTTGTTGAGGAGTATTTTGCTGTATTTTGTATTTGTCATCATATACAAACCGAAACATTATCACGGGATAGACACTGAATGACTCTGTTTTTACTCATATACTTCAGCATTTACGGCGGCGTACACCTGTATGCTTTTTTGAAACTCAAGAGAGGTTTTGCCCTGGAGCTTCCTGCATATTTAATCCTTGGGTTATTCATGATCCTGATGGTGGTTGCACCCATTGTCGTACGCATTTCTGAACGCCACGGGCATGAATCTTTAGCACGCGGTTTGGCCTACATCGGGTTCACATGGATGGGGCTTCTTTTTATCTTTATCTCAGCTTTCTTTTTCTTTGACATTTATAGGCTGCTCCATTTTCTGGCGATGATGTTGACCCAGAGATCTCTCGCGGATTTTACGCTTTCTCTCAGAAATTTCTGTACCCTCGCCATTTTATTCTCTTTTGCCGCAGTGATTTATGGCTATTTCGAGGCGCTTCATATCCGGACGGAACACGTGACCGTAAAAACAAACAAAATGCCCGAAGAAATCGGGCGGTTTCGAGTTGTGCAGATATCCGATGTCCACCTCGGCCTAATTGTCGGGAAATCCCGACTTAAGCGGATTCTTCGGCAGGTCAAGAATGCCCGCCCGGACATTCTTGTATCAACGGGTGATCTCGTGGATGGCCAGATGGATGATTTGGAGATGCTCACAGATATGTTTCAGAACATACCCACAAAGCATGGGAAATTTGCGATTACCGGTAATCACGAATTTTACGCAGGCATTGATCGCGCCCTGGCATTTACCGAAAAAGCGGGTTTTACCATGCTCAGAAGAGAAGGAATAACCGTATCCAATCTTCTCAATGTCGTGGGTGTAGACGACCCCGCCGGGAAACGTTATGGCGCGGACCGTGCAGCCTCTGAAAAGGCACTGCTGGAAAAAATGCCCATGGAAAAATTCACTCTCTTTTTGAAGCACCAGCCGGTAATCAGCAGTGAATCGCTTGGAATGTTTGACCTCCAGCTTTCAGGTCACACCTACAAAGGACAGATCTTTCCCTTTAATTTGGTTACAAAACTCTTCTATCGGATGCACACCGGCCTATCAAAGGTCAATGGCAATGCGCTGATCTATGTCAGCAGGGGTTCGGGGACCTGGGGGCCGCCGGTTCGATTTTTGTCGCCACCGGAGGTGACAGTCATCGACATAACCTATAAGAGTATTCAATAGATAAGAGTATTCAAATTTTCAGATTTGGGATTTGCGGGACATCCATAAACAAATAATTGGGCCCAAACCCCAATCCTTGATTATCAGCCTTCGCTGTGAGCTACGGCTTGACAAGAAAGAGGCTGTCAGGGGTAACCGTAGCATGTGGTTGGACCTAAACGGAGCGTTTCCAAAATTAAAGATGTCGGCACGAAAACATCCCCTGAATGTTACATCCAATTGGGGGAAAAAATAATTATATTGCAATATATACAAGCCATTGTTATTGTAATCTCTGATGGTAAACAAAATGGGGAAAATATAATATTATTTGTTTGATTTATTCGGTATTTTAATAGGGATAGATGAATTTTCATAACACGACTATAAATGTTATGTAATAATCATTCGGAAATTATGGAATTAATTTCTTAAGACTGGGTGATTGACATTACAATTTCCATACGAATATTTTTGACTATAAAAGGGAGGTCAATATGGGTGTGATTACAATTTCCAGAGGTTCATATAGTCATGGGAAAGAGATTGCTGAAAAACTCGCGCAAAAATTAGGTTATGACTGCATTTCAAGAGAGATTCTCTTGAAAGCTTCGGAGCAATTCAATGTAAAAGAAGCAAAACTTATCCGGGCGCTCCATGATGCACCTTCTTTTTTTGATCGTTTTAAATATGGAAAAGAAAAGTTTTCCGCCTTCATTCACGAAGTATTTTTAGAGCATATTCGAAAAGACAATGTAATCTACCATGGAATGGCAGGGCATTATTTTGCCAGAGGAATCCCAAACGTTCTAAAAGTGAGAATCAAAGCGAATATAGAAGATAGAATAGAGGAGGAAATGAAACGCGGGAACAGTTCCGAAGAAGAGACACGTTACCTTTTGATTAAAGACGATGAAGAGAGACGAAAATGGGGCATTAGTCTTTATGGAATCGATACTCAAGATCCAAAGCTTTATGATGTTGTCTTAAAAATTGACAATCTAAAGGTGGATGATGCGGTTGAGATTCTGTTTGATATCGCAAAGCGACCTTGTTTCCAGACAACTCCTGAATCTCGAATGATTTTAAAAGATAGGTTTTTAGCTGCTAAAGCTTATTCAGCTATCGTACATAAATTTCCTAAAGCTATTGTTAAATGCAAAGATGCAGCTATCTTTGTAAGCGTTGAATCGGACTTGTCTTTAGAAAAGAAAATTTCCAATCAAATCAAGGTTCTGTTGAAAGATATTGCAGAAATTAAGGAAATTAAGACAGGTATAATTCCATTAGGAACAGATTAAATAAACACCAATCCAGCTATATGCTTCATGATCAATCCTATCTAAAAAAACGAAAACAGGGTCATTAATTTGGCCCTGTCTTTTTTGTTATCCGCCTTTTAAATGTGGATGGGGTCTGTCTGAATGGGGTCAAAGCCTGAATTGTGAATTACGGTATTCATGGAAGCCAAAGCCATAATCGACGCGGTCCTTGATTTCGATCAGGAAAAGACCGCCCAACTGGTGCAAGCCCATCTGGATCAGGGCGAGGACGCACTTAAAATCCTCGACCAAGTCCTAATTGCCGCTATGGATGAAGTCGGCAGGCAATTTAGTGCGGGCGTTTTTTTGTATCTGAGATGCTCATGGCGGCGGAGGCCATGCGCGCCGGCCTTGAAGTTCTCAGGCCCCATCTGGCAAGGTCCGAGATCAAGACTAAGGGAACCATCATCATTGGCACTGTCAAGAACGACATTCACGACATCGGCAAGAACCTGGTGGCCATGATGCTGGAGTGTGCCGGATATAGCGTCATAGATTTGGGTGTGGACGTCAGTAGGGGCAAGTTCCTGGCTGCTGCTAAAAAATATCAGGCGCAGATTGTTGCCATCTCCGCCCTGCTGAGCACGACCTTGGCGGAGATGGAAGCGGTTGTTACCGATGTCAGGACCAAGGGCGGGGGAAGCTTGAAGACCTTGCTGGCCGGCGGCGGTTACATACCCATGGCGGACGGGCGCGTAAGAGCGGATGTTCCCTTTGAGAACTATGTCTATTATCGAAAGCTGTTGGAAAAAGTAACGAGAGTTAAGCGTTCATAGATTTCCGGTTCAGGGTTAATGGCTTTGCCAAGGATTATGAAGTTCTGGCCGGAGCAGGATAACCTTCACTGGCACCGACGAAATACATTCCACAGGTGATGGAGTGTAAATTATAATTTATCCAATATATTTGGCATTCACGGAGGCGCAACTCCGGCTTTTTTGCGGTAATGGAATTAATGTCATGAATCCTTCAAATCGCGTAAAACTATCGCCAGGTCTTCGTGTTCTGGTAGTATTGAAAAAAGACCAGGGATCCGGGAAATTAACGGAAGGCAAAGTGAAGGACGTTCTGACAAAATCAGCGAGTCACCCTCATGGTATTAAAGTCCGTTTAGAAAGTGGTGAAATTGGAAGGGTGAAAGAAATACCGGACTGAAAAATAATTTATTTTTTAAGAACCCTTCTCATTCATACCTTTGGAATGACTGAAGATTCTAACGCATCATGAATTGTAAATGAAGTATCTCCTTTAAAAAAAGATTTTGCAATTTCCTTTCTTAACATGTCGTAATCCTCAAGAGCTTTATTCTTATGCTTTAAACCCCCAAATTCAGTACGTGACATAAACATAGCATAAGCATATTCTATAAATGAATTGTCAAAACCTGCTTGTTGAATTGAAACTCTTATCTCTTCTTCTGAATATCGTTTGTGTTTTCCGTAGCTCTTTTTTAGAAATAACGGCAGTTGCCTTGCGTATGATTTAAGAATCATTCTTTTTTTGATCCAATTAAACATTTAATAATCCTTTCAATAATACAAGGGTTCTATTTTCCGGTGCAGCAGAAGCAAATTTCGGAATATTTGTGAGAATGGAAGAATTGCGAAAAGGAAGGTCACAATAAACGCGAAAAAACGTCCGCAGTGTGTATTTGTTGATCAAACAATTATATACCATAATCCCTGACTTTAAAATTTGCAAGCAAAATCTTTAGTAGAATTGGAATTTCCAGAGGAATCTGCAGCACTCTCCACGTTTGCAACGTTAGGGCAAATAACTTGATTTTTCCAAAAACGGTGTTATTTTTTTTCCTAACAGGGCTAAAAAGACCTTGGTTCTGAAAAGCATTATGCTTTAACGCACCATTTATTAAAAGATAGCGAGCGTCCATCCCTTGTTAGCATTTTGATTGCGAGATCTAATCAACAAAATTAACCGACAAAATCAAAAGGGCCTCACCCTTCATCGGCGTGCCTCTCGTAAAAAAAGAACGGAGACCCAAAGGAACGAGGATGCATCGGCGGCATCCTTGGGTTCGGAATTAAAAAAAACGTGGAATGTTTCACAGTTTAAAGTTCCGCTGGTTCAAGGCAAAACGCGGTTTCACGATTTTGATCTTCCCGGCTTGCTGTTTCATGCCATTAGCGATTTAGGCTTCAAGTACTGTACACCGATCCAGGCCGAAATCCTTCCCAGCAGTCTGTCCGGCAGGGATGCCAGCGGCCGCGCCCAGACCGGAACCGGGAAAACAGCTGCATTCTTGATCACCGTTATCACCCGGATGCTGAATACGCCCGTCCAGGGCAAAAGAAAACCCGGCACGCTCCGGATTCTGGTTTTAGCCCCCACCCGGGAGTTGATTCTCCAAATCTCCGAGAAAGCCCGTCATCTGTCCAAGTACACGGACCTTCAAACTATTTCCGTGTTCGGTGGCATGGATTATAAAAAGCAGAAAAAACAGCTTTCCGCCGATCCGGTGGATATTGTCGTCGCAACGCCCGGAAGGCTGATCGACTTTCAGCGGAACGGTGACATCACCCTTAAAAAAATCGAGGTGCTGATCATCGACGAGGCCGACCGTTAGTAAAGGGGGACGGGGTTGAAATTAGGCGTTTCTATCAATTGTTTGTGGAAATGAAATCACCTACCACGTCAAGCCAGAATAAATTCCCCCGATGAATGGGGTCACCCATTAAAGGGCATGGGATTTACTTGACTTAACATTTAACATCTACCATAAAGTACCTCTTCCTCACGAAACATGCAACGACTTCATCGAAACCATGCCGATCCGTTTGAAGCGTTAACCTGGGACGATCTGACCGCCTGGGCCGGGAACTGGTGAGGACCGGCACCCGTCAGGTGGAGGAGAGTCACGATGAGGGCGAAACTGCCATGGAGATTTCCGACTGCATGCCGATAATCGTAGGGGCATTGGACCGTTCTTCCCTTGATGCCGCAGACAAGCTTATCTGGGCGCTGGATGCCGTGTTCGAGGATCAGTTCGAATTGTGCGAAGCCTTTGCAGAATATCTCCACCGGAGGCATTCCAAATCAGCTTGGCACACGGTTGCAGAGCGGTTGCTGGCACGTTTGAAGGCATTTAAAACTACCAAGAACGCCGATAATTTCAGCCGCAACTACGAACGTGACCGGCTCAGCAACTGGGTCATCCATGCCATGGAGCGAGCTGGCCGAAAGCACGAGATCATTCCTTTGTGCGAAGTCGAAGCCCGTAAAACGGGAAGCTTTGATCGTTTGGTCAAGCGGCTGATTTCAGCTAAACACTATGAAGATGCCGGGCGATGGATTCAAGAAGGGATTCGAGCCACTGAGAAAAAATGGCTCGGCATCGCTGCCAACCTGCGGGGTAAACTGAGGGAAATTCGTACGGTTGAAAAGAACTGGCCCGCGATGGCGGCGGTGCAGGTAGAAGAATTCGTGCGTTGTCCCTCGCGGCAGGATTTTACAGACTGCCAGAAAGCCTGCGGCAAAGCCAAGGTCTGGCCCAAGGTGCGCGAATCTCTATTGCGCTACCTCGAAACAGGCGAACTGCCTTGGAAGCAGAAAGGCTGGCTCCTTCCGGAGTCCGGCCTGATGCGGATCAGCGTAATCGATTTCCCATGGTTGACGATCTGATTGACATCGCTATTCTTGAGAAAAAGCCCGACCAGGTGCTGAGATGGTATGATCAACGTCCTAAAAATCGTTTTGGGTGGTACGGGGTTGATGAGGACGCCATCGCCACCGCCGTTCAAGTCCATGCTCCGGATCGGGCGGTGGCCATCTGGAAAAACAAGGCGGAACGACTGATCGCCCAGGTCAAGCCCGGCGCATACCAGGAGGCGGCCAAGTACCTGCGAAAAGCCGCCAAGGTTATGCGTCAGGAAAAAAAGCTTGAAGAATGGGAAAGCTATTTAAAAGTGTTGAGGGAACAGCACCTCCGCAAACACCGGCTGGTAGAGATCCTGGATGGTTTGGACGGAAAACAGATCGTAAAAAAGAGGCGCTGACAATCAGAGAAAACAAGTAAACGTGAAGGGGTTCAAACCATGATCCTTGATTAAAATGAAGATGCTTGGGGAGAACACTGAGGTCTTATTTTAATTGTTAGGTGAATTAAGAAAATATGAAGGGATATGAAAGGCACCACATGCTGAGCTATCTCACAAGAAGAGAGCTCTTAAAAAAGATACCCCATTATCTTATGGCATTTTTTCTCTATTAAAAAAGCCATGGCCGGAAAGGTAGATGGCACGAACGAGAGGATTGAGCGCCAGATGAACTTACCTAAACCCAGATTAAAAGGAGAAATCTCCGTCGAGCAGGCCATTAAACATCGTAGAACCATTCGCTCATATCTATCAACACCGTTAACCCTGGACCAGTTCTCACAGATTTGCTGGGCTGCACAGGGTATTACCGAGGATTGGGGCTACAAACGGTCGGCCCCGTCCGGAGGGGCTTTATACCCTATGGATATCTATGCGGTAGTGGGTGATAATGGCGTTGAAGGACTAAAGGCGGGTATCTATCATTATGATCCTCATAAACATTCTGCATTGTTGATTACGGAAGGAAACTTCAGAGAGGATGTGGTCAGGACAGCGTTCTCACAGATGTGGATGGCCGGCGCTCCCCTAAACCTGATGATCACTTCAGAATATAGCCGGATTACAGGCAAATACGGCACCAGAGGAGAAAGGTATGCGATGATCGAGGCCGGTCATATCGGAAAAATATCTTTCTCCAGGCGGAAGCCCTGGGTCTGGGAGCGGGCATCGTGGGGGCTTTTCATGACAATGATGTGATCCGGGTCATGAAAATCAGCAGCTCCCATGAACCCCTGCTGATTTTGCCTGTGGGATATGGGGCGTAACACCCTGCGAGACCCGGGTTAAAACCTTGATCCTTGATTATCAGCCTTCTCTGTATGCTTCGGCCCGACAAGAAAGACGTATAAAATATAGATAAGCGTTCAAAGGTTCAAAGGTTCCCGGTTCAGGGTTGATGAGCGTGGGCAAAGATTATGAGGTTCTGGGCGGAGCAGGATAATCTTCACTGGCACCGGAAAAATACATTTCGCAGGTAATAGAGTTTAGATTATAATGTGTCCAATATCGTAATTCCAATAACATCACCAAAATATGGAATTTTATCATGGAAAATCGAGAAATACGAGGAATCTGGTTTGTTTCGGGACACTGGCCTCTGGATCCGGATAAGCCTACACTGATTTTCATTCATGGAGCAGCGTTATCCGGTATTTTTTGGGAACCACAAATAACATACCTTAAAGATGTTGCAAATACGGTTGCAGTTGATCTTCCGGGCCATGGGGCAAGTCAAAGTTCTGGTAAAGAAAGTATCTCGGACTATGCTCAGTCTGTTATGGATTTTATAGATCTAATAGAAGCGCCTCGACCTGTTCCTTGCGGATTGAGCATGGGTGGTGCTATTACTCAGCAGCTTTTAATAAATCACAGAGATCGTTTTCCTGCGGGTATTCTCATTAATACCGGTGCAAGGCTTAAAGTGATGCCCTTGATTTTTCAAACTGTCCAAAAAAGCTATAGCGATTTCGTTGAAATGCTTTGTGTTTCCGCCATTTCAAGCAAAAGCGATGTTGAAAAACTTCGGACGGTAATTGAAGCATGTTCAAAATGCCGACCCGATGTTGTTTTGGGTGACTTTATAGCATGTGATAGTTTCGATGTGACGGAAAAACTTAGCTTAATCGAGGTTCCAGTTTTGGTGCTAACGGGAAACGATGACAATATAACATCTCTTAAGTATGGAATTTTTTTAGAAAAGAATATAAAAAACGCTAAGCTGGTAAATATAAAAGATGCGGGTCATCTTTCCCCGATTGAAAAACCACATGAAGTGAATCGGTCAATCCATGATTTCTTGAGCCAGATTTTTTCACCCTGGTGAGTCTGTTCGGACTTAAGAAACCCTGTTGTAATTGGGCTCAAACCTTGATCATTGATTAAAATGAAGATACTGGAGAATAAGAGAAATTAAACATTAGTAATAAGGGCTATGAAATTCATCGGAGTAGATGGATGTAAAATCGGCTGGTTTTATACTGCCATTACTCAAGAAAATGATTGGGCGATCGGTGTCTTAGAACATATTGAAAAATTGTGGGAGATCCACAAGGATGCCTCTTTGATATTAATAGATATTCCCATCGGACTTCCTTTCAATGAACCCAGAGCATGCGATTTAGACGCGCGCAAATTACTGGGTAAAGGTAAAACTTCAACTCTATTCCCTCCGCCCTGTCGACAAGCCCTGGCAGCCGAGACCTATGAAGAGGCTTGTGAAACAAACAAAAAACTCCTTGGGAAAAAGATATCCCTTCAGGCGTATCATATTTCAAAAAAGATAAAACAAGTGGATGATTTTTTATTGGCAAATCCTCAGGCAAGACTAAAAATACGGGAGACTCACCCGGAAATCTGCTTTTGGGCCTTGGCCGGCGGCAGGGTCATGCAGTTTTCAAAAAAGAAGAAACATGGTTTTAAAGAT
Organism: uncultured Desulfobacteraceae bacterium; assembly: GCA_964410925.1. Lineage (GTDB taxonomy): Bacteria > Desulfobacterota > Desulfobacteria > Desulfobacterales > UBA11574 > S5133MH16. Next base: position 13,012 of record CAYPIW010000011.1, read on the forward strand.
CGCCTGGATTTATTGAAGAAGGTTTTTTCTCCGACACAAGCCATGGTTAATGCAGCCTTAAAAAGGTATAAACGAAAAGAAGTGGCCAAAGATGATATACTGGATTCCATTGCTGCCGCCATCGTGGCATGCTCCCCGGTTGATTCATTGACAACAGTTCCGGAAATACCGTATAAAGATGCAAAGGGGTTGCCCATGGAAATCGTTTTTTCCCGATAAAAACATAGGCTGAGTGTAATTTTCTGAACGCCCCTTAAATTATAAGTTTTTATTTTCCGATTTGGATAACTTGGATTGTTGGGGTAAGTTAAATCTATGTAGGAAATTTACATTATGCTAAAAGTGGTATTTGGGTTTCTTTTTATAGCCGTGGTTTCTCTTGTTGTTGCACTGATTAAAAAAAATCGGTGTCGACATGGAGATCTCGGCGACGTCCATTCGATTATAACTTTACCCTAACGTAGGGATTAGATGCTTCTGGAGGGATGCATTACCAGTTTGTTAATTGCTATCCAGGTTTACTGTTATTAATCAGAGAGTCAGAAAGAATGAAGAACTTATTAGTATTATTAGCGTTATTATTCATTGCAGGTTGTGCTGGTCATTTAGCATCTTTTAGTGGTTCGATGGACAACCAGCCTGATTATTACACCTATGCTGGTGAGGGGTATGGTTATCCTCAGATTTGGCCTATAGGTGATGGCTTTTGAAGTAATTAGCTAACAAGCTTTATAGAAACGGCGATAAATCGGCATTAGCAGAAATTGTATCTAATCTTCGTTTGTTGGCAGACCTGTATCAGAAACACATTAAAAAAGAGGATAAAGTCTTTTTTCCTTCAGACAGAAGCTATTTTTCTGATCAGGAAGATCAGGCCATGCTGAATGAGTTTTGGGAATTCGATAGGAAAATGATCCATGAGAAATATGTTTCGCTTATCGAATCGTTTGAAAACATTTGACATCCAAAAGTCTTTACCTGTTTTTTGACGAATGCCATTTTTTCAGATGCTTAGCGAGATTTATACGGCCGATTTCGACGCCGCGTGGGAAATCGATATCTTCGACAGGGTATCCCGGCGTATCGAGGCATCAACCGCCGATATGCAAGCATCCATCGAAGCGCTGCGCAGTGTTCACCCTGTAGTTGCATAAAAAATATACCAAAAATATATTTTATTATAACATTTCTATCTGTTACGCATGTTAAACAGAAGGTTTTGGAATAAACCCAGCGTGAATTTCAGAAAAAAACGTTTCGCAGGGCATATTTTTAACCCTTTGGGCTTCGCTTTCAGCTACGACCCAACAGGTCGGGAAAGCCCATGATACCATAATTCCTTTGTTGCCAAGGGTTCGCAGTAGTTTACTACAGTGTCACCCTTGGACGTCTTGGACTTACGTCATCCTGAGCTTTTGCAACGACAGGGTTCAGGTTTCCCTGGTTGCGGAAATTGCCCTCAATTATGTAGAAGTCCGGTCCTTTCAAAACCGAATTCGCGTAGCTGAAGTCAATGTCGAAGCTCAGCGAAAAACACTCCGGTGGGATTCCAGCCGAACTGAATCACTATACATGGACGGCCTGAAGGACTTTATTTGTGTCCTCGATGCTCAACGCGCGCGGTTTGTTGCAGAAGATAATTTGGTGGTGAGCAGTACGGAAGTGACCGCCAGCTTGATTCGGCTCTATAAGGCCCTCGGCGGCGGTTGGAATCACCTTTAGATTCAACTTACCATATCCGGATTCGATATGTTCCTTTGTTGGACGTACTTGCGGGCTTCAAGACGTGCCTTTAGTTTGGGGAATTGCCGCATGTCTGTATGGGGCAAAAAAAGAGCGGCCATATAGTTATTCATAAAAGAGAGGGTTTTCAACAATTCGAAGTTTGTCATCCTCTTGGTAACTTCCACCACATCTTTGCGGATGCGATTCGTCAGAGAACTCATTTTTGCGCCCATTAGAGACCCGTTAC
>CAYPIW010000012.1:0-8063 GCA_964410925.1 uncultured Desulfobacteraceae bacterium
AAGCTTTGAAGCATACTCCACGCTCCGTGAAATTGGTAAAATTCGGCGCTGTTGAGACTTACATGTCATGAATTCGAGATAAGCTGGATCAATAGCCGATATAACCTTAGAAAATTTGCTGATCCCTGCCTCTTGCTTTGTTCCATAAATTCCGCAACAAGAAATACTCATTAAATTAAAAGGCCGGTCATCAGTGATTGAATCATTCGTTTGGGGCGACAAGAACTCACACACCGGTATTTCCCCAAAAAGTAGTTCCTGGTATATGTCACCTGCGCTCTTTCCCTCACTCCATTCAACAAAATCAGCAGCGGCTTCCTGTGGAACACGGGCTAAGAAAGCATCTACAGTAGGCATGTTTATAGGCAGCATGGATGCAAAAAAGTGAAACCCAAAGCCCTCGGTTGAATGAAACACCCGTACAAAAGGAAAAACCTCGCAAATGGCTTTGAGCATCGCCTGCTGGGTCTGTCTCTTCCCCCCAGATGACCACTGCTGAAGGATGCCACCTTCTTTCAAGCTGTTTTTCAAGATTTCGTAAAATTCTTCAGAATAAAACAGGCTATACCCGGCTGCACAGATGGGCGGCGGCGACCATTAAACACCGGGAAAAACCCAATACCTCGATGAGAACAAAAGAGGTAAAAGCCAATCGAAGCCAAATAATTTGGTAGAGTAATCCACAAAAACCCGAGGCAACGAAAAGCAAAAACAGAACAGTATCCTTTCGTGTCAAATGATCTAAGGGATTCACTTTCGTTTAATCTCCGTTACTCACTGCAGAATCTGAACCGTAATAGTTGCTTTTTGTGCAAATGAATCTCAAGCATTAAGATTTTTTTATTCATATTTAATATGGTTAACTGTTAACTTATTGATACCTTGGGAAACCACATAATCATCAGCATTCCCTGAGTAGTCAGAACAGCAACTATTGAAACGAGAATACCGCCTACGCCATCCAGCACGTAATTCCATCCGAGCATGACTGTCGAAATCCAGTATTGATGAAATATACTAAGCTACTCAGTTAACTCTATTTGTTCATTAACGTTTTTCTTTTAATTTTAGCACAAAAATTGTCCTATTTCGAATAAAATTTGTCTCACACTAATGAAAAGTTCCTACTTGTAATTTAATTTTAGATTTTTCTTAGATTTGAATAATAAAACAAATATAATCAGGCGGGATTACTATCTATAAATCTATAAATGGGACATAGAGGGGTTTAAGCAATAATTGATAATGGACACAGCGTCTTTTGTTGTCTTGAAAATTTAATTTATTTCAACTATTGGAAATAATCATTATGACAGGTATGATCTCTTAAATTTGCACATAACTTCAAACCGATCGGTATTACAGTGATAAATACAATAGCTATTATTTCTCGTTCTTTCTCCAGAATTCTTGTTTCTTCTGCCATTTTCTTTTTCCTTTGGACAGCAATTGAACATACCGCACCCTCATTTTTCTATAATGTAGGATCAAAAGATGTTTTACAGTACCGATCTGCAGCTACACTGTTTCTAAAAGGACTTAATCCTTATAATAAAACACTTATAGCTGATGTTCAGCAGAAAACATGGCAGGGCGAACCCATCGAAATCCCGATTATTTTTTATACTCCTCCAATGCTACTATCCTTAGTGTTCCCGATGGGTCTTTTATCATTTAAATTGTCAGTATTTCTTTGGTTAAGTATGATGTTTGCTCTTTCACTCGAAAGTTGTTTGCTGTGTTATAACTTGTTTGAATCCATAAGAAAAGAAAGCCGGACAGTAAAATTTGGATTAGCTTTTTTCTTCCTCACCTTTTTCCCCTTTTATACTTCTTTTTATTTCGGACAACTCAGTCCGCTATTGTTATTTGGTTTGGTTCTATCGCTCGTTTGTTTCGAACAGGGAAACAGGGTAATTGTGAATAATTTTTGGGGAGGGCTATGCCTGTCAGTAACGTTTTTGAAGCCTCATCTATTATATTTACTTTATATTTATATCTTTATTCTCAGTATTCGGGGAAAAAAGTGGAAAACACTAATGGGTATGATGTTCGGAATTATAATATTGCTTGTTCTTCCAGTATGCTATAATCCAAAAATTATAACATACTTTATTCATTCGACACAATCACCGCCGGTATATTGGAAAAGTCCGACGATTGGATCTTTCTTTCAAGGTATGTTTCAGGAACATGACGCCATTTTGAGATTTATACCGTCAATCATTTCAAGTATTTTTTTGACAGTTTTTATCTTTTTAAGCAAACGTAATCTCTTAAAAACAAAGGCAATATACTATCTACTACCTTTATCGTTGGTAACGACACCCTATTGCTGGGTATATGATCAAATGCTCATCGCGCCTTCGATATTTTTTATCTTTTCCAAATTTCAAAATAAAATATATAGATGGAACTCCCGACAACTTGTGGTAGCAATCTTTCTTATATTTACAAATATCGTCGGTGTATTGATCCCCGGCAAATCAGGCCAGCATGTATATGTTTGGTATCCTATAGTGATCCTTGGTGCGCTCGCAGGGGTTGCCTGGCAATATAAAATTATCGGGGAAACTTAATCGTACGCAAAATTGAAAAGCCAAAGTACATATTTGAGCATTTTGAAAAAATAGGGGTATTGTTAACCCCGTTTTATCAATTCAATTCCGATAGTATGTTTTGAGTATAAAACATAGGCATGTCTCTTCAACGTCGTTGATGAGACATGCGGGTTAGGTTTTTTCCAACACTACAAATAGCCGAAATGCCAAAAAGCGGTTCAGTAGGTTGAATAATTTTTCCTGTTTATTGTAATGGTATTTGTTGCGATTTCTCCAATATTGACGCTTTTCCGCAAGTAAATCAAAACGCTTTCTGATTTTATCTTTTGTTGTCATTCTCCTTTAATCCCGGTTTAATCGGTTTTTTGGATTTAATTTTCCAAAATTCATATCTCAGATTTGCAATTCGATGGGTAAGAAAAATAACAATAAGTTTGATAATCGTAAACAAACGAGGTCTTTCTCAAGTGTTCAATTTTGCCTGTCCAGCCTGCTTTTCGACAGCTCCGCCCCTTCAATTACAACACAATACCTATATATCCTATTAGTTTTTCTTATTTTTACAGCGCAATGGTAACGCACCTTCGCTTTCGCAAATAATATGCCGTTTGCCGGAGAAGGTCTATAATTTTGATTTTATAATTAAATTTAATTCTTTTCTCAAGTTCGATTTTAAAACAAGTAATGGGTCAAAGAGAGCAAGGGAGAGAGCGATGGATTGTATGAGTATTGCAAATATATAATTAAATTCAGTTTGTTAGAGGAATAAAAGTGCCTTATTTTTTACTGCGTTTATTTTTTTTACGGGCAAAAATAATGCTTGTATTGATAAAATTTAATTTGTTATTCGGTTAAATTCATAAATTTTATGGATACTTTCCATAAGTTTTAGGACAAAAATTATTCGGTTGTGGCAAAAATTTGCCGCATCCTTGAGGAAAAACTGTCATGATCTGGCCCGGTTAAATCCGCCCCAGTACGATCTCCCGTACCTATCCCGGTTGAACACCCGAAGGGTGCCCGGTTCAACAGGACAGGCGGGGTAAACTGCGCTCGTCTTCTGCGAAACCCCGGTTAAACATGAACAACAGATTGGTTTAACTGGGTAAAAATTTAACGGGCTAAAGAGGCGGGAGGTGGGAGATAGGAGGTTGGAGGATTGAGGTTGGCATAAGCGCTAAGTTGTTTTGTAAACATTCCCAGGTTACATTTATGCCGTACGGGGATGAACGTCGAACATCGAACGTCCAACGTTGAACATCGAATAATGATGCCACCCCGTTCCGCAAATTATTTTATAATCGAAAAAAACCAATGTATAACATTTTTCGTTAAATAATTTGGCTAACATTTAATTTTAAGTGCTATAGGGAGCACTTAAAAGTTAAATCTTTCTGACTTCCAACCTTCATTTCCGTTGTACTGCATGGACAACGCACGGTCTAAGCTTACGCCAATTTGCAGACCGGCATAGTATTGGCCGGCCCGGTTCCCGGCAAAGAATGCAGTTATCCCGCTGATGACGGCACCACACAGTCCTGAATTTGTACAAACAAGATGCAATTTTCGGTCATCAAACCTCGCCTTTGGGACCACTTCCATACCAAAACCGTAGTATGGATGTTTGACGACCATCAGGCTAAGGCAATCACGCCAGTTGGATGGTGATAAATCCGTTAAAAGACGCTCCATGGCTTTTTGGGTTTGTTCAATGGTAGTGGGCCATACGCGAAGTCGGACAATCCCATGGTGATGTCCTAACAGGTAAAACCGGGAGTCGGCGAAATCCTCATCGTAGGTCACGATGATTGCGACATTTTTCTGTGCCCACAGATAGAGGAATTCGTCCGTCTTTCCTTGAAATCCAAGTTCGTTGACATGTTGGATTTCCCAACCGAGTAGCTTTTCTTTCAACCATTCCGAAAGGGCTTGAGGTACATTTTGGTCAAGCAGAATTCTCCTAACTTTTTCAGGCATGAGCAATCACCTGCTCCTCATCTATGACTGCCGCTGCATATTCCAGCGCTGCCTGAACCATTTCACGGGTTACTTCCGGATAGGCGTCCAGAATTCGATCCACAGTGTATCCACCGGCTATCATACCAAGGATGTTTTTCACCATAATTCGAGTGCCCTTAATCACGGGTTTCCCCGAGCAAATTTTCGAATCAACAATTATAAGGCCATTCATATTTTCACCTTTTTTTACAGCAAGTAGCCAGTATCACAGCCTTCCGTAATTGTTGTATATCCTATCGTTGCATAAACAACACATCAGATTATACGCTAAACGGCTCAGACAAAGGCTTTGCGTTGATTGAATTAACCATCATAAGACCCAACCGTTGGTGCCATCCAATGAAGACACCTTTTTTACTGTGTTGTTTACTTTCAGGAAAGCCGATGATACCGCATTTCCCGCGTTATCAAGACCTTGCGGTAGACGACTACAGCTGCGGCCTTGATGCCTTGGATCTGCGGCATCCTCGACTTTTGCAACGTTAGGATATAGATATCATTCCCTTTGATAAAATGCAATTCAAAGTGCAAACATCTGAAATATTCATCAAAATTGGTGAAATCGCTCTACTTCTTAAAAGAGCACTTTCTTTTATTATCAGAACCACTCTTCGATAAAACCAATTTTTTGTGACCTGCTTTGTCATTCCGTAGGGTGTTGCTGCTGAACCGCCGAGATCTCATCGAATTTTGTCGCCTTATTAAATCCCCTCAGATATCTATCAAAAAACCACACGGCCGGTGCGGACCATAATCGCCACAGGGCTGCCTGATGAGCTGGCCCGGTTTGACGCATCCAAGCAAGCCACTCCTCAATCCACAAAAATAGCGTGAAGACAGTTTTAATACCGGGCAACGAGCAAGTTTTCTATGTAGTTGTATTTTGTTTGGGAATCGTCATGATGCTTGTTACCTGGTTCCGCAAATACAGGAAAATGACAACCCTGCTCTTTCTGCTGCAAATAATGCTTATCAGCAACGCCCTGGTCTGCAGCTTTGCCGGAACGCTTCATGCGCGACTTCAGGGTAGAATCTCATGGCTGACCGTATTCTGTGTCCTGTTGGGAATTCTGACCGTTTTTGGGAAAAGGCCGTCAGGAGAAAATGACAGGTTACCCAAGTTTGGATTTTATTAGCAACAAAGAAAAAACATTTGACAAAAAAGTGATGATTATGTTATGAGTACTATTATTACTCATAAATAGTGCCTGAACGAAAAATCCTGGTTTTCGTTCGGGAACTAAAGAGGGAAATTTTGGAAAATCTATTTACAGGGCTCATATCATCAAAAACCAGAATCAAACTACTGGTTCGGTTTTTCTTCAATCCCCAGACCCGGTCTTATCTTCGAGAGCTTGCCAAAGAGTTCAATGTATCCACAAACTCGGTCCGTAAAGAGCTCAATCAGCTCACAAAAACCAATCTTCTTAAATGTGGAAAAAACGGTCGACAAATCCAATATATGGCCAATCAGGAGCACCCTCTGTTTCCGGAACTCAAATCCATGGTCGCTAAAGTCATGGGAATTGATCATGTCATCGATGACTTTGCCGGAAGACTGGGAGATCTGGAAAGGGCATACCTGATCGATGATTACGCCGAAGGCAAGGATACCGGCATTATTGACCTGGTGCTGGTGGGAAATATTGATCCGTATCACCTTGATGATTTGAGCAGAAAAAGTGAACGGTACATAAAACGGAAAATTCGCTCCCTTGTCCTGAGCAGGGATGATTACAAGGAATTCGAGCCAAAGATAAAATCATCCCCGCACATATTGATCTGGGAAGCCAAAGCAAGTTAAAAATGAACAAACAGACATTAAAAGATCTCGTCAAAAAAGGTGAGTCCGATACAGTCGAATTCAAGACCTCTTTTGACAAAGAGGCAATAGAAACATTGGCTGCTTTTGCAAATACTAAAGGTGGTACACTTGTTATAGGGGTTCAAAATAGTGGCCAACTTTTAGGCGTTCAATTAGGCAAGGAGACTCTTCAAAATTGGACCAACCAGATCAAGCTTCACACCGCACCTGCCATTGCTCCGGATGTATCAACAATAACAATCAAAAATAAGACTATGGTGATCTTCAAAATAATAGAGTATCCGGTTAAACCTATAAGCTGTAAAGGCAAGTATTTCAAACGCATTCAAAATTCCAACCATCAAATGAGCATCCATGAAATATCTGACCTTCATCTCAAAACACACCATTCGAGCTGGGATCATTACAATGACACACAACATACACTCGAAAATATTTCGCTGGACAAAGTCAATCGCTTTATTGAACTGGCCAACAAAATACGCCCCTATCCGATAACGGATGACCCTATGACGGTGTTGAGGAAATTTGAATTAATTCAAAAAGAGCAGATTACACACGGATGTTATTTGCTTTTCACTGCCGATGATTGTCATTTAAGCACAATAGAAATAGGTCGTTTTGCAAGTGAAACCACTATCAAAGACAGCTTGACCATTCGTATGGATCTTATTTCTGAAGTTGAAATAGTTCTGGAGTTCATCCGTAAACATATGGGAAGATCCTACATTATTTCAGGGAAAGCGCAACGCGAAGAACGCTGGGAATATCCACTGGAGGCGCTGCGTGAACTCGTTGTAAACATGATTGTTCATAGGGACTACATGTCTTCAAACGACTCCGTCATAAAAATTTTTGATGACCATATTTCATTCTTTAATCCTGGCAACTTACCGGATGGATTAACCATAGACCTTTTGATAAAGGGGAACTATTCCCCTTCCATCCGAAACAAACAAATTGCGTCAGTATTCAAGGAATCTGGAATAATCGAAAAGTATGGGTCGGGAATCAAAAGAGTTCTCGAGGCATTTAACACGTACGAACTGCCCCAACCGGTTTTTGAAGAGATCCAGAAAGGTTTTAAAGTAACGGTTTTTAAAACCACCCAGAAAACCACCCAGAAAACTACCCAGAAAACCACCCAGAAAATTCAAACGCGAGATCAAATCCTCGAACTTTTAGGTAAAAATCCAAAGATGACACGAGAAGGTCTCGCCAGAGCTCTTGAAAAAAGCCCGAATACGATTAAAGGGCATATAGTGAAATTAAAGACCGAGGGAAAATTAAAACGTATTGGAAGCGATCGAAATGGGTATTGGGAAGTAATTTCGACCGATTAATAATTATACAGCGGAGGACAAACATACCGGCATTATTGACCTGGTGCTGGTGGGAAATATTGATCCGTATCACCTTGATGATTTGAGCAGAAAAAGTGAACGATACATAAAACGAAAAATCCGCACACTGGTTTTGAAAAAAGATGAGTTCAGCGCTTTTCAGACTAAATTGAAGGATCGGCCATGCATGCTGATATGGGAATAGAAAAATTAGACAGTGTCCATCCATAAATCGGCATATTTTGCCTTATGAAAAATTAAAAAGGTAAGCGTTGAGCAGTCTTACTCTGAACCACTGGCCTTTATCGTCTACTT
>CAYPIW010000013.1:0-9006 GCA_964410925.1 uncultured Desulfobacteraceae bacterium
AAAAAGTCTTGGATAGCAATTAACAAACTGGTAATGCACCCATTCGGCTTTTAATGCTTCGATGGGATCTCTATATTAGCGGCATAGAAACAATTATTCTTTGTCTGCAACGTTTTCTTTACAGACTCCGCAGAGAGTGCAGGACCGCATGGGACATGGGGGAGAGGTTTTGCCCTGCAGGGCTCGTTTGTACTCTTGTTTCAGGAATGATTTATTGATGCCGTGATCAATGAAGTCCCAGGGGAACACTTCGTCTAAAGATCGCTCCCGGAGCACGTAAAAATCAGGATTTACGGGAGATGCTTTAAAGGTTTTGGGCCAGTTTCCCCGGTTCTTATGGGCCAGGGATAATATCCGGGCGACCTTACGGTCTCCCCGGGATAACAGGGCCTGTATGTAAGCCCATCGAGGGACGTCCGCATGCACCCGAACATTTGCCACTCTTTTAAGCCTTTGTTTTATGGTTTTTATCTTGTTTTTCAATGAACCCATATCATCCATGGCCACCCATTGAAAAGGGGTAAAGGGTTTGGGAACAAAACTATTCAGGCTGACGGTTATTTCTCCGATACGTTTTCTGGCCCTGCTCGATTTGAGGAATCTGTGTTTTATCTGTTTGCAAAGGGTGACAATGGCTTCTACATCATCCATGGTCTCCAACGGGAGTCCCACCATAAAATAGAGCTTTAAGTTGGGTATGCCTTCGGCCACAAGGGTTTCGGCGGCGTTGAGGATATTTTCTTCGGTGATGCCCTTGTTAATGATGTTGCGCAGCCGCTGAGAACCCGCATCCGGTGCGATGGTCGCGGTCTTGACTTTACTTTTCCTGAGTACGGACAAAAGCTCCGGCGAAAGCGCATCTGCTCTGAAAGAGCTGAACGATAGTCTGATATTCTTTTCAAATTTCAGGTTGCAGAGCTTATGGATTTCAGGATGATCCGAAACCGCAGCACCCACAAGACCGATCTGGCGGGCCATGGAAACCCCTCGTTGCAAACATGTTTCGAGAAGGGAAAAGGGCCTGAATCTGGGCGGCCGGTAAACAAATCCCGTGCTGCAGAATCTGCATCCGTGGGGACAGCCTCTGCCGACCTCGATCAAAAATGTACGGTCGAAGGTGGTATCCGGGGTTAATACGGCACTGCAGGTCGGACTTGCGGAAAGATCTTTTAAAAACCGGCGTTCAATTTTAGCGGGTACGTCTACTATCGGTTCAAACGAACGAAATGTTCCATCCGAATGGTATGCGGCAGTGTAAAACTCCGGAACATAGGTGCCGGGGACGTTCCGGGCAAGGGTTTTTAAACACGAGGTTCTATCCTGATTCAGCAAGTCAGGCAACTGTGTATCAAAAAATCGGGGAACAATGGCTTCGGCTTCCCCGATCAGAAAACAATCGATAAAGGGGGCCACAGGTTCGGGGTTTAAAAAAAAGGAGACTCCCCCTGCGATGATGAGAGGGTGGGGGTGCTCTCTATCACTGGATCGCAGAGGAAGTCCCGCCTTTTCAAGGATGGTCAGAAGGTTGGGAAAATCATTTTCAAATGAAACGGAAAATGCAATCACATCGAAAACAGAAACAGGACTTCCGGACTCTACGGTAATGATACGATCTGATTCCGATCTTTTGTCCGTCGGGAGGAAAGCCCTTTCGCATACAACGTGATCAATTTTATTGAGCAAGTCATATACGGTCTGAAAACCCAGGTTGGACATTCCAACATGATACGTGTTGGGATATACTAGGGCGATTTTGATCCGCCCTTTCCATGGTTTGCGAATGGTTCCGATTTCCGATTCAGCAAATCTTTTATGGAATTTGTCGGTTTGCCATGCCATTGATGATGAACTGCCAATACCTAGTCCGCCTTTTTTCTTAAAAATGTCGGCACATCCAGGTCATTAAGGTCGTTGTTATCAATTACAATCCCTTTGTATCCTCTGTATGTAGCGCCGCTTGATTCACCCACCGCTTTTTTCCGGCGAATAAATGTGGGCTCGTCATAATCTACGGCATCTTTAAAGTCATCTATGGTAATATCTCTAATTTTGCCTCTGAGCTCGGTTTTCAATTCGGATTTGGGATCGGATTTGGGATTTGAATCGATGCCGGTTGCAATAACGGTCACCCGCATCTCATCGCCCAGAGTGTCATCTATTACGGTTCCCCAGATAATTTCGGCATTTTCTCCGACTTCATTATATATCCGCTCCGAAGCTTCGGTCATCTCTTCCATTGTCAAATCGCTGTTACTGGCGATGTTGATCAATACTCCCTTGGCGCCGCCAATGGAAATATCTTCCAGCAGAGGGTGGGATATGGCGCGTTCGGCAGCTTCCAGGGCACGGTTCTCACCGCTGGATGTGCCGATACCCATGATGGCCATACCGGCTTTGGACATGGTGGTCCTGACATCGGCGAAGTCCAGATTAATCAACCCCGGCATCATAATAAGATCCGTAATGCCTTTGACCGAATGGAGCAGAATCTCATCAGCTTTTTTGAACATGTCGGTCATTTTGGCGTTTTTTGAAGCAAGACCTCTAAGGCGGTCATTGGGTATGGTGATTACCGTGTCAGCGACTTTCTTAAGGGAATTAATCCCGTCTTCAGCCTGTTTTGCCCGTTTTCGGCCTTCAAATGAAAAAGGCTTTGTCACCACTGCAACCGTAAGTGCTTCAATTTCCTTGCAAAGTTCAGCGATAACCGGCGCAGCTCCGGTACCGGTCCCGCCGCCGAATCCTGCAGTGATGAACACCATGTGACTCCCTTCAAGCATGTTTTTGATGGCTTCGGAATTTTCAAGGGCGGCATCCCTTCCGATTTGAGGATCAGCGCCGGCACCCAATCCCTGTGTCAGCTTTTCTCCAATCTGCATTCTGATGGATGCCTTGGAGATGTCAAGAGCCTGTGCATCCGTGTTGGCGGCAATAAATTTTACTCCATGGAGTTTGGAATCGATCATATTGTTTATGGCATTTCCACCAGCTCCTCCAACCCCAACCACCACGATTTTTGCAGACTTTTCATTTTCTACCAAAGTAAACATTTTTCCCCCTCCTTTAAAATAAGTTTAAATTACCTCTTTAAACCACCGTTTCATCCGGGTCATGACCCGGTGAAAAATATTCGAGTCACGAATTCTGAATTTCTTTTCAGGCTGATTTTTTGCCCCGTATAATACAAGTCCCACACCAGTGGCATACATCGGATTATTGACAACATCGACAAGGCCACTGATTCCCATGGGAGTGCCGAGTCGGCTGGGAACGTCGAAAATTGATTCGGCAATGTCCGTTATGCCATGCAACATGGATGATCCGCCGGTCAGAACCACGCCGGATGTAATGACATTTTCCATACCAGCCCGGAAGATTTCCCTTTTTATTAACGTGAAAATTTCTTCGATACGGGGTTCTAAAATTTCTCCCAGTATCTGTCTGGGAAGTTTCCGTGGTTTGCGCCCTCCCATACCCGGGACTTCGATGTTTTCCTGATTGCTGATATTCCGGGCAATGCAGGTGCCGTATTTTATTTTGATCTTTTCAGCATCGGCTTGGGATGCACGCAAACCGATGCTGATATCATTTGTCAGGTTATTCCCTCCAAGGGACAGAACAAATGTGTGTTTGATGTTTTTTCTGAAAAAGATCGCCAGGTCGCTGGTTCCGCCGCCAAGATCCAGAAGCGCCGTACCCAGATCTTTCTCTTCATCGGTGAGCACGGCTTCACCCGAAGCAAGGGGTTCCAGCACGATATCGCAGACATCAAGACCGGATCGGTTTGCGCACTTTACAATGTTATGAGCAGATGTGACGGCACCGGTTACAATATGAATTTTAGCTTCCAGCCTTACCCCGGACATCCCCACGGGATTCTGAATACCGCCCTGATCGTCAATAATAAATTCCTGGGGAATGACGTGGATGACTTCACGGTCCATAGGGATTGCCACGGCACGTGCTGCATCAATGACCCGTTCCACATCATTCTTGGTGACTTCAGGACCCTTTATTGCTACGATTCCCCGGCTGTTGAACCCGGTAATGTGGCCTCCGGCGATCCCGGCATATACGGACGAAATTTCACATCCGGCCATGAGTTCTGCCTCTTCAACAGCTTTTTGAATCGATTCTACCGTAGATTCAATGTTTACCACTACACCTTTCCGAAGTCCGATTGAGGGGTGGGTGCCGATGCCGATTATATTTATTTTTTTTCCTTCTACTTCACCCACCACCGCGCAGATTTTGGTCGTGCCAACATCAAGGCCCACAATGATATTTTCCTGTCGCTGCATGTTAAATCTCCTTATGACCTCGTGCGGGCGATTCCACTGTTGCCGGATGTACAACAATGCGATTTATATTATTGAGATCGATGGATTCCAGGCGTGATAACTCCGGTAATTCTTTGAGACGCACAAGAATATTTTCAAGCCTGTCATATTTACTCGGGTAGTCATTATAACCGATTTTTATTTCTTTGATTTGATCAAAGGCATAAATAGTAAGGCCCATTTCCCTGTCCACCCGAACCTTTTTGATTAACTTGCACGGAAGAACGCTGTTACATTTTTGACCCAGTTCCAGAACACTCATTACGGCGTTAAACGGTATGCTGCGGGGTTTGTCGCTGGTATTGATGTCTGAAAATTCAAGTCCGCTGATGATCGGCAGCTGGTCAGGATCCGATGCCGCCATTTCCTTGAATATTTCTCCGGAAGTGTTGATTAAAAATTTGCGGCCAAGGTCAAGAATGGCAAGCGGTTGGTGTTCTTTTATTCTGATATGAATTCCGCACGGAAGATCTCTGCTCACGTCCGCCTCGGTGATCCATGAATGTGCCAACAGCCGTTTTCTGGTCATTGAAAGATTTACGGAAATAATATTTATTCCTTTTTTTATTTGTGCCTGCTCCAGGACCTGTTTTTCAGAGAGCCAGTCCGTACCGGCCACCACCAGTTTTTCGGCCTTAAAATAGTCGCATTGGGTTAAAAAATCGTAACTAAAAAGAAAAACAAAGCTAAGCAGCAGCAAAGCAGTGATCACTGCCGCTGTTTTTACCGACAAAACAAGACGTTTTCTAATCCTGTTGTGCTTTTTGGCAGTGCTGTTCTTGTAATAGTTCCTTCGTATGTTTTTACGACCCAACAACCTTAACCTCTCTTTCAAGATTAATGTTGAACTTTTTCAATACGGTTTCTTCAACAAGTTCCATCAATTTTAGAAAATCATCGGCGCATGCGTTATGGTGATTTACAATAAAATTAGCGTGCTTTGTTGAAATTTTTGCTCCGCCCATGGATTTTCCCTTGAGTCCCGCCATCTCAATAAGCTCGCCGGCGGTTTTGCCGGATACGGGATTTTTAAAAAAACATCCTGCACTGGGCAGACCTTTGGGCTGTTTTTGCCATCGTGTTTCTAAAATTTTTCGGGCCTCTTTTTTCAGTTTTTCAGGATCCGAGGGGCTCAGGCGAAAACGGCCGTCTAAAATAATCTGTTGCCCGGGATGACCCTCTATATCCTCTTTGTTCCATGAAAGCTTCCGGTACGCAAAATCGAGATTCTTCTTTTTAATGTTGCGAACCTCACCGGTTGGGAGGAGAATGTTTATTGACTGCAGGACGTCTTCCATGAAACCATAGGATGTGCCGGCATTCATCATAATTCCTCCACCAACCGATCCCGGAATGCCCAGGGCAAAATTCATTCCTTCAAGTCCCCGCTTCAGGGCAAAGGAACACAGTGTTTTCATAGAGGCGCCTGCCATGGCGATGATAATAATCCCATGGGTGTTCCGGTCTGTTTGAGAGATGGTATTAAGACACTGCGTCAACACGATTACAACTCCGGTTATGCCGCTGTCTTTGACCAGCAGATTTGTGCCGTTGCCCATTATGAGATAAGGGATTTCTTTTTGCCATGACCATGTTACAAGGTCTTTTAAGGCTTCAATGTTTTCCGGAGCTACAAAAGCTTGAGCCGGGCCGCCCACACGCAACGATGTATGTTTTGACATGGGCTCGTCAAATTTGACCGTGTTACCGAAACGGCTGTTAAGCCATTTTATTGAATCAGAATCCAGAGCCATAATTTCAGAACTTCTGACCTGTATACGTAATTTCAACGTGGTATGAAGGTTTAATCGTAATTTCAGATGCAACAATTTGAACATTGAACATCGAACGTTTAACATCGAACGTCGAATGTGGAAGGCGCTTCGCTTTGTTTTTATTATAAATGGTAGAATACATTATTCGATGTTCAACGTTCGATGTTCGACGTTCATCTTTTATATGCCCTCAAGGTGTGGATTCCTCATTAAAATATGTTGAATCTGAATTTACGCCAGATCGGTAGCCCTGAATTTACGTCTCGGAATTTCTACAACTCTTTCAGCACCATTTCCCCGACTTTCCAAACATCTCCTGCGCCAAGGGTTAGAAGAATATCTCCCGGGTTCAGGACTTTTATCAGATGTGAAACTGCTGTTTCAAACTCTTCGAAATACACGATTTCTTTATGGCCGTGACTCCGGATTCCTTCAAACAGTGCATGGCCTTCCACTCCCTTTATCTTTTCTTCTCCGGCCGCATAGATGGGAAGCACCACCAGCAGGTCCGACTGATAAAATGAAGTGGTGAAGTCATCAAAGAGCGCCCGGGTTCTGGTATAGCGGTGGGGTTGAAATACCACCACCACCCGCCTGTGGGGCCAGCTTTCCCTGGCCGCCTGCAGCGTGATTTTGATTTCCGTAGGATGATGACCATAGTCGTCTACAACGGTAACGCCCTTTTTTTCTCCTTTGATTTCGAGCCTGCGCTGAACGCCTTCCACGGTTTGAAGCGCCGATTTTATAACATCAAATGAAATATCAAGCTCCATTCCCACGGCGATGCTTGCCAGGGAGTTATACACATTATGGATGCCCGGAAGATTTAAAAGGATTTCTCCGAGCTTCGTTCCAAGATGATAGACGTGAAACCTGCTTTTCAATCCCTCGAAAACCACATCTTTGGCCTGGAAATCCGCCTGGGTGCTCATTCCGTATGTTGTGAACCGTTTTTGGATGTTCGGGATGATATCCTGGATCGGCTCATTGTCCAGGCAGAGGACCGCCAGACCGTAAAACGGTATTCTGTCGATAAAGCTTAAAAACACTTCTTTGATGGCGCTCAAATCCCGGTAAAAATCGAGATGCTCGCGGTCTATGTTGGTTACCACCGCTATGGTCGGAGACATTTTTAGAAAAGAACCGTCGCTTTCATCAGCTTCAGCCACGATATAGTCTCCTTCTCCAAGAAGTGCATTGGAGTCTATGCTTTTGAGTTTTCCGCCGATAACCACGGTGGGGTCAAGCCCGCCTTCGCCCAGTACGGAAGCGATAATCGATGTGGTCGATGTTTTGCCGTGGGCCCCGGCAATGGCTACGCTGTATTTTAACCTCATGAGTTCGGCAAGCATTTCGGCTCTGGGTATGACCGGGATTGACGCCTGACCGGCGGCGACAACCTCCGGGTTTCCGGGGCCGATGGCTGATG
This sequence comes from uncultured Desulfobacteraceae bacterium, assembly GCA_964410925.1. Lineage (GTDB taxonomy): Bacteria > Desulfobacterota > Desulfobacteria > Desulfobacterales > UBA11574 > S5133MH16. The sequence goes on from CAYPIW010000013.1 coordinate 7,545, forward strand.
ACGTGACCACAACATCCGCCCCGAGGATTTGTTCGGCAGAATGTCCTTTAAATATAATCCCTCCAAGGTGTTCCAGTCGCCGGGTGATGTCTGAACTACTGCTGTCAGATCCAGACACCTTGTAGCCGATATTGAGGAGAAGTTCGGCAATTCCGCTCATCCCGATACCGCCGATTCCGACAAAATGGATATGGTATTTTTTAAGAAACATGCGTGTTAATAACTCCCGGTTTGTTCCATCATTCCATTACTCCATTATTTCCCAGCCCGGATAAACTGGAAAAGTGACTAAAGTGAACTAAAGTTTGAAGTGATCTAAAGTTAAGGAGTTGCTTCGCTCCAGTTTTTATATAACTTATTAATATTCCAAAACTTTAGGCATTTTAGATCACTTTGGTCACTTCAAACTTAATTAACTTGTAGCAGTCATCAACAATTATTGCTGCGGCATCCGGACAAGACAAGTTCCTTGTCCGGGATGCCATCTCACGAAGCATGTCCGGACTTGAGGCGTAAAAATTAATTCGTTCGGCAAGGGCGTTGCCGTTGAGATCTTTTTCAAGGATCATTTCGGCGGCACCGGCATTTTTCAGCGAACGGGCGTTTAAAACCTGATGATTATCCGCAGCAAAAGGAAACGGTATGAAAATAGCGGCCCTTCCAACCGCTTTGATTTCTGCCACTGTTGTTGCTCCTGCCCGGCATATGACAAGATCGGCGTTTTGATATTGCCGGGCCATATCATTAAAAAACGCTTGGACTCTGCAAGACACACCATACCGCTCGTATTCATTTTTCACTTTTGTTTCATCATTGGGTCCGGTCTGATGTATAAAGAAAAATTTGTCTTTATCTTTGATCTTATCTATGGCGTTCAGAAGCGCCATGTTTATGCTGTGTGCTCCCTGGCTTCCCCCCAATATCAGGATCGCAAACGGTCGCTGTTGCTTTGCATCTTCAATTTCTCCGACTTTTTGATCCGTTGCAGATTGCAGAATTTCTCTGCGCACAGGGTTTCCGGTATAAAGAACTTTTCCGGGACTAAAACCGGTGGGAATATCATCAAACGAAACATATATCCGGTCGGCAAGACGGGATAACATCCGGTTTGTAATTCCCGGCAGAATATTTTGCTCGTGAAGAACTATTTTAATGCCCAAAAGCCATGCTCCGGCAACCAAAGGACCTGCGGAATATCCCCCCACACCAACGACCAGATCCGGCCTGAACTGTCTCAGGATCATGACAGATTCAACGATTCCCCTGGGTATTTTCAGGACAGACCGGGTCTGGTTCCAAATTCTCCGACCCTTGATTCCTTCTGATGTAATACTTTTATGGGCAAAACCCGCTTTTGACAACTCTTTGGTTTCAAAGGGCTTGCCCGTACCGACAAATAAGACTCTGTTGTCCGGATTTCTGGCCGTAAATTCCTGAGCCAGGGCGATGCCCGGAAAAAGAT
>CAYPIW010000014.1:0-25594 GCA_964410925.1 uncultured Desulfobacteraceae bacterium
TCTCGTAAAAAGTCACAAGATACTGTTTTCTCTCCGAGCCGTAGGCGCTACGAGCCGGAGGCCGTCATTCCGGCGAAAGCCGGAATCCAGTCTTTTCAAGCAGTTGTAGAGCATCTGGACTCCTCCCGGACTCGATCCGGGATCTACCGGAGTGACGACTTTTTGCGAGCTCATCAAGGTTAACCAATTGCAGAATATCCAAAACATAGGTTCGGATACAAAACTGAAAATGAAACCCATACGGACAATTATCTTCGATTTTGACGGCACCATCGCAGACACACAAAATGCAATTCGGCTTGCATTTTTAAACGCGCTCGAAATCATGGGCATGCCGACCCCCCCGGATGCTCTTATAAATGAAGTCTCATCCCAAACAGCGGAAGAGATGTTTCGTGAAGTGGGTATAGCAACTAAAAATCTTTTAAAAGAAGCTGTTTTTCACTATTGCCGTTTTTACGAAGACATCGGTCCTCAAAAAGCAAGGCTTTTTCCCGGCGTTTTACATACACTTAAAAGACTTCATGAACGCAACGTATGCCTGGCAATCGCCACAAACGAGAAAAGAAAAAATCTCGAACGTCTTTTGCCCACATTAAAAATAGGTCATTTTTTCTCTGTTACGATTTGTGAAGATGAAGTCGGCCATCCCAAGCCTCATCCTGAAATGATATATAAAATTCTTGATAAAACGGGTTCTTCCCCTGAACAAACGCTGGTTATGGGTGACTCCTCACTGGACATGTTAAGTGGCAAGGCAGCTCGCTGCAGGACATGCGCCGTTACCTACGGTACCCATCCCCAAGAAAAGCTGCAGTCATATTCTCCTGACTGGCTCATTGACCATTTTGATGCAGTGTTGGGAATTTTAGAAGAGCCCGGCATACGGAAGTATTGGGTTGCTTAACCCGTTTACCAAAATTTATGCAGGCAATACATTCTGCATAAAAAATACGTAACGCCGTAACTCTCCCTGACTGCTGAGTCATATCTTTTCCTCGTTAAGGTGAAAGGACATGGTGGCGCCGGTAACCTCACTTCTTCCGGTAAAAACAAAGGTCACCACCCACAAACTTTCCAGAAAAACGATGACTCCCGGATTCCAAAATGTTTGCAGCCCTTTTAGGATATCCGGGAGTTGGGATGGACCGGTGGGGAAAAATAGAGCAATACATGCGGCATAGGGAATTGAGCAGATCCCCATGATCTGATAGGCGGATATTTTACCCTTGCCTCTGTAGTCTGCTCGATAAAATTCGGACAGAAATCTCCAGCTTTGTGTTATCAGCACCGTTACGAAAAAGGCCGCAACATAATTTGTGTTTAAAAAAAAGAAAAGACCCAACAGCCCGGAAGCGGAGAATATTATTGCCGTCACGGCCTGGATCGGCAAAACCTTTTGATTGTCGTATCCGTGGGCATAGGCTATTTTTTTGGTTTTACCGGAAAAGATAAAGCACTTGTTTTTGAACAAGTCCTGAAAGAAAGGTGAGACGTCGGACAGGAGTTTTCCATAGCAGCAGCCGAAACTGATACATGCCAATCTTCCGATCCCTTCCCCAAAAGCGTAAGCGATGGCAACTGAGGCAAGCACGGATGCAATCTCAATGTCAATCCCCATGTGCTTTCCCAGAGTTTCTCGAATAAGCCAAACCATCCATGGAATGATCATAATACCTACAAAAAACGCACCGCCCACACTGAACGTTGAAGGTTTTTTTTCAACGATTCTGGCAATAATTTTGGACGCCGGCATACAAAAAGAAAAAACAGCAACGACCATTGGAAAGATAATAACCATTGGAATCTCAATAGATCCTAAAAGAACAAAAATAAGAGCGGTGGCAAAAACGTAGGCAGTAGCGTTAAAAAAGCCATAGTAAGTGAAATTCACGCCCAGCCATTTATTGTCGTCAATTTTCTTTTTGGGTACGGCACCGATGATTTGCCATTTTTCCTTGGGTAGCGATTTAAAGCTTTGCTGAAATAAAATCGAGATGACCAGCGCAATTGCTGCGATAAATAGTGTATTGACCATATGATGGCTCCTTTTGTTAGGAAAGATTTAGGGTGATTAAGATTGCCCATAATATGGCTTTAAAAATCATCCCATATTTATTCCTTCCCGTACACCAGGTGTTCATCATTCCTGACACCTGACACCTGAAACCTTATGATATGGAAGATATGGAACAAAAATGGAATTAAAATTCCATCTCTCTATACCCGGCAATTTTCACCACCCCAAGAAAGACCTGTAGCGATGTGCGACCGCACCTTCACATCGGTTTCAACCACCGGTCTTCCAAATGCTTTCGAAAATCGAGTTTTTACGTTGGAATGATGCATATTTGAAACAATGTCATCACAAAATGTCACGGCATCCTTCTGGAAAATAAGAACATCCAAAGAACTACCGGGCCGATACAGGCTCTTGGGTTGGCCTTTTTGCAAAAATAATCCCCGCGTAACCTTCCGGGGACTTTGGTAACGGGTGTCACTGTAGCATTGAAGAATATCTCCGATCATCAGTGCCACAATTTCAATCATTGCCACAAGGCCCACACCGGAGCCCTTTGGAACCTGGGTGTCGATGATGGTGACTACTCTTTTGTTTTTAGAATACGGTGTGGCCTCTGCAATAAGTGCTCCCGGATTACAGGAATGGTATCTGCCGTCAAACTCATAAATGTCGACCACTTCTCCTGAAACAGGTGCGTGATTATAATGATATTTTTCCGGTGTCAGCCGAAAAATCGCGTAAGTGCCTTTTGAAAACCTTTGGAGCCACTGAGTTTTTTCCGGACCGAGAAGTTCTTCAAAATGAAAAAATTTTTCTTTGAGAAAAAGCTGGGATTCGTTTTCAAATGACCCAATTAGCATTTTTGAATCTGCGGGTGAAACCACCGCCGCCGGATCATCAGGCATGGGCCGGTTCTCCCAATACTTAATCTTTCTTTCAAATATCTTTCGAGGAGAGTTCAACAGTTCAAGGCTGTCCATACACTCGTCAAGGTCAATATTTAAAGCTTTTAGCATATGCTTTGAGCTGGACATTTTAAAAACGGGCAGGTCGTAATTCAAAAATCCCAGCACGCTACTGCTTCTTGAGGAAGTTAATGCTCTGAAAAACGTACCGGCATTCTCTCTCGCTTGATTATACAAAAAGTTGATTATGCGGTCTGCGCATAATTTTTCCGTTATAATTCGCCCGCTCTCTCGTTCAATGTACTGATGTTTATGGATCATGGGTGAAACCTCAGAGTAAATCCGTCATAATGATGCCATCGGGAGCATTACCAGTTTATTAATTGCTATCCAATACTTTTTGGTTTCAGGTTTCAGGTGTCAGGTATCAGCCAATTCGTTTCTTACTCCTGACACCTGACACCTGACACCTGATTGCAATGCTTTCGCTCAAAAAATGAATAAGTTCATGGGTGAAAACCATTTTAACAAATCGGTAATGCTTCCGATGCCGTCTTTGCCTCATTAATATCCTGATGGATTGTCAAAAGCGTGATGGATATCAGCTTTCTCAACCGATCAACGGAAATGCTTTCGTTCATGACTTCTTTTTTTGCCCTTAACAAAAAGTCTAAAGCGCTGTTGCCGTCTAAAATCGCCAAAAGCGCCGGGTTGTAGTACCCTTGCCTCCAAATTTTCCAGGAATCAATTTTCTTAACATCCGACTCCAGAAACTCAAAGGCTTCATCCATGTGCTGAACCTTTAAAATGTCTCGATAATATTTTTCCGCGGCGGAGTTGAATTCCAAGCCTGAAAGTTTTATGGGCGTCGACGCATTGGCAGCTTTTAATATTTTCTGTGTCAATTTTGAAGACACCGAATGCATTTCCGGAAAATTTATTCTGTTTTGAAGATCATCTATGGTTTTATCCATGCTCATCATTTCAATCAAATCTTTGGCATCTGTTTTCAAAATCTCAACCAGTGCCTTACAATACTCGGCATTTAGAACTCGTAGATATCCCGGATATCTGCGGCTAAATCGGTTACCTTTTGTCTTTTTCAAAATGTTTGCCAAAAATTGGTTGCCGGTATTTTTCAGAACAAAAAATGTCGGAATTCCGATGGCGGATCCGAAAAATATTTGCCGTCGCTCGCTTTCAACGCAAGGATCATCCGGAATCATCTGATGGGTCATCTTTTCCTGAAGGATATATTTGAATGCCAGGGCGGTAATCAGACATTGAAGATTCGCTGCATGGGACATATCGTTTTTTATGCTTTCAAACTGGCTGTAATATCGCCCTTCAAATCCTGAAAATCCCATATTTTCAAAACATCGCAGCCGGTACAGAAGATAGAGGGCCATGGATGAGTCAAACACCCCCAGATCTGACAGATCTTTTTTAAGCAGTATTTCGTTGCCAATCCGGCCGTTCATTGCCGGGCTTTGATCCGTGCTCATGAGACAGACAAGGTAATCGATCAATCGAAAATCCTTGACAAAATCCCCTCTAACCCTGAAAAGTTTACTGAGAAATTTATCCAAACCTTCCGGACCAAAGGGGGTTACGGGATGACCGAAAATTTTAAGATTCGCCTTTTTTTTCCATCTTCGCCAAATCATACGAAGATGTGTAAAATCGAGTTCATGGGGCAAAAACCCCAGGGCCTTTTCCGGATGAAAATCCCAAAAATCAAGCCGGTACGGTGCACCGCTGTAGGTGCCCACAAAAAGCGGAAGAAAATGTTCGGTAATCTTGATCACCAAATCTCCGAAATATTTCTCATCCCTCTTCATAAAGCCGGACGTTTTATCCTTTAGCAGGCGTGTCAATTTTCGACTGCCCAGGCTGATATGGGTTCCATTGTTTGCCAGACAGATATTTGAAGTGTTCGGCAATACAACCAGATTTTTTGTGATAATGCCTGCTTCTTTCAGTTTGGAAACGGTATTCAACTGGCTTCGGGACAGCACCTGGTGACACAGCACCATGTAGCGATACTTTTCTTCACCCTTATCCCATCCGGAGAGACAGGGGCTCATAAAAAGGTTTCTGTAAAAAGAATCCGAAATCAAGTCATTTAATATTTTCTGCCGAACCGGTGGATTGGGTGCAAAATAGACCATTGCTTTTTGGCCAAGGTCGCTGAGTTTGAATTTTTTGTTTGCATAAAGGACAAGAAACTGGGTGAGTAAAAATCGTTTCAATGTTTCTTTTGCAATCCCGTTTCCGTTAGATTCGTCCGTATTCAAGGGAACCGGATAAAAAGAATAGGTCTCGGGCGAAGTATTGTCACTGAGAAAATGTTCCATCAATCCATCCCCGATGTCTTTGATCATGGGATGCGAATGAGACGGACAGATAACATCCGAAAGGGCCAGTTTAATAAGATAACTGACCGGCACTCTCATAAACTCTCTATTCGTTCCAGGGACATTGAATCGACCCAGATCCTTTCGTTTGGGACCGGTTGTGTTTCTTTTATCTGCCAGCGTATCTTGAGTGAAGATACGCTGTGCATAAGGGCTCAAAGCAGATCTCGGAAACCTTACCCAGCTGTTTTCCCAAATGTTTTCAGAATTGTCCTTAAGATAAGCGTCCAAAGAGTCCATCAGCTTTCGGGAAGTGTCACCGGCTGCGGATTGTTTTTGAATGTTTTTATAATAATTGGATGCTTTGATATAGAGGGGCAGATCAACCTGGTTATTGTTTCCTTTGACGACCGTCTGAAATTCATTTTCAGCACCAATAGTTGTATCATGAAGGGAAAAGGGAATAGATGCAGTTAACCCTTCCGGAGAGTTTTGATCGATTCTTAAAAGACCTCGAATCCTTCCGAGTCTTTCTTCACGGTCATTCGAGGATTTATGATGTCTGACAATTTTTAGATTAGGTTTCACGATTGTCCAAATCAAAGAAATCCAACATAATGCTGTAATTATAATCCACAAATATTAAGTGATTATTAGGGCAATGTGAGACTTTTATATTAATTGAAGCTTCGGCGCTGTTCACCTCGTCGTTCATCCCTGAAAAAAGCTGGAGGGTATTCGGCGAAGGCGAATAAATTTTTAACTCAAGTTTAATTCAATGCTAACATTATGTTTTTAAATAACTTTTAACTGATTCATTAATTTTCATGCAAAATTCATCTGTTAAATTAATAGACTCCATGCAGCTACTCAAACATCTTCTCTTTTTAACGCACAAAAAAATACCCGGTCAGCTGGTAATACAGGTAACGGATAAATGCAATGCCCGTTGTCCCCAATGCGGAATGCGCTCCACGGAAAAATTTCAACGCACGAAATTATCTCTTGACGACGTAAAGCGCATTCTGGATGCTGCCGCTCAAAACGGTGTTAAAGCCGTATCATTTACAGGAGGCGAACCGTTTCTTTATTTTGATGAATTGTGCCACTTGATGAAATACGCCGGTCAACTGGGAATCGAATTCATTCGCACCGGTACCAATGGGTTCTTTTTTCGGAAAACCAAGGGTTCGAACTTCGAGTCGAAAATAAAAACCATTGCAGAAAAACTGGCCGGAACACCGGTTCGAAATTTTTGGATCAGCATTGATTCGGCGATTCCGGAAATTCACGAGAGAATGCGGGGGTTTCCGGGGGTCATCAGCGGTATCGAAAAAAGTCTTCCCATTTTTCACGAATTCGGCATTTATCCTTCTGTGAACTTGGGAATAAACCGCAACATGGCTCCAAACATGGTCGCCATAGACCCCTCAAGATTTGAGAGTAACGCAGATTTGATTCAAGAAGTTTACTACAACTACATGGCTGCATTTAGAATGTTCTATCGCTTCGTCATCGATTTGGGATTTACCATGGTCAATATGTGTTACCCCATGAGCGTTATTCCTGAAACAGGGAGATCGGTGCTGAACCCCGTATACGCTGCAACATCACCAGGCGATATTGTAAGATTCAATACAACTGAAAAGATGCTGCTTTTTAGAGCGCTCTTGCAAACCATTATCAAATTTCGTTCTGAAATCCGGATATTCACCCCCTTAAGTTCGCTCTATGCCCTGACCATGCAATTGGCACACGGACCGGCAGCCGCCTATCCCTGCCGCGGGGGTATTGATTTTTTCTTTATCGATTCACGCGATGGAAATACTTACCCATGCGGCTATCGGGGCAATGAGAATTTTGGTAAATATTGGGAAATCGACTGGTATAAGGTTCACAGCAACACAGATTGCTTCCTGTGCGACTGGGAATGTTTTCGAGACCCCTCCGAGCTTTTCGGGCCGATTTTGCAAGGTGTATCCAATCCGTTGGGTCTTATCAAAAAGGTGAAAAAGGATCCTCAATATTTCCGTTTGTGGTGGAATGATCTAAAATACTATCGTGCCTGTGATTTATTTAATGGGCGCTGTGCACCGGATTATAAGGAATTGAAAAATAATTAATTTGTATCTATGCAAGAGACATTAGATAAATCTTCAGCTGAGGTAAAGACTTCGAGAATTAAGCATACAAATATAAAGGTCATGAAATCAAAATTCTTGATTTTGAACCCCCTATCTTTGGCTTATAATGCGTGTACTGCTGCCCTGAAAACATTTCTTAAAGACGATTGCTTCACCCTTTCCTGCTCTATTTCATTTATTTTTCTTTTTTCTCTAATTCCCTTTTCAACCTTAAGTTTTTTTATTTTTTTAATGCCATACAGCGATTTTTTTTGCTTTACGGCTCATTGAGTCCGGTCATTGTCATATTGCTGTGGATATTTTATTCCTCCGCCGCCCTGCTTTACTCGGTGGAAGTCATGTATGTGCTACACTCGGGTCGATTTAAACGCTGACATTCTTTGTGGGGTGCATTACCAGTTTGTTAATAGTTATCCAAGACTTTTTGGCTTCAGGTGTCAGGGGAAATGTAGGTTTCAGGTGTCAGGTTTCAGGTGTCAGGTTTCAGGTGTCAGTGAACGTGTTCAGTAGTAATGGGCCAGTCCTAAGGGAACGATTCATTTTTTACGGCGATTTGGTCAGGAGCGCTGTTTGAGGAGCGCCTGGATTGGCTTCCTGACTCGTATTTCTCTTATTTGGGCCACTTGTGCTTCAAGTCACAGACATCGATGTGTAATCGATACAACTTTTTATAGACCTCAAGAGCCTCCACGTCCATAAAATTTCTATTGGTTACCTCGTTTCCCCCTTAACCCTGACACCTGAAACCTGAAACCTGAAACCTTAGGATAAGGTAATGGGTAAAAACCATTTTAAGAAATCGGTAATGCTCCCTCCTTTGTGTCCTTTTGACGTCAGAACACCTTTTAAAATGACCCGACGATACTCTAAAACACAATATATTGTGATAGAATCTATTTTCTAACCAATTTTTAGCGCATTCCTAATTCTCTCTGAATTTAATATTACTATCTTAAAAGATATTTTGCTCGACCAAGTAAAATTAAAATACCATAAAAAAAGGAGCAACACGACATGCGAATCGATTTTCATGTTCATTCCAAATTTTCAAAAAGACCGTCTCAATGGGTTCTTCAGAAACTGGGAAGTCCGGAAAGTTTTTCGGAACCTCTTCAGATTTACACCATTGCAAAGAAAAAAGGGATGTCTCTGGTCACCATCTCCGATCACAACATGATCGATGGGGCTTTGGAAATCGCCCATCTTCCGGACACCTTTGTCAGTGAAGAAGTGACCTCCTATTTTCCTGATGATGGATGCAAAGTCCACGTGCTCGCAGTCAATATTACGGAAAACCAGCATCAGGATATCCAAAAAATAAGATACAACGTGTTTGAACTCATTGAATACTTAAACTGCGAGAACATCTTTCATATTTTGGCACATCCTCTATACAGCATCAACAATTTATTAACGGTCACACATTTCGAAAAATTTTTACTTCTCTTTAAAAATTTCGAGCTGAATGGTACCCGCGACGGCCATGTTAACGAATGCCTGAAACAGGTTCTCTCAAAACTCCAACCCGAAGACATCTATCGGTTAACCGAAAAACATAGCATATCCCCGGGGTATCCGGAACCGTGGAAAAAAAATGTCATCGGAGGATCAGATGATCACGGTTCGTTGAATATTGCCCGCACCTATACCCAAATAGACGGGGCGCATGATTTGACATCCGCATTAAAAAGTATTGAAAGCGGCCACTCCACGGTAGTGTCTTTGGCATCAACCCCGAAAACCATGGCCCATAATCTCTACGGGATTGCATACCAGTTCTATCACAAAAAATTCGATATGGAAAAATATGTCGGCAAAGACATTTTACTGCGGTTTCTTGACCAATCGTTGCGGACCGATAGCGCGGAAGAAAAGGGGTTTATGACCAAATTATATTGCCTGTGGCAATATAAAAAACAGCTCAGGGTAAAATTGATTTTCCCGGAGACCCTTTTGGGGTTACTTAGAAAAGAAACACACAAACTCATTCACGACAACCCCCAACTGATGAGAATTGCAGAAGGAGAGAAAACAAATTCAAATATTCCTGAAAAAGAATGGTTTGATTTTGTTAATCTGCTGTCTAACAGCGCTTTGCTTCACTTTGGCGATCATCTCATGGACAATGTATCCGGCGCAAATGTGTTTAATGTTTTTCACACCATTGGATCGGCCGGAGGGCTTTATGCCCTTTTGGCCCCGTATTTCATCTGTTATTCGCTTTTTAAGAACGATCGTCGATTCGGTAAAAGGATTCTTGCCAAGTATTCTAAAGATGCCGGATTAAATATGAACGAAAATGACTTTAAGGTCGCACATTTCACCGATACGTTCTATGATGTAAATGGCGTAGCACTCAGCCTTCAACAACAGATTCAGGTGGCCATACGAACCAACAAGAATCTTACGATTCTGACCTGTGATTCTGAAAATAGATCCAAACGTAAAGGGATCCAACATTTTAAGCCCATTGGTGTTTATAAACTTCCCGAATATCCTGAATTGAAAATTTTTTATCCGCCATTACTTGAAATGCTGGATTATTCCTATGAACAGAATTTTACCCACATCCACTCAGCTACTCCCGGTCCCATCGGAATGACCGCAATTGCCATTGCAAGAATCCTTAAACTTCCCATCTGTGGAACCTATCACACGGCACTGCCCCAGTATGCGCAAATCCTGACAGGAGATAGCACCATAGAAGATATCATGTGGAAATTTATGATATGGTATTACGATCAGATGGATTATATATATGTTCCCTCTCGAAATACCGGAGAGGAACTGATCGAAAAAGGCATCCATCCGAATAAGATCAGGGTATTTCCGAGAGGTATTGATATCGATCGATTTCACCCTTCAAAACGGAACGGATATTTAACGGAACAGTATCACATCAAAGAACCCTTCAAGCTGCTGTACGTGGGACGGGTTTCAAAAGAAAAAAATCTTCATCTTCTTGCTGATGTTTTCAATACACTCATTGAAACGGTTAAAAATGTACATCTTATAGTTGTGGGCGACGGACCGTATCTCGATGAAATGAAAGAACAGTTGCATGGACTGCCATGCACATTTACCGGATATCTGGAAGGCGAGACACTCTCATTTGTATACGCTTCCAGCGATATTTTTGTTTTTCCCAGCACCACCGACACCTTCGGAAATGTGGTTCTGGAAGCACAGGCTTCAGGAATTCCGGTAATTGTAACAGATAAGGGGGGACCCCATGAGAATATACTCGAAAACCGGACCGGATGGGTTGTAAAGGCTGATGATCCCGAAGATCTCGTTGAAGCCATTCGGCACATGATTGCAAAACCTGACCTGATTCGGAAAATGGGAAAATCGGCAAGAGATTATATGGAATCGAGATCCTTTGACGGTGCCTTCATTAAAACATGGAAGATGTATCAGGAAGGGTATGATGACCCCAAAATACATACCGCCTCAATTTAGTCAAAACTTAAAGTGTTTCTAACATTCTTGTGGTTCTTTTGGACAATGCTTCACACAACCCTTATCCTTCTCCTACATAGAAGAGGTTAAAATGAATCATGCAAAGCACTACATTGTTGATACCAATGTTTTACTTGAAGATCCGAACGTACTTTTGAAGTTACGAAACGGTAACGAAAACAGCATCTATCTGCCGTTTCACGTGCTTTTGGAGCTAAATAAACTAAAAAAAGATGAGCGACTGGAGCATACGGTCAGCGAGGTTATCCAAAACCTGTTGAGTTATCCGGATGAGTTTAAAATATTAAAAGCCAAAACCATCGCCAAGCCTTTTTCAAATCTTGTGGATTCACATATTTTGAAAGAGATCATGGAAAGTGGCCTGGACCAGCCCATATTGATCACCAACGACAAAATTATGCAAATCCAGGCGGGATTATACGGGATAAAAAGCAAAACCTATGAAGACTCGGTCCCCTTCAGGTTTGAAGAAGAGTATTATAAGGGTTTTGTAACAGGTCGCGATGAAGCCGTAGCGAATGCCTTTATGTATAATGAACAGGGAAAGCTGATTTTTTTTTCTCCCCAAGGTGAAAGGATCATCGATTATCAGCACAGCATTTGGAATGTTAAACCCCGGAATACCTGTCAGAACCTGGCCATGGAACTGATGATCCACCCGGATATTGACATCGTTTCCATCCAGAGTGAGGCCGGGTACGGGAAAAGCTTTCTGGCACTGGCTTCGGCCCTTTATTTAACATTGGAGAAAAAAGCCTACAACAAAATCTATATGGTAAAACCCATGATCGAAATCGGTCAGAAACTGGGATACCTGCCGGGTACTATCGAAGAAAAGATGGCGCCCTACACCCGCTACATTACGGATCTGATTTTAAAGCTTCACAGCTTGCGTCATGCAGGCCGGATCTTTAGCAACCCGGATGAAAATCCTCCCCGATACGATCTGAAGCGTTTTGAATTATTGCCCCTCGCTTATATCCGGGGCATGAACATAGAACGATCTGTGGTAATCATCGATGAAATACAGAATATGTCCAGAACCGAATGTCGCGCACTTCTTTCCCGGATGGGAGAGGGGGTAAAGTGTATCTGTCTGGGAGACACGAATCAGGTGGACAATCCTTATCTCAGCAAAGAAAATAATGGATTTAAATGGATCGTCAACAAATTTAAAGGCAGTAAAATATACGGCCACCTCGTCCTTAAAGGCGACAAATCAAGAGGGCCGATTACGGATCTGGTGATTAAAACCGGTTTGTAATTGGAAACTTAATTTGTGCCCAATATGGAGTTATCGGGAATGTTTCAAGTAAGACGCACGGTTTACCGCGTCGCCTCGACTTGGCTGTTGGCAGTCCTTTGTTATCGAATCTCTATCCGATTAAGGATTGTCTTGTCTATCTTTCGTGAAAGCATCCAGAGGGTGATAAATCCAGTCATGAAAAAAAGCAACGTTATTCCGAAAATCAGAGTCCAGACCTTGGGCCAAAACGAAAGCGTCCAAAGGGCCGTGAACCCCATCATGAAAAGGAGCCACATTATTCCGAACGTCAAAATTCGGATATATAAAAAACTATTTAACCTCAATATCTTGTAATACTATTTATACGTCTTTAACCCAGGACTCTATGTGCCGTTTGATGTCATCTCTGATAACACGGATCTTTTTCAGTTTTTCATCCTTTGTTCCTGTTGCCTTTTGAGGATCGGGAAAGGGCCAATGAAATCTTCTAACAATGCCGGGGAAAATCGGGCAGTTATTTTCAACAGATTCATCGCACACGGTAATGACATAGTCGTATAATCGACCTTCCTTGAAAAATTGTATCACACTGTCCGATGTATTGTCGGATAGGTCATATCCGACTTCTTTCATCACTTCAATCACATACGGATTTATCGGTCTGGGTTCTAATCCTGCGCTTTCCACTTCAAACCGTTCACCACCCACGGCCTTCAGGAAGGTTTCCGCCATCTGGCTTCTTCCGCTATTATGAATACAAATGAAAAGGATTCTTGTTTTTTCTTTCAATTCTTGCGCCTTTTTTTCTGAATTGAGGTTAGATAAGAGATTAATTAACAACTCCGTATCGGGATGAAGAACAGGTAAGTATCTGATCCTTATAAAAACCAACCCGATAACAATGAGAATGAATCCAATAATAAGAAAAGGATGGTACATAGTTACTATAAAAGTTAACCTTAACCCAAGCATTTTGAATTTTAACGGGGTTTTTATATGATATTTTTTTATGAAGAAGGAAGGTTAGAGTTTTATTAGAATAAAGTAAAAATTTGGTTAGCTGAATAGCTATAAGTAAAAAAATCCTGATAAAATTTGTCCCATTCTCTTTGGCGGGAGAGAAAAAAATATTACTGCAAATACCGAGGATACATATTATCTAAAGGGGAAAATTTTAACCGATGGAATACAAAAAGTATTTTGAAAAGATCTCTTTTATATACAACTGCTTACCCTGTCATCTAACCCTTGCCGTGGAATATACGTCATCACAGAGACCCGATACGGTTCCGGCGATTAAATAATGATAGCCGGTGGCAGCAATCATCGCAGCATTATCGCTGCAAAGATCGATAGAGGGAATGTAAACCGTCAGTCCCTTGAGGTCGGCGTCCTCTCTGATTCTTTCCCTCAACCGGTTGTTTGCGGCCACGCCGCCGACAATAGCGATATGTTCGCATCCCTTCATCAGTGCGGCATTTATCAGTTTAAATGACAAAACATCTACTACCGATTCCTGAAATCCGGCAACAATGTCGGGGATCTGCTGCTGATACGCATCCATGTTTTTCTGAAGATACCGTCTCACCGCCGTTTTCAGGCCGCTGAAACTAAAATCAAAGGTCGATTTGTCCAGAAACGGTCTTGGAAAAACGATATTCCCGGGATCCCCCTGAGTTGCAAGGCGGTCGATAACGCCGCCGCCCGGATAGCCTAAACCGAGCATTTTAGCGACTTTGTCAAATGCTTCTCCTGCAGCATCATCCCGGGTTTGTCCCACCACTTCGAATCCCGTGTGCGACGTAACATAGTATATGCTGGTATGCCCGCCCGATGCTAAAAGCGCCACAAACGGAAAAGGGGGCGGGTTTTCTTCCAGGAACAAGGAATTTATGTGACCCTCAAGATGATTGACTCCCACCCATGGGATATCCAGTGCAAAAGCAAAGGATTTGGCAAAACAAAACCCCACCAGCAATGCGCCCACCAGACCGGGACCCTGGGTAACCGCTATTGCGTCAAGCTGCTTTGAATCCATGCCGGAAACTTCCAGCGCCTCAGCAACCACCGGGACAATCGCTTCCATATGTTTTCTTGAAGCAAGTTCAGGCACGACTCCGCCATAGGGATGATGAATGTCGACCTGGGAGGATACAATCGAAGATAAAATTTGGATGCCGTCCACAACCACCGCTGCAGCGGTTTCATCGCATGATGTTTCAATGCCGAGTACTATCATTGCCGTCTAACTTTTTCGGCTCCTCTCCCGGGAGCGGTTTTATTCACCGCTCAGCTTTTACAGACCGCTGTTCCTTTTTGACCGTTTTTTATCCAATTCATCAGCTTTACAAAAGGTCTTTTAATGCTTTGCAGGCGTTTTTTTTTCTCGTATTTTGCACTTTTCATGCCGCTTAAACCCACTGAACCCTCTCATCACCTTCTTTACGTTCGACCACCTCACCGATGACAAAAACGTTTTCCTTCATGGCAACAAGCCAATCAATAATTTCCTGGGCATCTTTTTCATGAACAACCGCAATAAAACCAATACCGTTATTAAACGTACGCCTCATTTCACGCTCTGATATATTGCCGGCCGCCCTGAGATACTTGAACACAGGCGGCACTTCCCAACTGTTCTTTCGTATGACAATGCTACACTGTTCAGGAATAACCCGAATAATGTTATCTGTGATGCCACCGCCGGTGATATGGGCAAGTCCGAAAACCGGCAGATTCTTTATAATGCTGAGAACAGTTTGTGAATATATTTTTGTGGGGATAAGAAGTTCTTCGCCAATGGTCTTGCCAAGATCGGGTATATGGGTGTCGATTTTCAGTTTTAAAACGTCAAAACAGATTTTGCGTACCAGCGAATACCCGTTGCTGTGAAGCCCGCTCGATGAAATTCCGATAAGCTGATCGCCAACGTGGATTCCCGACCCGTCGATAATTTTGCTGTTTTCAACAACACCCACGCCAAATCCGGCCAGATCATATTCATTATCCTTATAAAACCCCGGCATTTCGGCAGTTTCACCACCGATGAGCGCACACCCGGACTGTACGCAGCCCTCTCCGATCCCGGCAATCACATCAACAACTGTTTTTTCTTCCAGTTTCCCCATTGAAAGATAATCTAAAAAGAAAAGCGGTCGCGCCCCCTGCACGACAATATCATTCACACACATGGCAACCAGATCTATGCCGATGGTATCGTGTTTTGACATCATAAAGGCGATTTTGAGCTTGGTCCCCACACCGTCGGTCGAACTCACAAGAACCGGACTTTCCATGTTGGTGATGTTGAGGGAAAACAGTCCGCCGAACCCGCCGATCTCACCAATAACTCCGGATCTGGGAGTCTGCTGCGCTATTTTTTTAATCCTGTCCACAAGTTTGCCAGCTTTATCAATATCCACCCCTGCATCAGCGTAAGTCATTGATTTTGTCATGTAACTCCTTTATCCGGATCAATCGAAAAAGTGCTTAAAATTATTATCGGACTTTTTACGAGTTCATCATTTTTTTTTAATTCCCGATAAGAAAAAATAATCCTATTCGGTTGAAAAGTCAAAACAAAATTTTTGACATAAAAAACTATGTATTGTAAATAGAAAATAATTTGAGGTATTATATTCTGAACCGGACAGGCCGGCCTCCGGCTCATAGAGCCTGCAGCTCGGAGAGAACCAAAAAATATTTACCGCCAGACACGAAGACACCAAAGATTTTATTTTGTTATTCTTTCTTAGTGGCTTTGCGGCAAAAAGAAAAAGTTTTGCCACAAAAAGTACAAAATCTGCAACCAAGCGCCTAAGAGGTTATTTTTATGAGAAATTTCGCCAGACTCGATCGTCTTCCACCGTATGTATTTGCAACAGTTAACAAAATCAAAATGGATGCCCGGCATGCCGGAGAGGATATTATCGATCTGGGGATGGGAAATCCTGACATAGGGACGCCGCAGCACATTGTCGATAAGCTGACAGAAGCCGCCCAGAAATCGCAAAATCACCGATATTCGGCGTCCATGGGGATCACCAAACTGAGAATGGCCATTTCCGGTTGGTATAAACGAAGATATGATGTGGATATCGATCCCGATACCGAGGCCATCGTCACCATCGGCGCCAAGGAAGGAATTTCGCATCTTATCCTTGTCACCATCCGGCCCGGAGACGTGGTTTTCACCCCCAACCCCACATATCCTATCCATCCTTACTCGGCAATTATTTCCGGAGGGGATGTCAGGGGAATCCCAGTGGGTCCGGGTAACGATTTTTTCGATAACCTGATGCACGCCACCCGGCAAACCTGGCCGAGGCCCAAGGTTTTAATTATTAGTTATCCACATAATCCGACCACGGAAGTCGTTGATCTGAAATTTTTTGAAAAAATCGTGGATTATGCAAAAGAACACGATATCATGATCGTTCACGACTTCGCTTATGCAGATCTGGCATTCGATGGATATAAACCGCCCAGCTTTCTCCAGGTTAAAGGGGCCAAAGACATCGGTGTGGAATTCTTTTCGCTTTCCAAAAGTTACAGTATGCCCGGTTGGCGGGTGGGGTTCTGTGTGGGCAACAGCGAAATTGTGGGCGCTCTTCGCCGGATAAAAAGTTACCTGGATTATGGTATTTTCCAGCCCATTCAGATTGCATCCATCATCGCCTTAAACGGCCCCCAGGAATGTGTCACGGAGATATGCGACATCTATAAAACACGAAGGGATGCCCTGATATCAGGCCTTAACCGAGTCGGCTGGGAAGTAGAAAGCCCCAAAGCGACCATGTTTGTATGGAGCAAAATTCCTGACCAATACATAAAAATGGGTTCCGTGGAATTTTCCAAGATGCTGATTAATGAGGCCCAGGTGGCGGTTTCACCGGGTCTTGGATTTGGAGAATACGGCGATGAATATGTGCGTTTTGCTCTGATAGAAAACAATATGCGCATAAACCAGGCCGTAAGAGGAATACGAAAGATAATGTAATTCCTGTTCAGGAGCGAATTGCATGAAAAAAATAAATATTGGGTTGCTCGGCTGCGGTACTATCGGCACCGGGGTTGCAAAAATTCTTATTAAAAACGCGGACCTTATCCGTTCACGGGTTGGCGCCGATTTGAACCTTAAATATGTTGCCGATATCGACCTAAAAACCGACCGTGGCATACGATTCGACACCGGAGTCTTTATTGGCGATGCGCATAAAGTGGTGGATGACCCTGATATTGATATCATTATCGAATTAATCGGGGGAGAAGGGATTGCCAGAGAACTTATTTTAAAAGCCATCGATAAGAGCAAACAGATTGTTACCGCAAACAAGGCGCTGCTCGCCGTGCATGGCAATGCCATATTCAAGGCCGCAACCCAAAAGGGAGTTGATCTGGCGTTTGAAGCCAGCGTGGGCGGCTGCTTGCCCATCATCAAATCTCTGCGGGAATCTCTGGTGGGGAATCATATAAAATCCATGGCCGGCATCCTTAACGGTACGTGTAACTACATCCTGTCCAAAAGCACGGATGATGGCAGCAGTTTTGAAACCGTGCTGGCCGAAGCACAAAAAAACGGGTATGCCGAGGCGGACCCGAGCCTGGATATCGACGGAATCGACACCGCGCACAAACTTGCGATCCTCACCTCCCTTGCCTACGGTATGAAGATTAATTTTAAGGATATATATATCGAAGGCATCTCCAACATAGACCCCATGGATATCGATTTCGCCGGGCAGTTCGGGTACAGGATCAAGCTTCTGGCCATCAGCAAAAACATGGGCAATGCCATAGAGGCAAGAGTGCATCCCACCATGATTCCTTTTGACAACCCCCTTTCCAGTGTCGGCGGCACCCTCAATGCCGTCACAATCTCCGGTGATGCCATCGGTGATATGATGCTCTACGGATACGGTGCGGGCATGATGCCCACCGCCAGTGCCGTGGTCAGCGACACGGTCGATCTGGCCCGTAACCTGTTAACCGGATCAAGAGGCCGGATTCCGGTACTTTCATACCAGATGAACACTATCCGAAAAATTCCCGTTACGCGGGTTGACGAAATCAGAACGAATTATTATTTCAGGTTTGCCGCCACAGACCGACCCGGCGTGCTGTCAAAAGTATCGGGTATTTTAGGTAATTTTGACATCAGTATAAAATCGGTGCACCAGAAAGGACGAAAAACCAAAGGCTCGGTACCCATCGTCATGCTTACCCATCTTGCCAAAGAAGCTGATGTGCAAAAGGCATTGTCCGAAATTATGAATCTCGACGTTGTAAATGCCAAACCTGTTCTTATAAGAATAGAAAATGAAAACCAAGAAGATTGAGGATTAAATGTGAGGTGCCATGCATATTGTCTGCTCCGACCTGGAAGGAATATTTGTACCGGAAATATGGATAAATGTGGCTGAGAAAACAGGTATTAAAGAACTCAGGCTCACAACTCGGGATATATCGGATTATGATGTCTTAATGAAACGACGTCTCGCAATCCTGGATGAAAACCGGCTCAAGATTCATGATATCCAAGCGGTGATCGCCACCATGGACCCCCTTGACGGGGCATTGGAATTTCTTGACTGGCTCAGGTCACGCATACCGGTCATCATTGTTTCGGATACATTTGACCAGTTTGCAGGTCCTTTGATGCAAAAGCTCGGGTGGCCCACACTGTTCTGTCACACGTTATCCATAAATTCCGACGGTTCCATTGCCGGGTATAAATTAAGACAAAAAGACAGCAAGCGGGAAGCGGTGATTTCGTTAAGAAGGCTGAAATACGACACCATCGCTGTGGGGGATTCTTACAATGACATAACCATGCTGAAAGAAGCCGATGACGGTATTCTTTTTGATCCGCCTGAAAATGTAAAAAATGAATTCCCCGACTTTCCGGTATCATACAGCTATGATGATCTCAGGCATATTATTCAACCAATATTGTCAAACAATTTAAAATAAACAGAAAATTTTATGATTACCCACACAACCACATGCCGGGTCATATACGGTGATACGGACAAAATGGGATTTGTTTATCATGCCAACTATTTTCGCTGGTTTGAAAGCGCTCGTTCCGAAATGTTCAGGTATTTGGGAGTTCCCTATAAGTCCATCGAATCCAGGGGATTTTTTCTCCCCTTATCCGAAGTTCACTGCAAATTCAACTCTCCGTCCCAATACGACGATATTCTGCTGATTGAGGTTTCACTTGACACTCGTTTCAAGGGAGGCATGAAGTTCGATTACCAAATTTTTAGCGAAGACGGTACCAAGCTTCTTGCAAAAGGATTTACAAAACATGCGTGTGTGGACGCTAACGGCCGGGTGGTGCGACCGCCAAAATTTTTGACGGAGGTGATTGAAAAGCATCGCGTTTCCAATTAACCCGATGTTTAATCTCTTCATGAAGTTGTAAAATTCTTGAGATGCTTATTTAAAACCATGCCGATTGATATTTCAAAATTCGACGGATGCCATCTGCTGGTTGTAGGGGATTTGATGCTCGACGAATATCTCTGGGGAGACGTGGATCGAATATCCCCGGAGGCCCCGGTCCAGGTGGTCTCCATCAACAACGAGGACTTTGCTCTGGGTGGTGCCGGTAATGTCGTAAACAATATCGTGGCTCTGGGTGCAAAAGTTTCCGTAACGGGCGTGATTGGTACGGGCCGAAACGGACAGTTGCTTCTCAATAAATTCAACGAACTCAGCGTTGACACGGCAGGTATTATTCAAGAACCTGGACGGACCACCACCCAGAAAACCCGAATTATCGCCGCCAATCAGCAGGTGCTCAGAATCGACAGGGAAACAGACCAAACAATATCAGATTCAAGTATAAACAGGATTACAGGATTCATAGAAGACACCATGCCCCAGGTTGATGTGGTATTGATTTCCGACTACGGAAAGGGTCTGGTTACCAAAGACCTGCTTTCAAGAGTGATTTCATGCGCACAAAAGCACAAAAAAATGGTCTTTGTGGATCCCAAAGGGCTTGATTTTTCGAAATATTCAGGGGCATCCCTGCTCACACCCAACAAAAAAGAAGCGGCCCTGGCTTCGGGAGTTGATATTGTCAATGAATCCTCCCTTGAAATAGCGGCAAACAAAATTCTTCACAACATCCACCTGGACAGGCTTCTCATCACCTGCGGAAAAGAGGGTATGGTTCTGTTTGAAAAAAATGGGCCCCCCTACCGGGTCAGGGCAGATGCACGGCAGGTTTTTGATGTTTCAGGCGCCGGCGATACGGTTCTCGCTGTCCTCGGTCTGGCCGTCGCGTCCGGGGTCTCCATAAAAAACAGTGTGGCTGTGGCCAATACCGCCGCCGGAATCGTTGTGGGCAAGGTAGGAACCGCAACGGTGTCAAAACAAGAACTCGCTTCAGCCCTGAAAATCGTTATGGGCAAGGTGGGAACTTCACCGCTGTCGAATCAGGAACTGAATTCGGCAGTTAAATCGAACAACTATGGCCCGCCGTCTAAATACAAAACGTTGCCTGAGCTTCCGTCGCTCATCATAAAACTCAGGAAAAAAGGGAAACGGATCGTTTTAACCAACGGCTGTTTTGATCTTTTGCATGTGGGCCATATCCTGCTCTTCTCTGCATCAAAACAGTTGGGAGATATTCTTATCGTTGCCATCGACGACGATGACTCTGTAAAAACATTGAAAGGAGCGGGAAGACCTGTACTTCATTCAAAAGAACGGGTCAGGATTTTAAGTGCCCTGGACGCCGTGGATTACGTCGTGGTTTTTTCCTCCCAAGAGCTGATCAAACTTATTGAAATCACACAGCCGGATGTTCTGACCAAAGGCTCAAATTATACATCAAGAGAAGTTTTCGGACGCGAACGGGTGGAACAGCTGGGGGGACGCGTGGTTTTGATTCCGGTCTCGGAAGATATTTCATCCACCCGAATTATTAATGATATCAAAAGCAGCACCTAAGCCGGATAAACCGGAAAAGTTAAAAGTGATCTAAAGTTTGAAGTGATCTAAAGTTTGAAGTGATCTAAAGTTAAGGAGTCGCTACGCTCCGGCTATTTATTTTTTATTTAATTTTCATTATACAAGGCACTTCACACTGAATAAATTTAGACATTTTTCGCCATAAAAAGAGCAAAATTTACAACTAAGCGCCTAAAGGCCTCGGAAAACAAACAGGATGCCATATCTAAAGGAAGATGCCGCCGGAATTACCCTCACGGTTTTTGTTCAACCCAGGTCCTCAAAAAACATGATTGCAGGAGTGCATGACCATGCCCTGAAACTCAAGCTTACATCCCCTCCCGTGGACGGTGCCGCCAACAAGATGTGTATCCAATATCTTGCAAAATGTCTAAAGGTTCCCAAATCATCCATTGAAATCGTATCGGGCCAAAAAAGCCGTACAAAGCGGCTGCTTTTGCGGTACATGGATAAAAAAAATACCGCCGGAACCGAGGCTGCACGTATCCGGTCTTTGATATCTTCGTTAATATCACAAAATACATCTTGACATATTTTATATATATGTTTATTAATACAGTTTGCAATTCATTGATGCGGGGTGGAGCAGTCTGGTAGCTCGTCGGGCTCATAACCCGAAGGTCGTTGGTTCAAATCCAGCCCCCGCTACCAAACAACTTCAAGGGGTTAGACACTTTCTAACCCCTTTTTTTATTAGCGGTATCTGGCCAGTGGTACAATATTAGTACACACTTTGTCCGTTTCCGGGTTTTCCGCAACCTCATCCACGCTGGCCTCCGGTGGTTTCGCAGCCGTGTCTTTAATGTATCGGAGAAACGCTTTCCCGTCCGACCGGGTTTCATTGGGAATCCAAGCGTAGTACCGCTGAAAAATCATCTGCAAAGATGAATGCCCCATCATATTCTGAACCCATCCAATGTCTTCGCCAGCTGACAGCATCATTGTTGCGAAAGTATGCCTCATTTGGATAGGCGGGCGATATTCAAGCCCCGCTTTTTTAAGAGCAGGCATCCAGACTTCTTTTCGAAAATGATCGGGTGTCATTCGCATGCCATCCACAGTCAGGAAAATATGTTCGTTATTCCCGGTCAACTTTCTTTGTTCGGCCAAGGCATCGAGCACCTGCGGTAGACACTTGATGTACCGCTTCGATTTTTTGGTCTTGGGGATGCCGTCTCGCTTGTACACGTAGGTCTTGCGAACAAAAATGTGCGGCTCCGGCTTCATATCCACTAAAAAATCAGACCAATCCAAGCCATTCTGTTCTCCAGCCCGCATTCCGGTGAAAACCGCAACACTTGCGTATGGTTTATACCAAGGATGAATGGCATCGAGGATTCGGTTGACCTCTTCGTAGGTAAAGGGACGAATTTCCGGGGCTTCTTCGGGAAGTCGTTTCAACTTGCGCATGACGTTGTCCTGAATCACTTCTTGCCTGTGGGCAAAGTCAAACACGGACTTCATCGGCACTATGATGTTGTTGGCTCTTTTCGACCCCACTTTCAACCTGCTTCTGAACTTGACCACATCTTGATAGGTGATTTCCGTTATTGGGAAATCTTTGAAAACCGGCAGGATGTGCCCATTCATAGCCGAAACATAATCCGGCCACGTTGTATGCCTTACCTGGGTCCGGTGGATTTCTGCCCATTGTTTGGCCATTTCCCCAAAGGTGGGGATTTCCGCAACCGATTCCGTGGGAGGGTCGAGTTGGCCGTATTCAATGAGATTGGATAGATAGATGTCTCTCAAATCCTGTGCCGTTTTCCTGTCGGTCGTATTCAAGGACCGCTTAAAGGTTGTCTTATTGTGCCTTTTACGGAAGTAAAAAATACCACCTATTTTCTGTATGTATTTATTGTTTTTTCTTTTCGCCATTAGCTTATCCTCCAATTATCATCGGAAGACAGCCGTGGCTTTGCCCTACCTACACGTTTGTTTTGTTGTTTGCCCTCCTTATTCCATTTTGTAAATGTTTCCTGAAAATTCTCGACTTCGTTACGATAATATAAAGAGCGATTTGACCCAGGGGCTATAAAATAACTCAAAAAACCCCGATTACGCCAGTTTTTTATCGTGTTGCTGGAAACTTTAAAATGTCTGGCCACTTCTTGTTGCGACCAAAGCTCCTTTTCCCATAAATCTTCGTTCATAAAGCACCTCACATGCGTGGAATGTGCTGATCCACAGCTTGTGCCCGTGAGGTTTGGGCTTCCAGTTTAACGAGATGGTGCTCGTAGAGTTGCGTTTGCGCCAATGCGCTACAACCTGGGTTTGAACCCCATGACCTTCGTGTACTCCTCTGTCATTACCTCCGTTAAGAAATCTGTGTGCTGTTTGGCTGCGATTGTGCTGTCGTAAACAGACAGTCCAAGAATGCCATGATCCATTAGCCGGATTAGAATGGCATTCATGATGTTTCCGTCCATGTTTTGTAAAGTTCGTCCGATACCTGAAAACAGGTATGGCTCTATTGGCTTATGGGTTTCTCTGAAAGTCCTTATGAGCCTTATCAAGGGCTTTTTGGACAGCGGCAAAGGTATTCCTCTGTCTTTGAGTTCCCGGCGTATTGCACCATACGCCTTCCTGTCGTTTTCGGCGTTGATTGCGATCAGACCAACGGCTTTGTAAATGTCCCGCTTTTCGATACCTTCACAGACCGAATACGGATCATCCTGGTAGTCGATGCCTTCCAGGTGGTACAGCATTAGAATATGAAAGGCCGAATAATCGATTTCCACGGTCGGCTGGCCGTCAATCCGAATGTGTTTGCGCATGTGCCTGCGCACCATGTCTTGGTGCAAAGCGCCGTATGCTCTCCCTCCGAGTTTCCATGAAGCCATATTGAAAATCCGGTGGAGTTGCTCCTGGTCCAGAATAATTTCCAATTCTTTGACACCGATGTCTCGTAGCGGGAATTCCCGGGCTAACACATTCAGTCGTTCCTTCCAGGGAATGCAACTGATTTCATAACTGCGTTTATCGAGAAACTTTTCGAACCGATGCTCATCAGACCAAAAACGCTGTAAAAGCATGGATAGCAGGGCCACAGACCATTTCGTATGAGTAATGGTAGATGGGTTTGTTTTATTGTCTTGTAGGGTATTGATAATATATCTTGGATTACAGGAAAATTTTATATGATGTTTAGTGAATGATAGTATGGGTATATTTTTTCCCCCTCCCAGATGGTTGTTAAACTCGGCCCGACAGATTTTATCCAAACTTTTCCTTTGTGAATGTTTTTGTAAATGTCTTCAACCAGAAAACGGTTGTCCACTATTGTCGAATCTTTTAGTTGTAAAGAGATGGTATGCCTTTTTACAAACGCATTATATCGTTCCAGGTCTTCACGCATTCTTCTGATTTGGCTTGTTTCCCTGTATCCGATATCCTTTTTTGACTCGTTTCGCAGGATAATAATTTCATCCCTGTGTGCCTGTTCTGGTATAAATAATGCGAATTCAGGAATCCGATGCTCACGGAAGAGTGACCAGAGTGTCTCCGTGCCCCACATGCGGGTTTGCTTCCCTTCCTCTTTTTTATGATCGAAATAAAAGGTGCTCTGTTCAATGTAGCCCAAGCGTTCCAAGCCGTCGATAATCGGTATGATCCGGTCGTATTTGAAAAACAGTTGTCCGTAACGGCGGTCACAGGTGTAATAGTTCTTGTCTCTGGAATACCGGACGGGTTTGTTGAGTTGGTTGGCTTGGTACAGATTTATCAGAATGATTTTCAGCGCTTCCTTTTGCCGGGCTGTGCTGGAAACCTTTATCAGTGGGGTGATTTTATCGAAGAGTCGATTGACCAGATGTCTCAACCGAAGGGATGAAGATTGGAAGATATCCAGTGGTATCGAATCGTTGAGCCAATCGTGATTTTGATTTTTTCCTGATTCAAATTGTTTCATAAAAAAAAAGTCTCCTACCACACTCCAGGCGTATTCATCCTGGGATTTCAAGATGTGCCCTATCAACAACCGGGCTTTCAATTCCTCTTTCTCGTGTGATAGAAGACCTTTTGGCTTCCACCGCGCGTAATATACAGCTTCGCGTTCACGCATAGTAAGCATTTTTAACGATTTGTCAAGGGGATGAGTAATTAAAAATATGAAAAAGTATCTTGTTAGAGTAGTAAAATATAGTATAATCTCTTGTATGATAAGGGTTTTCATATTACTAACCAATATCTTTTTAGATGATATTTATGTGTTTTATATTACTAACATTAAGAAAATCTGTAATAAACCAGGACACGAAAAGCCATGCCCCGGTAGTTGTTGTCTGCCTTACGGCTCAATCATCAAACAGGTTGTCGTCATCCTTTTCGATTTCTTCATCAGTGATTGTTTCCGCCATACCGAGCGCAAAAGCCAGTTCAAAAGTTCTCATATCAGAAAAGTCGTCCATTCTATTTTTCTCCTTTGCACCTCCTGATTTGATTGTTTG
>CAYPIW010000015.1:0-9736 GCA_964410925.1 uncultured Desulfobacteraceae bacterium
AGATAAGGGGGTCAGAGATACAACCTCTAACCCCCTAATCTAATAACAAAATCTTGGTGCCGAGGGACAGAATCGAACTGCCGACACGGGGATTTTCAGTCCCCTGCTCTACCGACTGAGCTACCTCGGCGTATTAAAATTGAACAAGTATTGCTATTCGAAGGACTAATTTTTGTCAAGATTTTTTTTGCCCCATATCTCCAAAAATATACTGCAACAAAACCGATGCTGCAAGGGTTGCGGTTTGGGCTCTCAAGATACGGGGTCCAAGTGAGGCGGTAACAAATCCCCGGTTTCCGGCGCGTTCAATTTCCCGGGAGGTCAATCCCCCTTCCGGACCCAGCACGGCAAAAATGGTTTTAATTTGCCGGTCCGGTTCGGGGAATTCGGAATTGACGGATTTAAACTCATTTTCCCAAAAAACGATTTTTAAATCGAAAGACTCTCCGAGATCCATCATTTCTTCAAAGGATACGGTTTCACCGATTTCTAACATACGGCCGCGTTTGCACTGCTTGAGCGCCTCTTTTGAAATTTTTTTCCACCGTTGGGACCGCGCTGAAATTTGTTTTTTATCGGGTCTGGAAACGGATCGTTCGGCAAAAAATGGGATCCATTTTGTTATTCCAAGTTCTGCAAGCTGACGGACAAGACCGTCCATTTTCTTTTCTTTTAAAAACGCTTGGGCAATAACAATTTGGACCGGTGACTCGGCGGTTGAAGGAAAGCTGTCCATTATGGATATGTTTATACGTTCCGGAGAAAAAGAGATGATTTCGGCCCGGTATTCAAGTCCTGTGCCGTCGTAAAGGCCTATTTTATCACCAGGTTTAAGTCGCAACACAGTTTTTATGTGCCGGGCATCAGAACCGGTAATAATAGATGTTGAACCGGAGATTTTTGATGGTTCGATAAAAAAATACCGCATACTCATCTTTATAATTCAGCCAGGCATGTTGTAAATCATTTTTTTGCCAAACCCATTGATCTTCCATGTTGAGCCAAATCCATGTTAAACCAAATTAAAGG
Organism: uncultured Desulfobacteraceae bacterium; assembly: GCA_964410925.1. Classification (GTDB taxonomy): domain Bacteria; phylum Desulfobacterota; class Desulfobacteria; order Desulfobacterales; family UBA11574; genus S5133MH16. Next base: position 1,030 of record CAYPIW010000015.1, read on the forward strand.
TGAATTTTGCAAAAAAGCAAATATCTTGACACACTGTATGCCCTGTGGTAAATTTTCCTTGATTATAGGGTATTTATTTGTGATCTGCGACAGGTTATGGCAAACAGGGGGTTGATATGACGAGCAATACTGATCCCGATAAGAAAATTGAAGGGGCAGAATCTACAGAAGACGAAGAAATTATTGAACTTAAAGAAGAAGCTGCTGATATGTCTCAAGATGATGAAGAAGTTATCGATCTTCTGGAGGCAACCGATGAACCTGACGTGGAAGGTATAAAGCAAGGCCTGGTAGCCCAGGAGCTGGAATCCGCAGAAGACCCGGAGATCATCGAGATCGAAGAAGAGACATTCAATGTATTGCAAAACGATGAGGAAGTAATTGACCTTCTGGAGATAACAGATACCCCCCAGGAAATAGAGGAAATCGGTGAGCCTATCCATACCACCGCGAATCTCTCTGAGCAAGCGGAAGATCTTACGGATTTACATGCAAATCTTTTAGAAAAACCTGGTGTATTAGATGATGAAACAGGCCAGGAAGTCGCCGGTGATCAGCCTCTGAGTGATGATTTTGTAGATTCACTGGGTATGGAGCTCGACTCTAAAGAAGATGTTTCGGAGGATGTGCTTGAGCCTGAGAAGGTGTCGGATGCACAGATGGAAGCAGCTTTGGAGCGGGTTATAAAAAAAATGTTTTACGAAAAGATCGATGGTATTCTTGTTGAGGTCATTGAAAAAACGGTCACGCGCGAAATAGAAAGATTAAAAAATGTCCTGCTCCAAGATGCCTTGGGAAACGAAAAATGATCTTTTCTTTACACAATAGATACCTGTTGCCTGCTCATCCAGCCAGACAGATTACATTGTATTACCAGTAGGTTACATAACTTATTGAGGAGTTACAATCGGGGATTATTCAATAATCCCCTTTTCAATTTTTTACCTGTATCCGGATGCTGTGTGCAATATGTGCCAGGCAAAAACTAGAGGCTTTACCCCAATGTTAATAACGGAGTAATATGATATGAGTTCCGATCTTCTGAATAAAGGTTATGAACCCCATGACGTGGAAAAACGCTGGTATGATTTCTGGGAAAAAGAATTGCTGTTTGCGGCAAACGAGGAAAAAACCGATCAAAAATGCTATTCCATTGTAATCCCTCCGCCCAATGTCACCGGCGTGCTTCACATGGGTCACGCACTGAATAATACGTTGCAGGATATTCTCTGCCGATACCGGAGATTGCGTGGAGACAATGTCCTGTGGATGCCCGGTACCGACCATGCAGGAATTGCCACGCAGAATGTTGTAGAAAAAAAGCTCGCCGATGAGGGTATGGATCGCCACCGGGTGGGCAGGAAAAAGTTCATTGAGGCGGTTTGGGAATGGCGAAGTGAATATGGCAACGCCATCATCAATCAACTGAAACGTCTTGGCGCTTCATGCGATTGGGATCGTGAGCGCTTTACCATGGATGAGGGACTTTCAAGAGCCGTGCGCAAGGTTTTTGTAAGTCTGTACCAGGAAGGTCTTATCTACCGTGGCAATTACATTATCAACTGGTGCCACCGCTGCCATACGGCACTTGCTGATCTTGAGGTCGAACATGAAGCACATGAGGGCCATCTGTATTATGTTCGGTATCCGTTTACAGGCGGACCCGGGGGTGTGGTTATTGCAACCACTCGACCGGAAACCATGTTGGGAGATACCGCCGTAGCCGTAAATCCTGACGACGAGCGGTACCAAGGCATGAAGTCGCTTCAGGTGATTCTTCCCCTTATGGACCGAACCATTCCAATTATTAAAGACAAATATGTGGATATGTCCTTTGGAACCGGAGCATTAAAGATTACACCCGCCCATGATCCCAACGATTTTGAGATCGGAAACCACCATAATCTGGAACGGATAAAAGTTATCGGTGATGACGGCCGGATGACATCAGAAGCGGGCAAGTTCAAAGGTCTTGATCGATTCGAATGCAGGAAGGCTGTGGTTAACGCGCTTAAAGAACTAGGGCTTCTTGAAAAAATCGAGTCTTACCAGCACAGCATCGGCCACTGTTACCGGTGTAAGACTATAATTGAACCTAATTTGTCCAAACAATGGTTTATCCGGACAAAACCCCTGGCAAAAAAAGCGATTGATGCCGTTAAAAAAGGGGATACCAAGATCATTCCTGAAGTTTGGACCAAGACTTATTTTGACTGGATGAACAACATTAAGGACTGGTGTATTTCCCGGCAGATATGGTGGGGCCACCAGATTCCGGCATGGACCTGCACCGCCTGTGAAAAAATAACTGTTGCCCTGGATACGCCGGCAAGGTGTCCGGCGTGTGGGGGAGCAGATCTTGTACAGGACACGGACGTACTGGATACCTGGTTCAGCTCCGCCTTGTGGCCTTTTTCAACCATGGGATGGCCGGACCAGACACCGCTGTTAAAATTGTTTTATCCCACATCTGTTCTTGTTACCGGTTTTGATATTCTCTTTTTCTGGGTCGCCAGAATGATGATGATGGGTATCCATTTCATGGAGGATGTGCCCTTTAAAAATGTTTATGTGCACGCTCTGGTTCGGGATGAAGCGGGAAAAAAAATGAGCAAGTCCACGGGTAATGTCATCGACCCCTTGAGCATTATTGACCGCTATGGAACGGATGCATTCCGCTTTACCCTCGCCGCTTTTGCAGCCCAGGGCAGAGATGTAAAAATGTCCGAGAAGCGCGTTGAAGGCTACCGCAATTTTATCAACAAGATCTGGAACGCCGCCCGTTTTTCCCTGACACACATAAATAAGTCCTATACAAACCTAACCCCCCAACCGCTTTCCCTTGTGGACCGATGGATTCTGTCCAGACTTTATCGTGTGAGCGGCAAAGTTTCCGAAGCGCTTGACAGTTATCGGTTTAATGATGCGGCCGGTATGATTTACACTTTTGTATGGCATGAATTCTGTGACTGGTATCTTGAAGCCATTAAACCAACGTTGTTCGGAAAAGAGGGGCAGAACCCGCAACAAGCGACCCTGGGCGTGTTGTGGCGTGTTCTGCATGATACACTAATTTTGCTTCATCCTTTTATACCTTTTATTACAGAGGAAATCTGGCATAAACTTCCGGGCACACAAGGTTCCATCATGAAAGCGGCATTTCCGTTATATGACGACACTGACACTTGCATCCGACGGGATGAGGAAGCGGAATCACATATGAGACTTGTCTCAGGGATAATAACCGGCATCAGAAATATAAGGGGTGAGATGAACATTTCACCGTCATTGTCTTTGGCCGTTTCGGCCCAGTCCCAAGATGAATCAACAAAGAAAACCATACAGCAGCACCGGGACATGATCATTAACCTTGCCAGACTTAACTCTTTATCTGTGGGAAATACCGCTGAAAGACCAAAGTCCGCAGCAACGGTTGTTGTAAATGATGCCACAATTTTTGTTTCATTGGAAGGAATTGTCGATTTTGCAAAGGAAATTGAACGGCTTGAAAAGGAAATCAATAAATTGAGGAATGAATCGACCACGGTTTTAAAGAAATTGAACAATGAAGATTTTCTCAAAAAGGCTCCCACAGAGGTGGTGGAAAAAGTGAAAACAAAGCACAATCTTCTTGTTGAAAAACAGCAAAAACTGCTGTCCAATCTGACTAAAATCAAAGAACTTGAGGCCTAACCCGAGTCTATCATGAACTCAACACAGCATCTCATAAAAATAGCCCTGGAAGAAGACATGGGTTCGGGAGATATTACAACGGATAATCTCGTGGATCCCGATCTTGAAGGCAAAGCTGTCATCATCGCCAAAGAACCTTTTGTCATTGCAGGTCTTGATGTGGCCGGTCAGGTTTTTAAATACCTTAATGCCAGAGTTATATTTATACCTGTTTATATTGACGGTAATTTTGTAAAACAAGGGGAGACCATAGCAACCGTTAAGGGTAACCTCCGTGCCCTGCTTTCAGGTGAGCGAACCGCCTTGAATTTTCTTCAGCGTCTTTCGGGTATCGCGACCTGTGTGCGCTCCTATGTGGATGAACTCAAAAATAAACGGGTTCGCCTTGTGGATACCCGCAAGACCGCACCCGGCTGGCGTGTATTGGAAAAATACGCCGTTAGAGCGGGCGGAGCCCATAACCACCGGATGGGGCTATATGATGGGGTTTTGATCAAGAATAATCACATTGCTTGCTGTGGAGGTATAAAAAAGGCCGTTGAACGTATCCGAACCCGGGTATCCCATCTTGTCAAAATTGAGGTAGAGGTATCCACTCCGGACCAGATCAATGACGCTCTTAACGCCGGTGCAGATGTTATTATGCTCGATAATATGGACATAGAACAGATAAAAGAGGCCACAGCCTTTATTAATGGACGGGCAGTTGTTGAAGTGTCGGGGAATGTAACCAGAAGCGGTCTCAATTCTCTGGCAGATGCCGGAGTAGATATTATATCCGTAGGGGCGCTGACCCATTCTGCAAGATGCGTGGATATGAGTATGCGAATCGAGACGGCTGATTAGATTATATGATACCCGTACGTGATACAGTACCTTCTAAAAATTATCCGGTTGTCAATAATACCATCATCGGTATCAATGTGGTTGTCTATCTGGTACAGACAACTATGGTTTTGGATTTAAATCGTTTTACCTATATTTATGGTCTTGTCCCGGCCCGCTATTCCATTCCCCAGATTAATTCTTATTTTACCACGGGTCAGCAGCTTTTCTCTTTGCTCTCTTTTATGTTTCTCCACGGCGGATTCTGGCATCTTCTGGGTAATATGTGGTCGCTTTACATTTTTGGCGACAACATCGAAGATCGTCTCGGGCCGTTTCGTTATCTCGTTTTTTACCTGCTTTGCGGAATGACATCCGGCTTTACCCATCTTATTTTTAACCTTCATTCCAATATCCCCACCATCGGAGCCAGCGGAGCTATCGCCGGCGTCATGGGAGCTTATTTGATTCTTTATCCGAATGCAAAGATATTAACACTGATTCCCATTATCTTTATCCCCTGGTTTGTTGAAATTCCGGCATTCTTCTTTTTAGGCCTCTGGTTTGTTATCCAGTTTATCAGTGCTGCCGGCAGCCACGGGGGGGCGGGTGGTATTGCCTGGTGGGCTCATATCGGCGGTTTTATTTTCGGTATAATTTTTTTAAAGATTTTCCTTGTTTTGCCCGGGACCGGTGTCAGCGCTCCAATGCGCAGAGTGACCAGAAAAAGAAAAACGAACCGCTTGCAGGTTATCCGGCCCGTGGGTCCCGGAAAAGATCGTCACCTCTATGGGGTGATCACCATCACTTCATTTGAAGCGATTACCGGAACGTTTAAGCTGGTCAATATCCCCTGGGGATTTCAAAAACGTCTGGTAAGAGTAACCGTCCCTGCCGGCGTGCAGGCAGGGAGCAAGCTTCGGTTGAAAGGTTTGGGCAAAATAACACCTGACGGTTACCGGGGGGATTTGTTTCTTAAGGTGGCCATTGAATAGATGATTCCATATCTCCGCCGTATTAGCCTAAGTACCAGGCTATAATACTCGATCCGAAAAACACATAAATAATTGCACCGGCAGACAAAAAAGGTCCAAAGGGAATAGCAAACTTCACATTCTTTTTTTTGATCAGCATCATGGTTATGCCGACGCATGAACCGATGAGCGATGACGCAAAAATAGTAAAAATCACCCCTTTCCAGCCGGTAATGGTTCCGATCATTGCCAGAAGTTTGATATCACCGCCCCCCATTCCATCTCTGTGGGTAATGAGATGATAAGCCCATGCAACGAACCAAAGACTCCCGCCTCCGAGAACCAAGCCGAGCACCGATGCTTTAAAACTTATTGTCGGCAATGCAAAAGAGGCGGCAAGACCCATGGGGATTCCGGGAAGCGTGATGATATCCGGTATGATTTGGTGATCGAGATCAATAAATGTTATTACAATTAATGCTGAGATAAAAACGAAATATACCAAAATTTCCAGGGACAGACCAAACTTAAACACCAGGGCCATGGCAACAATTCCGTTCATCAGTTCGACCAGCGGATACCGAAAAGATATCCGTGCATTACAATTGCGGCATCTGCCTTTCAGCCAGATATAACTTAACACCGGGATATTGTCATACCATGGAATGGGGCTGTTGCAGGTTGGACAGGTTGAACGGGGAGGATCTGCAATAGATTTTGAGGTTGGCAGCCGGTATATGCAGACATTTAAAAAGCTTCCGATGCACATGCCGAATATGAAAATGATACTCACGGTCAAAAAATTAAACATGTTTTACAGGTGCTCCTCTTGAATTTATGATTGGATAATAGTAAGTGGCATGGATGTTTCACATATCTGACAAATATAATGTTCCTGTTTATATACAGGGATGCTGTTCGTGTCAAAACAAGTTTTTTATATTTCCGTGGGTTGGAAAAAGAACCCCGCCGTGGTGGAGCGTTCTGCCTGTATCGGGATTCAAATGTGTTTGCCTTGGCTGGATCGGGCGAAAAATTCGATATGCTAAAAAAAGAACCATTCGGTGTGCTTTGAATTTGATATTGACTATGAATTCATAAAATCGGATAACATTTGTGTAAAATTTTTAAAGAATTTAACAAATGATTTAAGAAAAGAGGGGGATGCTATGAGTATAAACGTGGTCTCAAGGATTGATAATCTTGTAAAGGTAACCCATGTGCTTGCAAGTGTTTTTGATAAAACCGGTCTTGGTGATTTCATACCTGAACTGCTCAGGATAAATCCTGAGATAAGAATTTTTTCAACAGGAGGCACCTACAGGAAGATAAAAGAGATCCTCGGCGAGAAAGCTGAATCCTGCCTTACCCAGGTTTCTGATTACACCGGTCAGCCGGAAACACAGGGCGGTCTTGTAAAGACACTTGATTTTAAAATATATCTCGGTTTGCTTACCGAAACGTACAATGACGCCCATAATGATGACATCAAACGAACGGGTTCCGTTCCTATCGACATGGTTATCGGCAATCTGTATCCTTTTAAGGATACGATTTCACAACCCGATGTAACCGTTGAACAGGCTCGTGGGAATATCGATATCGGCGGGCCATGTATGATAAGGGCTTCGGCCAAAAATTATATAAGAGTAGCATCTGTTGTTGATCCCTCCGACTATGAATCGATTGTATCCGAGATGAAAGCAAATCACGGATACACATCGCTGGAACTTCGTTTTCGACTGGCACAAAAGGCGTTTGAATATACCGCCATCTACGACCGTACGATTGCCGACTTTTTGGGTTCCAGAGCCATTGAGGATGTAGTGGAGTGTTATGAATATTAGTTCGTGCGGTTAATATTTTGTGTTTTCAGGGTTATATTTAACAATTTTCTGCCGGAAAAAAGGAGAAACCAATGACACAGGATCTAAAAAAAATGTATCGAACAATAATGGATGACCACTTTCCTCCCAATATGGAAATCAGTTTTGTGGAACAGGATAAAAGGCAAACCCTGTTTTATGAAAAAGTTGCCTGGACCATCGACAACATCCAAAAAGGGTTAAGATACGGTGAAAATCCTGGTCAGGAAGCAGCACTTTACAAGCTGGTGAACGGAAACCTGATTCTGGGGGAAACCGAAACCATTCAGCCGGGCCAATATCTGGCTTCAGATATTGAACTGCTGCAATCCGGAAAGCATCCCGGCAAAACCAATCTGACCGATGCGGACAATTCCTTGAACATTCTGAGATATTTTGTGGATAAACCTACGGCTGTCATTGTTAAGCACAACAATCCCTGCGGTGTTGCCAGATCTGATACATTAATAGAAGCATATCAAAAGGCAAACATTGCAGACCGGGTGGCGGCCTTTGGAGGATGTATTGCACTAAACAGAGCGATTGACCGGGTAACGGCCCAAGCCATTACCGAACAATACGCCGAAGTTGTGGTTGCTCCGGATTTTGAGGAAGGGATCATGGATATTTTTGCCAGGAAAAAAAATCTCCGGGTTATCCGTATTGCTAATATTGACCGGTTGCAAACATTTGTGGGGAAAAGATGTGTGGAATTCAAAAGTTTGATAGACGGCGGCATTATCGCCCAATGGTCTTTTGTTCCTTCAGCTCGCACTCAGGCGGATCTAAAACTTGCCGAGTGCGAATATAAAGGCAGGCACTACCGGATCAACCGGGCGCCCACCGATCAGGAATGCGAAAACATGCTCTTTGGATGGCTGGTGGAATCAGGAGTTACCTCAAATTCAGTGATTTATGTTAAAGACCAAGTTACCGTGGGCATCGGGACCGGTGAGCAGGACCGGGTAGGCGTCGCAGAAATTGCAAGAGACAAAGCCTATCGCAAACTGGCCGACCGTTACTGCTTTGAAATGCATGGTATTCCCTATAACGATCTAAAAGATGAAGAAAAAAAGTCGGAAATTGATGATAAGGTTTCCAATGAAAACGGCGGGCTGATTGGCGCTGCCATGGTCAGTGATGCCTTTTTTCCGTTTAGAGACGGGGTGGACGTGGGTCTCCGGGAAGGGGTTACTTCCGTAATTCAACCGGGTGGATCAGAAAATGACTACCAGTCTATAGAGGCCTGTAACGAGGTCGGCGCTACAATGGTCTATACCGGCCAGAGGAGTTTCAAACATTAAAGGATGGCCGGGGCAGCAACGATGTTGTCCCACTAAAAAATATTTT
>CAYPIW010000016.1:0-21707 GCA_964410925.1 uncultured Desulfobacteraceae bacterium
CTGCCACAGGAAAAAAAACGCCCGAAATCATAGAGGCGATTGCCACTATTATGGAACACGAAACCGCCGGAGACCCTGTAAGTGGATGCAAATGGACACGAAAAACAACGGAAAAAATTGCGCAGCAATTGAAGCGCGCCGGCATTTGCGTTTGTGCCAACACGGTTGGCAAGCTGTTGAAAAAGATGGACTTTCATCTGAGAGTTAATATCAAAACCTTGGAGTCTGGCCTGAAAAAACCGCCAGATCCCAGACAACGTGATTTGCAGTTTCGTTATATTCGCAGTCAGATACGTGCATGGTGTGCGCAGGGTCAGCCTGTGATCAGTGTTGACACCAAGAGTCGTGAGCTGATAGGCCCGTTTCATCAAGCCGGGCAAAGATGGAGCAAAGATCCGATAACAGTTTTTGATCATGATTTTCCTTCCGACAGTCAAGGCGTGGCCATTCCTTACGGAATTTATGATCTTTGCCTAAATCAAGGCTTTTGTGTTGGTACCACTCGTGACACCTCTGAGTTTGCCGTAGATGCCATACACACGTGGTGGTCAAAAGCCGGTTCGGTTCATTATCCCGATGCCGACCGCTTGCTAATCCTCGCCAATTGCGGTGGAAGCAACAGTTACCGGACGCGCTTGTTGAAGCATCGGCTTCATGTCGCTTTCAGTAATCGTTTCAATCTTCAGGTTAAAGTTTGTCATTATCCGCCGGGGTCTTCAAAATGGAATCCTATCGAACATCGGATGTTTTCATACATCAGCAACAACTGGTCGGCTCAACCATTGTATAGTTACGAAACGGTGTTGAAATTCATTCGTACGACAACTACTTCTGCAGGGCTGAAGATCCGTGCAGTACTAAACAGAAAACATTACCAAAAGGGAATAAAGGTGTCTGACGCACAAATGGCAAAACTTGAATTGAAGCGCTACACCTTAAGACCAAATTGGAACTACTCAATATCTCCATCAAGAATGTGAATTTAATTTTGCGTTAGCCCTATCGCCTTACGGTCAGGCAACGGGATAAAAACTTTTCTCCGAAAATACATACAGGATGAAGGTGGCATTGACGAACTGGAGGGATTAAATGAATTCTTGTCAGACAGTTGCAAGAATATGCGCGAAAATGCTCTTCTTTTTCTTTCCAAGCTGAGAAATCTGACTGAAGAGCAGTGTGTTTTCCTGGCCAGTTATGTAGCGATGCAATGCTACCTGGTCGTTGTTTCCACTCCTGACCTTGACTCTGCATATAGGATATTCTCGGTGCTCAATGACAGGGGCCTTGATTTATCCCTGACAGATATACTTAAGGCAGAAATAGTAGGAAAAATCGGAAAAAGGAACGAAGAGGAATATACAGAGAAATGGGAAGACATTGAGGAAGAGCTCGGCCGTGATGCCTTTACAGACTTGTTCGCTCACATCAGGATGATTTATGCCAAGAAGAAGCTGCGGAACACTGTCCTCCAGGAGTTCAGGACATTTGTCAATCCCACAGAGAGGCCCAAAAGATTCATTGATGATGTATTGCGTCCAATGGGTGAGTCTTTTGACCAGATCCTTACAGCAGGCTTTGAAGGCACTTCAAGCGTGGACATGATAAACAAGTGCCTAAGGTACCTGAAGAGAATTGACAATTTTGATTGGCAGCCACCAGCGATCCTATACCTGACTCGTAACAGAAATAATACAAAGTCCCTGCTAAAGTTTTTTAAGAAACTGGAAAGACTTGCCGCGGGCATGATGATATTGAGGGCTGATATAAATTACCGCCTTGAACGCTATGGAAGCTTAATCGAAGCAATTGAGAATGAAGATGATCTTTTTAGTGCTGATTCACCTCTTCAGCTTAGCCCAAATGAGCAAAGAAATATAATCCTGACCCTCAAAGGTGACATTTATAATGTTGTGAAGATAAGGCTTCCTATCTTGCTCAGGCTTGATGAAGCCCTGTCAGAAGGAGAAGCCAGATATGATTTTCCCGTCATTTCTGTTGAACACGTCCTGCCGCAGTCACCGCCCAAAAACAGCAAATGGTTAAAATGGTGGCCAGATGAAGATGAGCGAGTAGAGAACCTTCATCGGTTGGGAAACCTAGCCCTATTATCGAGGCGAAAAAACAGCCAGGCACAGAACTATGAATTTGAGAGAAAAAAGACTGAGTATTTCCAACGAAAAGGTGTAAGCCCTTTTGCATTGACGACCCAGGTTCTGAATGAAACACAGTGGACACCGGAAATCGTTGAGCAGCGTCAGGAACAATTAGTGAATAAACTTAAAGAGATTTGGGATCTCACTATGCCTATTAGGAGGCTTCGCCGTCGCATAGAAATATAATTAATGTAAGATCCCAAAAATCAAACGAAACATTGACGTGTGATCTCTGAGATATCCGTCCAGGGGGTGATGATATCATCCAGCTTAAAAACCTTTGATATGTCTGACAAATCAAGGTAAACATGTTGAAAATATGGTCTTACAGATCATTTGAATGTATTAAGTTTTGATGACAGGTTAGAGTATCAACCGGAATATAGCAGAAGGCAAGACCAATCATATGTCAACCTTCTGGGTACTGAAGCAACGGGGTTTGTATGCCAGCCTGGTAAGGCATTATCTCCTCCTTACGGAGTTGTAATCGCCATTAATTATTGAAATGAAGTCTATGGATCAAACGGGTAATTTAAAGTTTAAATTTCCAATCTGTTTTAGCAGTCTTTAAAAATCGTTTTCTTTTATGGATACAGTGAATGCAATTGCAGCCTTTGGTTAATGGATGCGAGCCTAATTTGTCAGCCAGCATAAAACTGGCATTGATTATTTCAACGACCATCCTGCGCTGCGTGGTGTATGAATAATTCTTATTAACCCGATTTTTCATAATTCAAACCGCCCGTTTTCATCTTGGTCACCGGAGGCCTGTTCAAGGTATTTGTCGATGAGCTTTCTCTGGCCGAAACGGTCTGCAAACAGGTAAATCCGGTTCATGTCAAGCGATTCAAAATATTCGGGAAGCATCCGTTTTCGATAAATCTGCATAAAGGCTGACAGATCCGCCTCATCTTTTACGCTTCGGTCAGGATTATTGGCAATAGCCATCATCTTTAATATGACATAGTCCGTCGGTTGAACAACTGGGTATTTCCCTAACAGTTCGTCTTCTGCCATTACCCTACGTTCTAAAATAGCCACTCCGTCCTGTGTGTTAACGAACATGAAATCAATATACCCCATAGCCCCTAGTTCAGATTCAAATTGAGCAAAGGTGTCTGTCTTTTGATAGCACGTATATCCCAATCTTTCCATTATCGGCTGCAAATTATGCCAAAAACGTCCTTCTGTAATCAGATCAATGTCGGAAGTAAACCTGGGAAGCCCGTACAGCCCCAAAGCCATAGCGCCAACTACGGCAAAGGAGATATTGTTTTGTGCTAAATTGTCTGCAATGATTTCCAGAACTTTATTGAGCTTTTTAGGTGTTGTTCCATCCATCATTTTCACCTTTAGATCCCATTTTAACCTGCCGCATGATGCCTGCTATTTCGAAATCAAACATGTTAAAATATGAATGAAAAATCAAGGTAAACATGTTGAAAATATGGTCTTACAGATCATTTGAATATTATTTTTGAATTATCATAAACACTCGCAAAGTCAAGATATTGTTGTTTTAAGCGGTTATTGTTATCAATGTTGGAACGAACATCTGGAATGATATGTCCGGCACAAAAAATCTAAAGTTTTCCTGACGGGTTACCGATAATATAAGCGTAAAAAACAAAACCCTCTCCAAAGGGCGGCAAGCAAAGTCTTTGGCTGGCACTGACGGGATGGCGCTGTTGTCTTACAAATGGGCAAGCCTTAGCGTAAAGTCCGTTCTTTCGTCGAGACCATGGTGGTTTCTTCAGGAGCTAATGAATTGTGAAATTATTAATCTACTTTGGTATGTTTGCCTGGTTTACGCACTTCTTCCCGTTCTATTCCTTAATCTTTTTTTTGGAATATCCTGCGGGCTCCTGCTGGCGCTTTGCTGGGATATGACAGTAGATCTGATTATTATTCACAAAAATCAAAGCGGTTGAAGCATCATCTTCTCTGAAAACGTCGCCAGGATATTTTCTCAGATCTCCGAACAACACTTTTTTCCGGTATTTCAGAATCCAAACCAGATCATACTTGCAATCCCATGCTGTATGATTTAAACTTTGATAATGATTCATGGAAAGCCTCCTTGTTTGTGAGCAATGAGCAGTTCACATTCTGGAGGCTTTCGTATATTCCCGTAAATGTCAAACTCTGGGAGTCTCCCGGGCAAAGCCGGGGATTTACCCATGATTAATTATAGATATGATAGCGATAACTGTTTTTTGTCTTGCATATTTGGGTATAGCGCTCGGGAAAATCCCGGGACTTGTCATTGACAGGGTTGGGGTTGCAATTCTCGGGGCCATCGCAATGGTAGTTCTCGGCGTTGTTACACCAGAACATGCCGTTAGGTCGATCGATCTGCCGACAATCCTGCTTCTTTATTCTTTGATGATTATTTCCGCACAACTACGAGTTGGAGGCTTTTACACCTGGATTGCGCTCAACATCGTTCCTTTTTATACTCATCCACGACTCTTTTTATTGATTACCATGTGTGTAAGCGCTTTGCTATCTGCAATATTGGCAAATGATATCGTGTGTTTTGCTTTTACTCCGGTGTTGGCGCTTTCTTTGATCGAAGCAAAACTGAATCCCCTGCCCTTTCTTATCGGACTCGCGGTTTCAAGCAATATCGGTTCGGCAGCGACCATCATCGGAAACCCTCAGAATATGCTTATTGGGCAAACGGGTCATCTGAATTTCGCAAAATTCTTTTTATGGTGCAGTCCTCCGTCGCTTCTCGCTCTTTTTGCAAGCTACTTGATCATATTGTGGATATACCGGAAAAAAATCTATGATCAAGGAAAGAAGATACATATTGGACAGAACCAACCGATGCAGCCTTTTAACAGATGGCAGACTTCAAAAGGAATCTTTACAATCTTGATCCTCATTACATTATTTTTTTCTTCAATACCAAGGGAAATATCGGCCATCGGCATTGCCGGACTATTACTGTGCAGTCGAAAAATAAAAACCAGAGACATTATCGGACTGGTCGACTGGCATCTGATCTCATTATTTTGCGCCCTTTTTGTAATTGTCCATTCTGTCTCACAGAGCAATTATTTGAACATTGTCATAAATGGACTGGCCAATATGGGAATGGATTTGCACAACCTTCCTGTGCTGACCGGAATATCAGCGATATTTAGCAATTTATTCAGCAATGTGCCGGCAACAATGTTACTGCTGCGTTTTCTCGATCCTTTTAACCCCTCCCAATGGTATACCCTGGCAGCGTCAAGTACTTTCGCCGGCAATTTGTTTTTGTTGGGCAGTATAGCAAATCTGATCGTCGTGGAACAGGCCTCAAATTTTGACATCAAAATTACCTTTTCCCAACATGCAATCGTTGGAATTCCAGTGACCGTAGTATCGTTACTGATATTGCTTGCCTGGATTTTTATTATATCATCCAATTGATGAATTGATTTGGGATTGAGCCACGCCAGGTGTTTTGAATTTTGAACAAAGAGAACGGAATGGAGCAACTGCCTTTGCAAGCAATTCACCCTCCGACCTTTTCACCGAATGCTTTTCCATAGGCGCGGCATGGCTCCTCGCCTTGTCCGGAGTCCAGAATCTGCTCCTTGACATTAAACGCATCCAGGTCCGCCATTTTCATCCCGAATACAAATTCCATGGTATCGCGGGTAATCTTCGGTCCGTTTCCGATATGCGTGTAAGACCCGAAACTGCCGCCGGTTTTTTCCGACAAATCAGCTTTTTGGGCCATGAAAAGGAATTGCTTCATTTCCTGGGTGATGGTTCTAAAATAGGTGGGACAACCGAAGAGGTAACCATCGAATCCTTCAAGTTCCTTTTCGTTCCCGATCTCCCCGATGCGCCGGACAATCGCTTCTGCTCCGGCTTGGCGAACGCCCTGCGCAATGGTTTCCGCCATTTTCAGTGTCCTGCCCGTTTTGCTGTCGTATGCGATCAAAATTTTTTTCATATCCGTCTCCTTTTCATCCATCAGTCGGTGTTCATCGGAAGCATTACCGATTTGTTAAAAAGGTTTTCACACATTAACTTATTCATTTTTTGAGAGAAAGCCTTGCAATCAGGTGTCAGGTGTCAGGTGTCAGGTTTCAGCGCCTCTGTTCATCATTCCTGACACCTGAAACCTGAAACCTTAAGATATGGAATAAAAATGGGATTAAAATTCCATCTGTAGACATGGCGGATTTCATCACCCCAGCTGACACCTGAAATCAAAAAGTTTTGGATAGCAATTAACAAACTGGTAATGCACCCAGTTCATCCGATCCGCCTCCAGGATTCACGATTCACTTTTTTCTTCGCCATGTTTTTTAATTCTTGTCTTGGTCTGGTTGATCAATTTCGTAATCTTAATGTTTCGCGGGCAGGCCCGCGTGCACTCGAAATGGTTCCTGCACGGCCATACACCGTTCGGAGAATCCAGAACCGGCAGTCGCTCTGCGAACCCTTTGTCCCGGGTGTCATCGTTGAACCTGTTGGCCTGAGTTATGGCTGCGGGACCGAGAAAGTCCGGATTTTCGGACAGCACCGGGCAGGCAGAATAACAGGCGGAGCAGAGAATGCAGTTTGTAGGATCATCGAAGGCCTTGCGTTGCTCCGGAGACTGGATCCGCTCCTTTTCCGTGACGGGATCGTCGTTGATCAAAAACGGCTTTACCGATCGGTATTTTTCAAAAAATCCGGTCTGATCCACAATAAGATCCCGCAACACCTTGAAATGATTTAGAGGTTTGATCTCAATCCTGGCCCCATCAGCGTCGGCAACATCTTGCACAAGCGTCTTGCAGGCCAGGCGATCCTTTCCGTTGATCCGCATCGCATCCGACCCGCACACGCCGTGCGCACAGCTTTTCCGGAACCCCAGGCTCCCGTCCCGATATTCCTTGACATGCATCAAAGCGTCCAGAACCCGGTCCGTGGGCTCGACCTCGATTTCATGGTCTTCCATATATGGCTCGGCATGAGTTTCCGGTTTGAATCGTTGAATATTGAGGATGATTTTCATAGGTCTCCCCCTTTTTCTAATACGTTCGAGGTTTCGGCTTCCAGAGGGAAAGATCGACCGGTTTGTAATCGATCCGCACAATATCCTGATCCAGCCAGGCCAGGGTGTGCTTGAGCCAGTTTCCGTCATCCCGGTCCGGAAAGTCCTCCCGGGAATGAGCGCCACGGCTCTCCTTCCGGTTCCTTGCGGATTCAGCGGTTATCAAGGCCAGGTCCAGGAGATTTTCCAATTCCAGAATCTCCAACAGATCCGTATTGAAGGTCTTGCTTGAGTCCTGAACGCGCACCTTTGCGTACGCTTCACGAAGCTCCCGCAACACGTGGACAGCTTTGGCCATATTCGTTTCGTTACGGTACACGCCGACGTTCTCCATCATTTGGAACTGCATTCTCTCTCGAATTTTTTCTCCGTGCGGGCCCTTTTTTCCGTCGGTCAATTCGGCAATGCGTTTTTTCGCAGGCTCCGCGACGTGCTCGTTGAAACTGAGCGGGTCGGCGTTCTTCACGTAATCCGCGATGTGGATTCCCGCCCGCCGGCCGAAGACCACCAGGTCCAGCAAACTGTTTGTTCCCAGCCGGTTGGCCCCGTGCACGGACACGCACGCGCATTCGCCGGCCGCATACAAACCGTCGTAGAATCCCCCCGAGCCGTCCGCGACGACCCGGCCATTTATATCCGTGGGAAGGCCCCCCATGGCGTAGTGAGCCGTGGGCTGGACCGGGATGGGACCTTCGGACGGGTCTACCCCCAGGTATGTCTTGCAAAAGTCGGTGATGTCCGGGAGCTTGGCCAGAATTACTTCCCTGCCGATTCCGGTGGCGTCCAGATGGAGATAATCGTCGATCTTTCCGTCCCCTCTGATCCCTCGTCCTTCCCTGATCTCGGTAATCATGGAGCGGGAAACGATATCCCTGGGCCCCAAGTCGAGCAGGGTGGGTACGTATCGCTCCATGAAACGTTCGCCCTCCCGATTTCGAAGGATGCCTCCTTCTCCGCGCACCGCCTCTGAAATCAGGATGCCCATGCCTTTGATTCCCGTCGGGTGGAACTGGAAGAATTCCATATCCTCCAGGGGGACCCCGCGCCGGGCCAGGACGGCGGGTCCGTCACCGGTATTGGCATAAGCATTGGACGTGATCCGGAACATGCGGCCGAACCCGCCGGTTGCGAAAAACACGGCTTTGGCCTTGAAGATGTGAATGTTGCCGGTAGCAAGTTCCACCGCGACCACGCCGCCGCATGTTCTGCCGTTCAATACAACGTCCACAACCTGGAACTCGTCAAAAAAGGTGACCTGGTTCTTGATGCACTGTTGATAGAGCGTCTGAAGGATCATGTGGCCGGTCCGGTCCGCGGCATAGCAGGCCCTGCGCACGGCGGCCTCGCCGAAATTCCGGGTGTGCCCGCCAAACCGTCGCTGATCGATGCGCCCGTCGGGTGTACGGTTGAAGGGCAGTCCCCGGTTTTCGAGATCGTACACGGCCTGTATGGCCTCTTCCGCGAGGATGATCGCCGCGTTCTGGTCCACGAGATAGTCCCCGCCCTTGACCGTGTCGAAGGCATGCCATTCCGGTTTGTCCTCTTCCACATTGCCCAGCGCGGCGCTGATCCCTCCCTGGGCCGCGCCCGTGTGGCTCCTGATGGCGTAAACTTTTGAAAGAACGGCGGTTTTCGCCTTTTTACTGGCTTCGAGAGCGGCGTACAAGCCCGCTCCGCCGGCCCCGATGACCACGGCATCGAATTCGTGTATCACATCCGGCCTCCTTTCCTGGTTTCATGCGAATGTCTCAAAATTTTCTACAATTGAGATTTTTGATTTTAGCATAATCCCATCTTTGATCCAAGCTAAAAATAGGGTAATCATTCTCGAGAAAACCGGCAGATCACGGAGCCATCATGGGGGTCCATCCCCCGCCAAGGGCTTTGTACAGGCTGATCAGGTTCGATGTGACGGTCCCGTCAGTTTCGGCAAGCTGATCCTGAAATGACAGTAATGACCGCTGGGCTTCCAGGATATCCTGAAAATCAATAATTCCGGAAGAATACTGCTTGAGCGCCAGATCCACAGCGCGTTCCGCGGCTTGGGTTGCCCGGGTCAGGGATTGACGCCGGTATTGATCCTGAGCATAGGCCACCAGGGCATTTTCCACATCTTCAAGAGCGTTAAGAACAGCAGCTTCATACTGTATCAGCACCTGTTCCTGGAGCGCATTTTGCACCTCGATGTTTTTGCGTATGGTGCCGGCATCAAAAATATTCCACGAAAAACTCGGTCCGATACGGTCTGTCCGGTTGCCGGTAGAAAACAAATCTCCGAAAGACAGCGCTTCAAGACCAATGGATCCGGACAATGAAAATTTGGGATACAGTTCTGCAGTTGCAACGCCCACCCGTGCGGTCTGAGCCGCCAGTTCCCGTTCGGCACGACGGATATCGGGTCTGCGCCGCAAGACCTCCGCAGGAACCCCGACAGCGATTTCAAGATCGGTTACCGGTATGGATTTTTTCACGTACAGATCTTCATGAAGGGCGCCGGGATGAATGCCCAGCAACACCGCCAGACGGTTCTCAGCCCTTTCAAGGCTAATCCGCAACGTGGGTATTTTTGAACGGGTATTTTCCAGATTGTATTTGGCCTGTTCCATATCCAGCGCGCTCGCGAGACCGGCTTCAAAACGAAATACCGTAAGTTCGTGAGTCTCGGCCTGTGTCTCAAGATTTTTCTCGGTGACATCAAGTCGTGTCTGATATGTGCGCACCTCAACATAGTTGAGGGCGACTTCGGCCATCAGGCTCACCATGACATCGCAATAATCCTCCCGGCTCGTTTCGAGATCCGCCTGGGCCGCCTCGATAGATCGCCGAATGCCGCCGAACACATCGAGTTCCCAATTGGCATCGAACCCTGCCGCATACAGATCTCTCCGGTCCCCATTGCCCGTGTCCTCACCGCTGTAACTGGAGACAGCGGAACCTTTAACGTCGAGGGTCGGGAACTGTTCGGCCTCGCTGATGCCCCTGCGCGCTCTGGCCTCACGAACCCTTGATCGAGCTTCTTTGAGGTCCAGGTTGCCTGTAACGGCCCGTTGGATTAGACTCGTCAACGCTGGGTCCTTGAGGGTCGTCCACCAACCGGTCATCATCATTGAATCCATGGAAACTTGGGTCAGGCCTTCCTTTAACTCAGAACGCCACTGCTCAGGCACCGGGATCTCCGGTGAAACGTAATCCGGTCCCACAGTGGCACACCCGGCAAGTAAAAAGGCTGCCAGCAAACTGGCGATCATTTGCAGCGCAAGGGATTTCATTCGTCTTTTAGAGATTTTTCCCAGGTGGTTTTGTTTTGGATTAATCTGTTTACTCATATCTCAACGCATCAATGGGATCGAGCCGTGCGGCCTTTTGTGCGGGAAAGAAACCGAAGATTACCCCCACGGATGCAGAAAACAAAAAAGCGACGACCACAATTCCCGGATTGAAAATAAAGGGTACCTGAAGCATTCCTGCGAACCAGACAGATGCCGACAGGGCCAGCGCGATGCCGAACAAACCGCCGAACGAAGACAGGACCACCGCTTCCACGAGAAACTGCATGAGGACTTCCCGCTCCATGGCGCCGATGGCCATGCGGATCCCGATCTCACGGGTTCGCTCGGTCACCGATACCAGCATGATATTCATGATCCCAATCCCGCCCACCAGCAGGCTTACCGCCGCCACAGCTCCCAGCAAACCAGTGAGCACCTTTGTGGTTCCCGTGAGCGTGCTGATGAGTTCCTCCATATTTCGAACATGAAAATCATCGTCTTTGCCCGGTAAAATGCGGCGACGTTCGCGCATGAGTCGCTCAATATCCTGTTCGATTTTTTCAGTAGAAATGCCGTCTCTCGCGGAAACAGAAATGGCGCTGACATCCGTATTTCCTGCAATGCGGCGCTGGAGCAGGCGTAAGGGAACGAGCACGAAGTCATCCTGATCCGTTCCGAAACTGGACTGCCCCTTGGATTCAAAACCGCCGATCACCTTACAGGAAAGCTTTCCCAAACGGATAGTATCGCCCAAAGGATCTTGTCCGCCGAAAAGTTCTTTTCGCACCGTATTTCCCAGAATGCACACGGCCTTGCCGGACCGCACTTCACCCTCGGTAAATTCGCGTCCCCTGTCAAGAGTCCAATTCCGAACCTTCAAATAGGCATTGGTGCTTCCGGTGACCGTGGTGGACCAGTTTTGGTTGCCGTAAATAGCCTGGGTGGATTGCGATGCAACAGGGGCCACCTCGGCCACCCCGGAAATCTCCTGGGCGATGGCTGCGGCATCGTTTACCTCAAACATATCAGCGGTTGAACGCGTACCACCGGGCCCCCGATGGCCCTGCCCCGGTCTTACTTCAAGCAGGTTGGTGCCCAGGCTTGAAATCTGTTCCGTGACCTTGGCTGTGGCCCCGCTACCCAGGGTTACCATGGTAATGACCGCGGCAACCCCGATGACGATCCCCAGGATGGTCAAAAAAGACCGCATGACATTGCGGCGGATCTCCCGTAAGGCCAGCAGGAACGCATTCCATAACATCAGTCTCCCTCCCCGTTTTGCTCGTCGGTTTCGATCCGGCCGTCCATGAAGTGAACCATGCGTTTTGCATAGGCTGCCATGTCCGGTTCGTGGGTAACCATAACTATAGAAATGCCCTGGTCGTGATTCAGGGCGCAGAGCAGTTCCATGATTTCCCGGCTGCGGGCCGAATCCAGGTTGCCTGTGGGCTCATCGGCCAGCAAAACTTCGGGCTCGGTGACAATGGCTCGCGCGATGGCAACCCGCTGTTGCTGGCCGCCGGAAAGCTCACCCGGTGTATGGGGTTCCCACCCCTTGAGACCCACTGCCTCCAGAGCCTTACGCGCGCACGCTTGCCGCTCGGATGAGGGCATGCCGCGATAGATCAGGGGCAATTCCACGTTTTCCAGTGCCGAAGTCCGGTTTAACAGGTTATACCCCTGAAACACGAAACCCAGATAGTGGCGCCGCAACAGCGCACGCTGATTGCGGGACAGCTTGGCGACTTGTGCACCCTTAAACAAATACGACCCCGTGGTGGGGGTATCCAGACAGCCCAGGATGTTCATGCACGTGGATTTTCCCGAGCCGCTCGGTCCCATAACCGCGACAAACTCTCCCTCATCAATACGAAGATCCACCCCGCGCAACGCCTTCATGGCCGCCTGGCCCTGACCATAGATCTTACTGACGTCCTTGAGTTCTATTAAAGGCCGGTCAGTCAAAACGCCGGTTATGCCTGAAACACGGGGACTCATTTACCGGACCTCACCATATCCACTACCAGCGACATTCCGGGGTTGATCTCGCCGGCCACCACTTCGGTCATGCTGCCGTCCGTTGTCCCGACCGTAACCGGGATGGCAACGGGAACTCCGTCTCGAAGCATCCAGACATGCTTCTTGCTGCCATGGGTCGACATGTCCTGTTGTTTTTTCGAGGATGAACGTATGGGCGGTCTCGGTAATAAAGTGCCGACCAGACCTCTACCGGTTTTGGAGCCCTGTTGTTCCTGTTCCGGAGGGGTAAAGCGTAACGCGGCATTGGGCACCAGAATGGCGTTTTCGACTTTTTTTACTATGATATCCGCTGTGGCTGTCATGCCCGGCCGCAACCACAGATCCGAGTTATCCGCCGAGAGCAGTGTTTCATATGTCACCACACCTTCAGTGGTCTGGGGTGCATACCGAACCTCGACGATCCGGGCAGGAAAGATGCGATCCGGGTATGCATCAACCGTAAAGGTCGCGTCTTGACCTTCCTTTACCTGCCCCACATCGGCTTCGTCAACGTCCACGTGGAGTTCCATCTTTCTCAGATCCTCGGCCAGGGTAAACAGCACCGGGGTTTGCAGAGAGGCCGCCACTGTCTGGCCGGGCTCGACCTTACGCTCCAGAACGATTCCATCAATGGGTGAGCGAATCACCGCTTTTGCCAGATTTGTCTCATCCACACGCAGGGTTGCCTTGGCCAATGCAATCTGAGCCCTGGCGCTGGCCTCCTTTGCCTGGGCACGCTTAAACGCCGCTTCCGCTGCATCCAGATCATGCCGGGACGGCACTTTCCCACCGCTTAGCTCCTGTACGTGCCGTAATCGTTTCAGTTCATTGCCTGCCTCCACGATGCCGGCCTGAGCATCGAGGAGATTGGCCCGGGCCGATTCCAATGTGGCCTGAGATTGCAGCACCTGCGCCTGAAGTGTATCCATGTCCAGCTCAGCCAGCACTTGACCCGCTTTCACCCGATCATTATAGTTGACCGCCACAATCTCGATGATTCCGGAGACTTCAGTGCCCACCTCCACCTGGTTGACCGGCTCCAGTTCTCCGGTGGCCGTTACGGTAACGATGAGCTTGCCCTGCTGCACCTGCGCGGTTTTGTACTGAAGTGATACATCATTTTTAGGGTAAATTAAGATAACCGCACCTGCGATGAATACCGTTACAATCGCTGCAACAATCCAAGCCTTGGCTTTCTTTTGAGAAGACGTTTGTTTATCAAGGCCCAGCGTTTCCTTGATAGGGGTGCTATTCTCGGAATCCGACTTCATCATTAAAAATTCCTTTTTAATCATTCTTCCCATTTAAGTCGTTGAGTGTTGAAAAAAAGTTACACCAAATATTTGCATGAACATCTTTTTTGTAACTCTTTTTAGATCCATTGCGACTTATACTAGAAAAGGGAATTTCTTGTAATTGAACGGATCAATCAGCATTGGGTGCATTACCAGTTTGTTAATTGCTATCCAGGACTTTCTGGTTTCAGGTTAACCAATCCCTTTTTATTTATGGTTCTTTCTGATATAAAATTATTTGAAATTTTGAACTGATAGCATTTGAGAAGAACCATAATGCAAAATGATCCGATTAAGTCAAGTGATACTGAAATCGTTCGCCGAGTTCTTAATGGAGACGTCAATGCATTCGAGTCCCTGTTGATCAGGCATAAGAATACGGTCTTAACCATCGTTAAAAAACATGTGCCGTACAATGATGTTGAAGAGACAACTCATGATGTATTTTTAAGAGCTTACCAATCATTGCCATCCTTCAAAGGCAAGAGCGGTTTCATACGGTGGCTGTCTTCGATTGCAGTAAGAACCTGCTATGATTTCTGGCGAAAAACATATCGGTCCCGGGAAGTTCCCATGAGCGCTCTTACCGAAAAACACCAAACTTGGATGGAAAAGGTGATTACAGAACAATCCGAGCAGGCAATCATTGAAAAAGGTTCTCAGGATGAGGCCATGGAATTGCTGGATTGGGCGCTTGGAAGGCTTTCGGCGGAAGATAGAATGGTTATAAAACTCGTTTACCTGGAAGGGCTGTCGGGAAAAGAAGCGGCTGATCTTCTGGGGTGGAGTGTTGCCAATGTTAAAGTCAGATGTTTTCGCTCTCGAAAAAAGCTTGAAAAGATTTTTGAAGAACTGAGACAAAGGTAGCGGGAGGTGAATATGAAATCCATTAAACATAACTACCATGTAAATTTAAGAACAGCGCTGGCCTCGGCCTATCGGGAAAAAGAGAATGTCGAGGTGGGTGATTTTTGGCAGGTCAAAGTCATGGAACATATCCGGAGTCTCGATCCTTTTCATAACCGGCCAGGTTATCTTGACCTTTTTCAACGACTGGTCTGGCAACTCGCTCCTGTGGCATGCATTCTGGTACTCATTTTAGGTATGGTTTTAAGCCAGGTTGATTTTATGACGGATTACGTAATAGCCAAAATGTTCATAGAAGATCCGGCACATTATAGCTTATTTGCCTTGTTATAAAAAATGAGGAGCCCATGAATAAAACAAAACTATCCATAGGTGTCTTTCTTGTTTTCCTTGTCGGCGTTCTCGCCGGCTCGCTGGGCATGGGAATGTATCTGAAACATCAGATGAAAAGATTTGAACCCGGTGTTCCCCCGCCTCCGGTACGGCATGGTTTTATCATGAAAAGGCTTTCACGTGAGCTCGATCTGACAGAAACCCAGCGGGTTGAAATCGAAAAAATCGTAAAGGATTCTGAGGCAAAATTCTCTGCTGTTCGGAACCAATTCATGCCCAAAATAGAAGAAATTGCCGACCAGAGCTTTGCCGCAATAAAAGAAAAACTGAATGCCGACCAGCAAAAAAAGATGGAAAGAATAAAAGAAAAAATAGACCATCGCTTTGCGAAAGCGATTATTAATTCAATTACGGCAGATAATAAGCCCGAACAAACGCTTTCAAAGTTAAAAAAGCACCTTAATCTTACAAAAGAGCAAATCACCGCTGTTCAACCCATCATCGAAAAAGAGTATGAAATGCTTGGAAAAACAGTCGAAAAGTATCGGGAACGGCATCATCCGAAAATAAGGTTTCTCTTAAGAGAGATCGGAGCGCTTCGAGAATCTACGGATAAACAGCTCGAGAATTTCCTCACGGAAACTCAAATGGAAAAATATCGTAAGATTCAGCGAAAAAAGCGTGTTTTCAATTCTACCGGATCAGGATAGCCGCTTCGACTGGATATTTTGCGATGTGGCCTGGATTTCTCTTAATGTTTCTTCCCACAACTAAAAATGAGCTGAATGCTCTTGGCTGGAAATCTCCGGACGTCATACTGGTAACAGGAGACACCTATGTGGATTCGCCGTTTATCGGCGTTGCGGTCATTGGAAAGGTACTGATAGATGCCGGTTACACGGTAGGCATAATCGCACAGCCCGATATCTCCAGTGGAAAAGATATCGGCCGGCTGGGGGAGCCGAATCTTTTCTGGGGAATTACTTCGGGATGCATGGACTCCATGATATCCAATTATACTCCCACAAATAAACGGCGAAAGCGAGATGATCTGACCGGCGGCGGCCTGAATATCAGACGTCCTGACCTGGCGGTTATCATATATACCAATCTTGTTCGCCGATATTTCAAAAAGACAAAACCGATTGTTATCGGAGGGATTGAAGCGAGCCTGAGACGCATCTCCCATTATCATTACAGGTCCGACAGTATACGGCGGTCCATCCTTTTTGACGCCAAGGCCGATATTCTGGTCTATGGAATGGGGGAAAAAACGACTCTCGAACTGGCAGAAAACATCCGGCGCAACCGACCGGTTACGGATGTCCGGGGAATCTGCTATATTGCCCCGGAAAAAAAAGAAGGGTACATAGAACTCCCATCCCATGCGGAAGTTGTGTCGGACAGTACCAGGTTCATTGAAATGTTTAAGATTTTTTATAAAAATAATGACCCGATAACCGGAGAAGGTCTTTGCCAGAAGCAGGACAGCCGGTATCTGATCCAGAATTCTCCTCAGTTTCCGCCAACGAGCAAGGAGCTGGACCATATTCATGATCTGGATTACGAACGGGACGTCCACCCGTATTATGCAGCATGGGGACCGGTGCGCGCACTTGAAACCATCCGTTTTGCCATCACGACCCACAGAGGATGTTATGGCGACTGTAACTTCTGCGCCATATCCTTACATCAGGGACAACGGGTTGTGGATCGGAGCGAAGCGTCCATTCTGAAGGAAGCGTCGATCTTAACCAAACATTCTGAATTTAAAGGATACATTCACGATGTCGGAGGCCCCACCGCCAATATGTACGGCATCGAATGCAGGCGAAAAAAAACCAAAGGCACATGCCGCAACAAGCGCTGCCTGACTCCGGTCGTCTGCAATAAGCTGGAAATCAGCCATCTCCCTCAGATTGATCTGCTGAAAAAAATCAGGCAGATACCGAAGGTTAAAAAGGTTTTCATCGGTTCCGGAATACGCCATGATCTGGTGCTGAAAGATCAAATCTACGGCCTTCAATATCTTGAAGAAATTATCCGGCATCATATTTCCGGACAACTCAAGGTCGCACCCGAACATTCCGAGGGTCATATCCTTGCCCTCATGGGAAAACCCCCCATCGAGAGCTTTATGGAATTCTTCCGCTGCTTTCAGAAAATCAACCGCAGGATAGGGAAGAACCAGTTCTTGACCTGTTATTTTATCGCTGCTTATCCGGGATGCACACTTAAAGATATGGAGCGGTTAAACCGCTTCAGCCGAAGGGTCCTTAAGTTCAAACCCCGGCAGATTCAGATTTTTACGCCCTCTCCGTCGACGCCGGCAACCCTGATGTACTATACGGGAAAGTCCTATGACAGCGGAGAACCGATTTTTGTTGAGAAGGACAAACGGAACAAGGAAAAACAAAAAAACCTGATCCTCAAAGGACGTGCCGGGTAACGGGCCCGGAATATTGATATCCCGGTGTACATCGACCAAATCGAAAGCGCCTGCAGACAGCTGGTGTATTTTGAGCGGTGTTGAACATGGCGCGGAAATCCTTGAAGACTCGGTAGGCATTGAAGTGTTTTCCCCTGTAAGAGAAGATTATTTGCCCAAGGAAATAGGTCAATAGTAAAGATCCGGGTCCATAGCGCCCGGTTTTGGTCTACTCCGGAGGGAATTTGCTGTATTGGAAGTTCAAAAATTACAAATATCAAATCACAAACATTTTACCCTGTTAAATAATGCTTCGCATTAAATCTTCGATTTATTTAACGGGGCAGGCAATTTCCAATAACCGAAATTCGAAATTCCAAACAATGTTTCGTCCTGAAAGGTTTTGGTCATTGAATATTGGAATTTGAGATTTATTTGTAATTTGGTGCTTGGGATTTGTGATTTTAGACACCAAACTCCAAGGCAGAGCCTCTATCTCTGACCTGTTCCAAAGGACCAGGTTTTTCAGGGCAAAATAAAAATTGATTGGGAACACTGGTGAGGTTTATGAAACCTTTGTAAACCGTCTTTTTTTATTCAATTATTCTCCCGGATGCGCAAATTTATTTCCAGCCTCTCTAAAGAGAGCTCAATCACGTCTCTGGCTGTATCTGTTTTTTTCATGTAGTCCTCAAAAAAGGCCTTGACGTCAGCGGCTTTTTCCAATCCCCCTGCGGGGACAATGGCAGCGATAACCCGCTCGTAGAGCAACGGATGAAATTTTTCGATTTCTTGGAGATTTGATACATACCAGTCCCACATCAACCCTATGGCATGGGGATTTGAAGCCATGGCCACCACCGGGATAAACTGGTTGCGGGCGGGAACCGTTTCAAGGACATAGTTCTGGGATTTTTTAATCAGGGGTTCATCTTTGAAGCATCCTAAAGCCACCAGGATGTTCACGCGTTCATGTTCGACCTCTGAAGCCCTGAACCGGGCATCAAACCAATCAAACACCTGTGCATCACCGGTCAAGGCAGTCACTTGCATTACGCATCTCATTAAATCCGAATGCACCGAAGATCCTTTCAAAAGCATGGACCAGTGATACTCTGCAAATTCAGTGATCCGGGTCGAGCCAAACAGGGCAGCCTCCCAGATGAGTTGTTCGCGGAGCAAAGATACGGTATCTTTTTCCGCTTTGCCGGGTTCATAGCCGATCCTTTCAAGGATGTCCAGGTACCAGGGTCTGGCAAACAAAGAGATTTTTTCTTTACCGCGGGTATCCAGGACCCGGTAAAGCCGGGACAGGCTGGAAACAATACCGGTCAATGGAAGGTAGGCGCTTTCCTGCCTGTAATGAGAAAGAAATTCAAGATAATCCCCCGCGGAGACGTCCCCGCGTTTGACCCATGCGTAGAAATCATTTTGCAGCCCCCACCGGTCTTCCGGGGACAGGGTCTGATCGCTGATCCGCCGGCCAAGCGCGTCAAGGTTTTTACGGTCCTGGTATTTGACCCGGTAGAACCCGGTTTGTCCATGATTTATCTTGTACGCAACCGTACCTGCCGGGATATCAATTTGTTTTTGGGTACAGTCCAGCAAGAGGGTCTTTCGCTGCGATTTGTCCTTGTCAAAGAACAGACTGATGGTAATCGGAATGATCCATGTTTGAGGAAACGTCTCGGGCAGACAGGTAAATCTTTTTTGGTTGAGAACCAGACTGTGGCCCACCTGTTTTACTTCTACAAACGGAAATCCGGGTTGTTCAATCCAGCTTTTCATCATCGAGCCTATGGGCCGGTTTGAAACAGCTTCAAAGGATTCCCAAAGGTGGTGACTTGATGCGACTCCGTATGCGTGGCCTTTGAGGTAGTCCTGCAACCCTTTTCTAAAATTATCTTTCCCGATAAACCCTTCAATCTGCCTCAAAATACTGCCGCCTTTATTGTAAATAATCGGAGCGGTGCTTGTATTTATGACCACATGTTCGCCACCCGGTATCTCAATGGCCGTGGTGTGTTGCAGTGCATCCCGTGACAGGGCGGGTTCGGTCATGCCATGGAGAAACTGCTCCCAGATATCCCACTGCGGGTAATAATGATCCACCACACCATATCCGAAATAGGTCGCAAAGCTTTCATTCAGCCACAGATATTTCCAATCCGACGGAGTCACGAGATTCCCGAACCATTGGTGTGCGATCTCGTGGGAAATAACCTCGCAGATTCTCTGCCGGCCGGATTTTGAAGTAATTTTCGGATAATAAAGGAGCACATTCTCTCGAAACGTAATGGCCCCCCAATTTTCCATGGCTCCGAAAGCAAAATCCGGAATGGCAATCAAATCCAGTTTTTTTAAGGGATAGGGAACTCCATAATATGCCTCGCTGAACTCAAGTGCTTTCCGACCGAATTCCAGACCCGCGGAAGCGTATTTTTTCTTCGCCGGCAGCGTGATCACGCGTACGCGAGGATCTTTTTTATCTATAGTGGATTGGAATTCCCCTACCCCAAAAAAGACCAGATAAGTTGACATCTTTGGAGTGCGGTCAAAGACCACTCGTTTTTTTCCATTATTCAAAGAGGTTTGGGATTTTATGGGGCTGTTTGAAATGGCTACAAGGTTTTCCTCAACATCCATTTCAATATCAAAGGTCGCCTTTTTAGCCGGGTGATCCATGCACGGAAAGGCCCGCCGGGCATCGCTCTCTTGGAACTGGGTTACCGCAATATACTTTTGTTTTTTTCGCCGCATATAGCCACTGCGGTAAAAACCGGCCATCTTGTCATTGATATGCCCCTGATAGTTTACCCGAATCGTAATATTACCGGTCATGGATTCCGGCAGGAGGATACGAAGGTCTTCTTTTTGGGTATTTATCAAAAAAGAACACTCAACCCATTGGTTTCCCTTCAGAACGTTGCAGTTCCAGATTGCCAGTTCCAGAATGTTCAGTGGAATCTCTTTAACCGCATTTTGACCGTTCAATAGAATTTGAGCGAAGGCATCGAATGTAAAATTTACCAAATCGGGTACGAGGTGGATGGTATAATTAATCGGTATAAGGTCCTTCATATGTCCTCCTTCCAGTAAAAAAATCCCACAAACAAAGTGGGAGCATTACCGATTTTTTAAAATGGCTCTCACGCATTAACTTATTTATTTTTGAACGAAAACCTCGCCAAAAAGTCTTGGAAAGCTGTTAACAAACTGGTAATGAACCCAACAAAGTCATGTATGGATTGAATTGTTTGATTTTTTTGGGCAACGGTTTTAATATTCAGGCCTGTTCTAACAGTTTGTCGACCTCGTGAATATACTGTGTGTAGACCTCACTTTTCAGTTGCTCCCATCTTAAGGGAAAGTCTTTGGCAACAAAACCTTCTTCATATGCAATCTGCTGAATTCGGCGAATAATCAATGCTCCTTTAACGCCCTGGCTGCAGGCTGACATGCAGGATCGGCAATCCAGACACAACCAAATTGATGGACTGCGGACCAATACATCCTTAAGACCGAAACTGGCAAGCCGAAAAATCATAAGCGGATCAAAAACGGACGGATCCAGGCAAATGGGACATGCATTGCTGCATTCTCGGCAGGTAAAGCAGGAAGATAGAGAGGTGACATTTACACCATATCCCTGAAGCATCTGCCGGAAAGCCTCAGTATGCGAAGTGTCGGACGAAAGCCTGATGAGGTTATCGGACTTGCCGGAGGGAAACGTCCGGGTCCATTGGTCCCAGCATTCGGCAACTTCGGGATACTCCCCATTCAAAAGCGCTTCTGCCGCATGCCATAAGGCACGGAGTAAACGCTTTAAAACTTCCCTGTGTTGTTCCGGCAATTGGGAGGAAACCAGTTTTTGCGAAATTGCCTCGGTTCTCAGATTTTGAATAAGGCCCAACGGCTTGACCATCATGGGACAAAGATTTGCGCATCGATTACAACCGATGCAGTACCAGATATCGGGCGTGGATAAGAGCTCGTCCACTAGCCCCAATTTTGCTTTATAAACCAGTTCCATGGGACGCAAGCTGCTGGTGGCGGCATTCACGGGACAGGCGGAATTGCAGGTTCCACAAGTATAACACGACTGAGCATGTTCCGGTTCCCTGTATCGGGCAACATACCTTGAAAGGGCGGATTTTTTCAGATAAATGGTGGGCATCTCTTCTCCTTGGAACAAATACCTCGTTTATCAATTAATAAGATTTTCCGTTTTTCAGAAACATAGATACCATTCATTAAAAGAAATGGCAGGCGTTCACGGGTTCAAAGGTTCAGGGG
>CAYPIW010000017.1:0-67430 GCA_964410925.1 uncultured Desulfobacteraceae bacterium
ACATTCTTGTCTGTCATTTGATGTCGCTCCCCGTGCGGGAGCGTGGATTGAAACTAACTATATTTGCAATTATTAATTCTAATTGGTGGTATTCACAAACACAGGTTTTATGACAATGAATTCCGCCAAAAAAAACTTTCATCAGAAAATCCGGGCATTTCCTACAGCCTGTGTGCGGCAGGCGGTCAACATGTTCCCCACAGGCGTGGGCATATATCGGACAAAGTTGCAGAAGATTCTATAAATCTTGACAAAAGCTCGATACCTACGGATTATGTTCAACTTCTTCCCAATACATATCAAATTTGTCTTCAGACTCATTTTTTAATTCATTTATCTTTTCAATATTTGGGGCATTACGGATATTTTTGGATATCATTCTCAGAGAGTATAGGAATTTGTTTTGCAAATCCGGCCCTGCTTTATGTGCTTCAAGATGATTTTTCATTTTTTCAATCATATGGTCGAGCAGTGTTCCCACTTCAATACGATATTGTTCTGTCTTATTTTTAACAATGATATCATTATAAATTTTAATTTTTTTGTATAATTCCCATGCTTCTTCTACCCGATCATAAGGCCGGGATGTCGACAAAATCTCTTTGAGTCTGTCAAAAGCCGTTATTATATCCGGTTTGTTTTTCAATTCAGGAAGATTTTTGATAAAAATACCTGACGCTCTGAAATGTGAAATCATCAACGGATTTATTGGTGACTATTTCAACTTGTTGATCCGGATTCTCAAGTAAAATCTTTTTGACGTGATATGGATCGAAGCTTTGTTTATTTATTCTAAAATTGTAGGATTTCCAAGACGTTGGCGTAATATTGCAGTCAAAGTCCGGGGGCAGACAACCAGTAACTTCACTCACATTATAAAAAAACCCGGCCTAAAATAACAGGCCGGGTTTTTGGTTCTTTATTTATGCCTTTTTAATACAAAGAGGTCTCCGGATGAAATACATTGACTTCCTTGAGATCATCTCCCAAATATTCTCTTTCGTTCGGCCCGAGAATTCCCAGGGAAAGGCATATCAACGTCCACAGGTGAACCGTACCCCATGCATGGTCGCGCTGATCTGATAAATCATGAATCTGGGCATGGCAGTTGTGGCACGGCGCAATACAGTAATCTGCTTTGGTAGCCAGAATCTGATCTGCCTTGAGCTTTCCGTAAGCACGACGCGCATCAACATATCCCGACTGCAGAAAACCGCCGCCACCGCCGCAGCAATAATTATTCGACATGTTTGGAGTCATATCAATAAAATTTTCTTCACCCACTACCGATTTGACAATAAACCGCAAATCTTTTGCAATGGGATCACCAAAACCTTTGCGAACGATCTGGCACGGATCCTGAACCGTAAACTTGATTTTCAAATCTTTATTCCAGTCGGAATTGACTTTCAGTTTTCCTTCACGGATCCATTTTGCATAATATTCGTAAATGTTTTTAACTACAAACTTATGCTCAATATTGAATTTTTTCAGTCCTGCCAGGACTGAGAAGGTTACGTGCCCTCACTCTGTATTGAGAAAAACTTTACACCCAAGGTCATCCGCCTGTTTGGCTGCGATCCGGGTAACATGTTCCCAGGCATCGTTGTCCGCCAGAAACATACAGTAATTTTCTCCGCCCCAACCTTTACTCCCGTAAGTCCAGTCTGCCCCTACCAGGTGGAGAATCTTCCAGAGAGGCGGCATTTCGTCCGGTTCGGTCACCGGTTCCCGGGAATTTTGGTTCAAAAAGAACTCAGCCCCCTGCTTATCTATCGGTGCCTGCATATCTTTAAATTCGGGCTGTGCTTCCCGATACTCTTCAAGTACGTCTTCTACAACGAATCTAAAATCGTCCTCAGATGTACCCATGGCGCTGCCGCTGTCATTTCTCAATGCCATATCGCATGAGCCCAGTATCCCCTTGGGTCGCTCTTCCCTGGGCCAGGTGGCCCGGGCTTCATAAACCAGTTGGGGAATATCTATTTTCATGGGACAGACATAAATGCACCGCTGACAACCGGTACACATCCAGACCCAGGGGCTTTTTGTAATCTCCTCGTCCATTCCCAGGGCGGCCATGCGTAGAAACTTTCTGGGATCCATATCTTCCAGACCCGTGGCCGGGCACCCTGAAGAACATGCACCGCATGTCAGACAAAGGTTAAGATTCCCCCCATCCGGGAGAAGCTCCTTTACCTTGTCCAGAAAAATACTTTTCCTTTTGCCTCCAAGTTTTATTGCTTGTTCAGCCATATCGGATAATCCTCCATATCCTGTTTATTTTAATGGACTTAAACCTAATTCATTTATTTTTTGTTCCATATCAACAACAATATGAGAAAAGTCACTTCCCATATTTGATGCAATACCGGCAAAACGGAGCCTGTCCTTTTCAAGACCTGCTTCTTCCATCATCCGGAAGGCTTCATTTACCCGCCATTGTGCAAACGTATTTCCGTTTTCGGATTTACAATTTCCCGGGTGACAGGCCATGATCAGAACACCATCCGCCCCTGAAACAAAGGCATTTAATATATAATCGAGATCAATCTTTCCCGCACAGGGGACCTTTATCATTCGAAGGCCTTCGGGGAGTTGCATCTGAAACATATCGGCCATCTCTCCGGCTTCAAAGCCCGAATTCTGGCAACAAAACGCAAGGATACGGGAGGTTCCGTTACCGGATACCACACCGCTTTTAACTTTCTCGATGATTTCCTCATCATTAAATCCGCCGATCTGGATGGCATCCATGGGACACTCGCTGGCACATATCCCGCACCCTTGACAGGCCACCGGTGATATAATGGCCTTCTTGTCGCCCCAGTAAATAGCCCCGTGGGGACAACACCGATAGCATGTCAGGCAGATAACGCACTTATCTTCATTGACAACCGCTTTGTTTTTTGGAACGCTTTTCTTGCCGTCACCAAGAAGATCCCTGACCTCAACGGCTATATTTTCAACATCGGTCCATGCCGACGGCAAGCCCGAAATTTCCCGAGTTGAACCGGCCACAAAAATTCCCTCTCGATTGGATCGAACCGGGAAAAAATGAACATTGTCATTTTGCAGGAATCCTGATGGACCGACATTAATTCTCAGAATTTCGGAAATCTCCTTATTCAAATCACCGGCACAGAGTTCCTCTTCCACAACAATAAAGTCCGGTGAAATTTCGATGTCGCGTCTGGCAACCGGATCAAAAAAAGAAATGCTCTTGCCATTCTCGACGATTTCAGGTTTTTCGGTGAGCTTAAAATAAACGGCTCCTTTTTCCCGGCTTTCCTTATACATGCGTTCAAGTCCATTGGAGGCCACTTTTAAATCCCCGGCATAAATATAAGCATCACACCCCTCTATTTCCTGGAGGGCAAGAACGCTTTTTAAAACACGTTCCATAACCAGAGGATTACCGTCCTGGGCAAGTCCCACAAAAAACGCTACGGTCTTGTTTGCAAGTTTTTGTTTGCCCGACCCAGAAGCCAGTAATTCCGCCATTTGGCTTTGACCCATCACATTATCGGAAAGGGAAAGTCCATAATTTTCATTCAAAACTTTGGATTTAAAATCGGTAGCAACCACAATGGCCCCGACTTTATGTTCAATAACTTTTTCCCCTTTGGACAGTCTGGCGGTGAAGTCTCCCGTAACCCCGGCCGCACCGATAAGGCTGGCTTTGGTTAAAATTTCAACATTACTGTCCGCCGTTATCTTATCTTCGAGATCTTTCAGACCTTGATAGTCTTCTTTTAAACCCGCTAAAGATCCCGGTCCTTTCTGTCCTCCCAATTCAGCGTCTTTTTCAACCAGGATGACCTTATACCCTGAACCGGCAATTTCAGAAGCAGCCTTTATGCCCGTTAATCCTCCACCTAAAACCAGCACATCGGTGGCGATATTTATTACTTCCATGTCTGTATGTTTCATATCTGTCATGAGCTCACCCCCAAATGTTTAATAACCTTACCGGCTGCCTGTCCCGCATGGGCCTTGGAGACCGCTATGCTCTTGGGACCCGCAACAGTTCCAGCAAGGAAAATGCCGTCCTTTAAGGTTGAAGTACTGTTTAACTTGTCAATGCCGGTAAAAAACCCGTCTTCATTGAGGCCAACACCAAAAAGGTCTGACAGTTTGCTGTTGTCGGGACCGGGCGTTATTCCAACAGACAGGACAACAAGATCAAACTCCTCATTAACGCAAACCCCGTCCACTTCGTTCATGTACCGCATGGATAGGGAGTCATTTTCCATGGGGAAGACATCCACCGGAATATTTCTGACAAACCGAAAATCCGTTTTGCATTTTTCATAAAATGCCGCATAATTTTTGCCAACATTCTGCATATCCATATAAAACACGGTTATTTCCGCATCCGCATTCGCATGTTTGCTTTTTTCCGCCATCCTCAATGCATACGGGCAACACACCTGCGAACACCACAGGTTTCCGAGACGTTCATCCCTGCTTCCCACGCATTGGATGAAGGCGATCTTTTGAGCAGTCTTGCCGTCAGACGGTCTTACCACTGCACCATGCTCCCTCATAATACATTCCAGATCCAGCCCTGTGATAACATTCGGAAATCTTTTGTAGCCGTAAGTTCCCTTTTTTTCCGCATCAAAGGGCTGAAAACCGCTTGCCAGGATAACCGCATCAACATCAAGTTTACCGGAAAACCCCATGGTGTCCAGTTCAACCGCACCTTCAGGCACGACGTCCGGATTCTCCTCACATTTTTTCTTATCAACAATCACATGAAGGGGAGAATTGTTTTTTGAATATCCTCTGATCATCCCTTCAGCAGTCGAATCCGGTTGATACGAACTCTTTTTTAAATCAACCGAAAACCTTCCGTTTTTGTTAATTTTTTTCACTTCCGTTGCAAGGTGAACCTTGATTTTAGGTTCATCAACCACGTTTTTAAGCATGGCTTCCACCGTGCAGGCGCCACACTGCCGGCATTCATCCGTGGCCTTGCAGCAGTACCGGATGGCATAACCGCCCAAAAATGGTGTTTTTTCAATCAGTTCTACATCGATATTAAATCGTGAAAGCTCCCAGGCAGCTGTGAGACCGGCAATCCCTCCTCCGACGACCATAACTTTTTTATTTTTCGTACTCAATTGGAAACTCCTTTGATTAGTGGTTTTTGCCTATTCCTTCCAATCGAAAATCTCAACCGCTTAGACCTTGGGTCTTGGCAACACCTTGGCCCGTTCTGCGATCTCCGGAACTTTGTGTTCCCATTCGATGGCCATCAAATGTACGCCGTGTACGCCCTTCATTTCCTTGAACTCTTCAATCTGTTCGCAGGCGATTTTGATGCCCTCATCCGCCACTTTCTTCTTGTCAACCCCCTTCAGACGGTCGATAAGCACTTCCGGAACTTCTATTCCGGGTACTTTCTTCTGCATATACCTGGCCATACCCACATTCTTCATAGGGGTCACACCGGCTAAAATATAGACCTTTTCCGTCAACCCCATGTCATTGGCCTGTTGCACCCATTTCCGAAATCTTTCCATATTGTAGATACACTGGGTCTGGATAAAATCCACTCCGGCGCTAATTTTTTTAGCCAGACGATGTACGCGCCATTCATAAGGTTCGGCAAACGGGTTGGCGGCCGCACCGATAAAGATTTTAGGAGGATCCACTATGTCCGCACCGCCCTGAAACTTGCCTTCATCGCGCATGGTTTTAACCATGTTGATCAGTTGCATGGAATCGATGTCAAATACTCCCTTGGAATCGGGGTGGTCGCCAAACATACAATGGTCGCCGGAAAGACACAGCATGTTTCTTACGCCATGGGTATAAACTCCCAAAATGTCGGCCTGCATGGCCAGACGGTTTCGATCCCTGCAGACCATCTGAAAATTCGGCTCCAGCCCTTCCTGAATCAACAGCAAACATGCCGCCCAGCTCGACATGCGGACAACGGCGGTCTGGTTGTCTGTAATATTGACCGCATCAACCATCCCCTTCAGGTGTTGGGCCTTTTCTTTAACCTCTTTGGCGCTGGTGCCCCGGGGAGGACCCAACTCACCTGTAAATGCAAAATGGCCAGCCTCCAAAACTTTTTCTAAGTTACTTCCTGATTTCATTGGCTTCCCCTCTACTTATTTCAGAATTCATTCTTCAGTTATGGGTTCAATCGTAACTATCAGCGATAACCCACCGCCCCACTCGTTACCCCTTCAAGAACCCAACTATTATCCGGCTTCCTTCTTTTTCTCGTATCCCGGCTGCACCAGTGTCCGCGGCTTCTGGTTTTGCCACGCGGTTATGGGTTGAAACTCCTTAATTAAATCCAAACGGCCCTGTGCGGCCAGGCGCTCGTATATCTGGAACCAGGCACAGGGCTGATCCTTGTGGATCTCGCAGCTGCCGTTGTCGGTTCCGCCGCAAGGTCCGTTATATAGACCCTTGGCGCACATGGTTACCGGACATATGCCGCCGGTATAACCCAATACACAGTTTCCGCAGGACCGGCATTTTTCCTCGTACCATCCCACACCCCTGTTTGCTCCGCTAAAGGCCGTATTAACGGCAGGAAATACCGGTTTGTGCGGATATCTTTCCGCCAGAAACTGGACCCCCACACCACAGGCCATGGATAGCAGAGCCTCATACTCATCCACCATGTTTTCAAGTTCATCCAGAAATTCCATGTCACATTGTCGCTCTAAAGTGGTAGCCCCCAGTTCAATAGGATTCCCATCAATTTTTCGTGCCATGTTCAGCTCGGCATTGAGGATCCCCACCTCTTTTTCGCCCCCGGCAAGACAGACAGCGACACATGTACCACATCCCACGGTAAGAACCTTCTTATAAGGCCTTAACATGGTCTTGATTTCTTCAAAGGGCTTTCTCTCAGCTATAATCATGCGTCCTCCCTTCTGTTTGTGTTTATTGTAATTTCTAAAAATTTACAGATAAATCTTAAAGGTTTTAAGTACCTAAATTAAATAAAAGTACATGCCAAATAAGTAAGCTGTTGTCAAGGAAATGAGTCGATTTTTGAGAAAAATCTCATAATTCATTTTTGATTCGTTCCCGAAAGGTCAAATTTCTGAAGGGGCTGGTGTTGGGTATTTTGTGTTGTATTTGAAAAATATGCTGATATGACAGTTGGTTAGATTGTCAAACCCTAACCTTCCTAAAACTTGGGGACGTCGCCTCGGTCGAAAGGCAGAAATAAGATGAGAACCCTTTTAACAAAATTTCCGGATTAAAAGAGGGTAAAAGATTTGCTTGGCATAAATAAAATGTCATGTTACTAAAACCTGATGAAAAAACAAAACACCATCCCCCCGAAAAAAGCGCTTGTGGCCGACTGGCCGGCCCTGACACGAACATTCATAAAACCCGAGGACGACGACACCAGGTCCACATTGATCAAATACATGGAGCAGATTCTTTTCGCGCTCCACGATTTTTTAAAAAAACATGTGGGGTTCACCGAAGAAGTCAGTTTAAAGGATCTTGCCGACAGGTTTACGGATACGGTTATCAGCAAAAATCCTGAAAAAAAACTGACGGATGTCATCACCGATCTGATTGAAAATATCGCTCCCCATGCCGTTAATGTGGCCTCCCCGTATTTTGTGGGCCACATGACCTCTGCCATTCCCTTTTTCATGGTCCATCTTAAAACCATTGTCGCCGCCCTGAATCAAAATGTGGTTAAAATCGAAACTTCGAAGGTGGTTTCGGTTGTGGAAAAACAGGTGCTTGCCAAAATCCACCGATTGATTTACGGAAAAAGCGATGCGTTTTACAATGAACATATCCAGAGCCCAACAACGACCCTCGGCTGCTTTACGGAAAACGGCACGTCATCCAACTTAACCGCTCTCTGGGTTGCCAGAAACGTTTTCTTTGCACCCAAAAACGACTTTCACGGTGTGGAAAAAGAGGGTCTTCCGGCTGCTTACAAGGCCTACGGAATCCAAAGGAGCGTAGTGCTTGTTTCCAAACGCGGCCACTATTCTCTGAACAAGGCCGGCGGGATCCTGGGAATTGGCAACCACAACATTGTATCCGTGGAAGTGGATGAAAAAAGCAAAATCCACATCGGCAGTCTGAGAAAAACCATTAAAGAGATAAAAAACAGCAAGGGAAAAACAGCAATTCTTGCCCTGGTCGGTATTGCGGGGACCACGGAAACGGGTTCGGTGGACCCGCTGTCAACACTGGGAGAGATTTGTGAGGAAAATTCAATTCATTTTCACGTTGATGCGGCCTGGGGAGGTCCGACCCTGATGTCGGAAAAATACAGCCCGCTTCTTAAAGGAATAGAATTTGCCGATTCCGTAACCATAGACGGGCATAAGCAGTTTTATATGCCCATGAGCTGCGGCATGGTTTATTTTAAAGATCCTGAAATCATGGATGAAATTATATACCATACCAATTATGTAAACCGGCCCGGTTCCGTGGATCTCGGCATAAAGTCCCCTTCAGGGTCCAGGGAAGCAAACTCCCTGATCCTCGACAGCGCCCTTAAAATAATGGGAAGCCGCGGGTATGCCCTGCTGATTGACCATGGTATAGAAACCGCCCGCGAGTTTGCGGTTGAAATTAAAAAAAGACCTGGCTTCCAGCTGGTTACTCCACCCGAACTCAACATTTTAACCTACAGATTGTTTCCTGCCGATTTGAAAAAGCAAACCCTTGGCACTGATTCCGAACAAGAAATTCGCATGAATGAAAAATTGAATGAAATCAACCGGACGGTTCAGAGACTTCAAAGAGAAGCCGGAAACAGTTTCGTCTCCAGAACTACGCTAAAAATGAAAAATCATCTGGAACAAGATAAGGTGGTGTTACGGGCTGTCATCATGAACCCCATGACGACGATCGAAATTTTAAGAAAAATTCTCGATGAACAGGAAAAAATATACAGAACCGCTTTTACCTGATCCAGGCAAACGGTTGAACCGGTTGCCCCGTGTGCCCGTTGGCCAGTTATAGAAGCAATCAATCCCGAAAAGAACAACCCAAAAAGTCAAGGTTCGCGCCCAATATTTTATGTATCGTTGGAAGATGATTTGACAAGGGTCAAAAATAAGATTTGATCGACTTAACAACCTCCAAACATGATATCTGTACTTGTAAATGTTTTAGTGATAGTGGCCATACCGGCGGTCACAAAAGGTTTGGTAAAAGGAACACGACACCCTTGACCCGGATATTGCCGGTTGGATTCGAACAGCTTTGCTTCATTGACAAATTATTTGTTAAGCCATTCGATCTCGACAATATTCTCGACATTTTTAAATTCAGGGTCACCTGTCATAATCATTGCGTTTCCACGCCGAGCATTGGCCACAGCAAAACAATCGCTGTAAGAAAGCGGATATTCTGCTTTTATCCGGGCTGCCTCGATGACAGATTCGAAATTATTGGAAACAATGGTGATGGGGAGCCCGGGAAGGATCGTGTCCAAAAAATATTCCGCCTGTTGCACCCCCCTTTTTCTAAAAAGGATATAATATGTTTCTCCGATATTGATTTCATTCATCAAAACAAAGTCGCCGGACTTTTGGGCAACCGCAAGAATTTGCTTGACCCTTTCAAAATTTGCTTCTTTATTCAGATAAGCCAGCAAAGCAAAGCTATCCAGTAATCTTTTTCGATTCACGAATTTTGTCCTTTCGTCGGTAATCGATCAGCGCTTTGGTTATAGAATCTTTTTCTTCAAAAATACCGCAAAAATAATCTACCGGATCATCAGGCAACGGAGTTATACGGACATGGTCATTTTCAAGCTTGATAGATAGCTTCTTTCCGGGCACGATCTGCAATTGTTTCCGAATTTCTTTTGGTATTACGATCTGTCCACGGCTAGATGTTGTAACAATAGGCATTACTGACCTCATTTAATAATGTTTAGTAAGAATGTAAAAACCAATTTAATTTATGTCTTACGTAATTATTAGTATCATACAATTTATATTTTATCAACCATAATAATAATCGCCTTATTCATAGCATGCTGTGGTGATAATTCGAAACTAACGTGGGAATGGGTCTCCGGTTCAACTTATTACAGATTCATCAAATATCATAATCCATCACCACAGGATACCTCATTATCAGCTCGATGGATCTTGCGGATGTTTTAGCCGCTTCAGGAAAAACTCGGGCAAGGGTTCTGACATGTCTCAAGTTATCGGCCGTCCGGAGAATCAGCATGGCAAGATCTCCTTCCTCCATCCTGGACACGGATAGAACCTTTTCCCAGGATTGGCCGACGGCCCAGGCATAAAGTGTGGCAGCCGGCCGTAAAAACAGAGGCCTTACCTCAAACCCTCGATCAGTCATTTGCTCTGCAAACGGTTCCAGGCCTGTTTTTACCTTTCGAAAGGTTGTTAAGAGCTTTTTTGGCTTGAACATTTTCTCAATACGGTCATCGGATTCCCGCTCATTTACAAACAAGGCGATGACTGCGGCAAAAAGTGCGGGATCGGATTCAGGAAAAATCCCCATCCTGAATCCCTGGGCGATCATGATCGGCTCATCCACTCTCAGCTGTGATGCCCATTTTCCCTCAGCCGTCAGTGCTCCCTGTTCCGTTACATAGCCGGTATCTTTCAGGAAGTTAAGGTGGTGTAAAAAATCTCGCCACAATTGCTTTTGCTCATCTTTGAGACAGTTACGGGCTCCCATTTTTTTTCTCGCCGTAACGATCAGGTAGGTTGCAAAAGAAGTTTTAAGCAGATCTTCTATCTGATCGGGAGTATGGGACAAAAGCAGGTTAAGGGCCATGGAAAAATTTATTTTTATCTGACTGGCCACATCTGAAGGAGGCGATGTCATTAATTTTGCAATTCGCCGTATATCCATAAATTTTCCCGGAACGGTTACGGCAAATCCGATATGATCCATTCCCCTTCGTCCTGCCCGACCGGTCATCTGGTGAAATTCAGTGGGGCTTAGAGGTAGAAAGTCTCTGCCGTTAAACCTGTCCGAATTAAGGAGAACGATGGTTCTGGCAGGAAAATTTACACCCGCCGCGACAGTGGATGTTGCGAAAACAGCATCAAGAAGCCCTTCGGTCATCAAGGTCTCCAGCACCAGTTTCCATGCCGGAAGTTGACCGCTGTGATGAGACCCCACGGCCAAATGTTCAAGGTGCCCCAATTGGCGGTGTTCGGCAATATGAGGGCTTTGGGATACAAGCTCCTGAATTCTTTTGATTCGCCTTGGCTTTCGATTTTCATCCAATGTCGGGATGTCCGCACACAGATCAAGCGCATGATCACAATCTGCCCGGGATTTAAGAAAAAATATCGCCGGCAGCAGACGGTATTGATTCAAAACACTCATAATCTCCCCGAAAGGGGGAAGTTTGTGCGGAGGGGCAAGAACAGGAGAACGTTTGCTGTTAATATAAGCGAAGACTTTTTTATGAAGCCTGTTTTTTTTGGGGCTTTTATGGTCAGTAAGGGGAAAAAGCGTACCTGAAGGATGGAAAAACAGAGGATAAAGCGGTACCGGCCTTTTTGTTTCCTGGATCACGATACATTTTTTCGAGCGAATTGACGAAAGCCATTTTGCGATAATATCTGCATTTCCTATTGTGGCTGAAAGCAAAAGAAGGGGGATCCTTTCGGGAAGATAAATCATTATTTCTTCCCAGACCACCCCCCTGTCTTCATCTCCCAAAAAATGTGCTTCGTCCAGGACAACCAAATCAGTTAAAAGGGTTACCCCTTTATGCATGGCGTCGTAAAGCTGATTGCGCAGAATCTCGGTGGTCCCGACGATAACCGGTGCATCAGGATTCTCTTTTCTGTCACCGGTTAAAATTCCGACATTTTCCGTCCCGAAGATTTCTGAAAATTCACCGTATTTTGTATTGCTCAACGCCTTTAAAGGGGAAGCATACCAGGACCTTCCTCCATTTCTATGGACCCGGGCCATGGCCTGTTCCGCGATCCAGGTCTTGCCGGCGCCGGTTGGGACGGAGACAAGGCAGTCTGTATCTCTGATTGCCAACAGGGCTTTCAGTTGGAACGGATCGGGTTTAAACGGTTTTTTATCCGGCACTCCGATGGAGGCGAAAATTTTTTTCAGTTCGGCATCGGCCCCGGGCCTGATGTTAAAAATCCGGCGTTTATAGCCGATTTTTCCCTTTCTCTGTTTTGGTTTAAAGACGTACCGTCTTGTTCGATTCATTAAAGCTTAGCGATCATCTCTTTGACATTCGTTTTTGCAATTGAATCCACATCATACGGTGAAACCCCGTCAAGATCCGCCTCTATCAACGCTTCATCCTGCCGGATAAAACCCAGGAATTCAAAATCGCTCAGGTGTTTTTTTAAAAATTCCTCATCCTTTTCACCGCGGATTTTGTTGCCCACCAAAGCGATATTCTTTAAGCCGATCTCGGATGCCAGCTTTTTTATGTGACCTGCAGTATCCATACTTCGACGTCCCGGCTCCACAACCACAATAAGTTTATCCACTGCAGATGCCGTGGCTCTGCCCAGATGTTCGATTCCGGCTTCCATATCCATAACCACGACTTCGTCCCTTGCCAGAACGATATGAAGCATGAGCGCTCTTAAAAGAGTACTTTCCGGACATATGCATCCGCCTCCCCCTTTTTTAACCCCACCGAGCCGCATCAGCTTGATATTATCGAGTTTCGCCGAAAGCGAATCCGGAAGATCATCCACCTTAGGGTTAAGTTTAAAAAAACCGCCGATGGTTCCCGGTTGTGCCTCGGTTCTCTCAAAAATAAGATCTTTCATCTCGGCAATGGGTACAATCTTGTCAGCATCGGGAATACCCAGTGCTGATGCAAGATTTGCATCCGGATCCGCATCGATTGCCAGCACACGCTTTCCCTGATCATTTAATGTCCGTATCAAAAGGGCGGAAAATGTTGTTTTGCCGACCCCACCTTTGCCACTGACTGCTAGTTTCATATATATATCCTTCCTTTTTTATCCCCCGTTTGAAAAAAAACGTACAACCGGGGTTACGGTTGATGAATTCGTAAAAAGTCCGATTTAGACGGTTTCGTAAAAAGTTCAAATTCAATGCGTGCAAATTTTGGAATCATAAGGCGTACTTATCGTACGTTGAATGATTGCGAAATGCATCACAACGCAGAAGTTGGACTTTTTACGAAACCGTCAAGGTTATTTGTTATTCCAATTGGGTTAAAACCCCTAAGTGTACCTTTAGCCTTCCCGATGATATGGGGATGGAAAATTCCAAAGGTTTAATTGGTCGATATCTCCCGATTTTTTTTCATATCGGTTTTAATATAATACATGGTGCGGTTCAGGCAAGAGGAGATATTGTTTATTCAGGGATTTGCCAAAGCCAAATAGCCATGCCAAACTCGGCAAACAACCGTCTTGATTTGCATCCGCCCACAGGGTTTGCCCGGTTTTTGACATATGTTAAAATTGATGAACTCGCAAAAAGACGTCACTCCGGCGAATGCCGGAGTCCAGGTGCTCTACAACTGTTTGAAAACACTGGATTCCGGCTTTCGCCGGAATGACGGAAAACGGTATTTTATGACTTTTTGCGAATTCATCAAAATTCGGCCCGGTGTGGATTGATTTTATAGTGTTTATCTTTTATGATAATACATATGAAAGATGATCCATCAAAAGGTAATCCTCCTGCCATTCTGGCCCCGGCCGGGAACAGGGCTTGTTTTCTGGCCGCCCTGGCAGCCGGAGCCGATGAAATATACTGCGGTTTGAAACAATTTTCG
This sequence comes from uncultured Desulfobacteraceae bacterium, assembly GCA_964410925.1. Taxonomy (GTDB): domain Bacteria; phylum Desulfobacterota; class Desulfobacteria; order Desulfobacterales; family UBA11574; genus S5133MH16. The sequence continues at coordinate 13,757 of CAYPIW010000017.1, forward strand.
GCGCGCATGGAGGTCCAAAATTTTTCACTGGAGGAACTTTCAGTGCTGACCCGGTTGGCCCATGATAAGGGAACCAAAGTTCATGTGGCCATAAACTCCCTGTTAAAAACCGAAGAACTGGACAGGGCAGGAACGTTTCTTAAGCTCCTGGACCGGTGGGTAAAACCCGATGCTCTCATCATCCAGGACCTTTCCCTTTTACAACTGGCAAGGCAAACCGGTTTTTCAGGCAAACTGCATTTATCGACCCTGTCCAATGTCAGCTTTGCATCCGCCCTTAAACTAATTAAAAATAAGCTCCGGGTCCATCGGATCGTGCTTCCCAGAGAATTGAACATTGACGAAGTCAAGGCCATCGCGTTGGATTGCCCCAATGGCCTGGACCTGGAAGTGTTTATACACGGAGCCCTGTGCTACGGAGTATCCGGAAGGTGTTACTGGAGCAGTTATCTGGGCGGAAAAAGCGGACTCAGGGGAAAATGCGTCCAGCCCTGCAGAAGGGTTTATACACAAAAAAACCAAAGCCATAGATTTTTTTCATGCCGGGACCTGAGTCTGGATGTGCTTGTCAAAGTCCTTCTGGACATTCCCCAGGTGCGGACCTGGAAGATTGAAGGACGGAAAAAAGGTCCTCATTACGTTTTTTATACGGTTAAAGCTTACCGGATCTTAAGGGATCATGGAAAGGATCCCAAAATGAAGAAACAGGCACTTACCCTGTTATCTTATGCACTGGGCAGAACCGGCACCCATTATAATTTTCTCCCCCAAAGGCCTCAGAATCCGATAGGCATTGACATTCAAACCGGCTCCGGCCTTCTTGTGGCAAAGGTGAAGGGAACCCCAAAGAAGCCTTTTTTAATCCCGAGAGAAGCGCTTTTGCCCGGCGATCTCCTCCGCCTGGGATACGAGGACGAGTCATGGCACGGCACCCAAAGGGTGGGAAAGTATATCCCCAAAGGGGGGCGTTTTTTTCTTAAAACTTCCTCGAAAACAAGTCCTGAAAAAGAAACCCCGGTGTTCCTCACGGACCGGAGGGAAAAGTCTCTTGAAGACATGCTGTCCGGCCTTGAAAAAGAGTTGAACAAGAAACCGGCATTGAAAATTCCCCCGGAAATGTTTACTGTCAGACTGCCAAAAAGATCAAGAAGCGACATAACGGTTTCTGATCTTTACGTGTTTCGCACCCCTGAAAAGACAAAATCCAGGGGACTGACCGGACTATGGCTGGGGTCTCAGGCCGAAAATAAAATGCCGAAACCCGGGTACCGGCTCTGGTGGTGGCTTCCGCCGGTTATCTGGCCGGAATCTGAGATGAACTATAAGGAACTCGTCAGCCGTGTCCTGAAAAAGGGAGCACGAAATTTCGTGCTCAACGCTCCCTGGCAACTGGCTTTTTTCAGCATGCCCAAAAAACTGAACCTCTGGGCAGGACCATTTTGCAATATCGCCAACCCGTTGGCCATAAAAACACTGGCACCGCTGGGTTTTAAAGGAGCCATTGTCAGCCCGGAACTTGGCCGCAAAGATTATCTTACGCTGCCCAAACACAGTCCTCTGCCACTGGGAATCGTAATCTCGGGCAGCTGGCCTTTATGCGTTTCGCGCACAATTTCGGAAAAATTGGATGGCCAAAAGCCTTTGATGAGCCCCAAAGGCGAAGAATCCTGGGTCCAAAAATTCGAATCCGATTACTGGGTATACCCCAACTGGAAACTCGATATAAGTGCCAAGAAAAACGAACTTGAAAAAGCAGGATACCGCCTGTTCGTACATCTCGTAGAACCGATTCCAAAAGAGGTGACCCTGAAAAAAAGACCCGGTTTATGGAATTGGGATTTAGATCTTTTGTAATCGACATTTTAAATATCGCAGATATACACAGATCATATTTTTATTTTGATCTTAAAAACCTTGTCCTGTGGGCCAGGTCGGAGTTCTCCGGCTCTGCCTGAAGAATCGCTGCAAGAGTTTGAAGTTAACTAAAGTTTAAAGTGAGCTAAAGTTAAGGTAAAATACAAGTGACTAAAGTGACTAAAGTTGAAAGTGCCTAAAGTTATGGTGCCGCCTTCAGCGGCTTCATTTTAAAACTTTAGCTCACTTCACACTTCACACTTTAGATCACTATCCACTTCACACTTTAGATCACTTTAGACACTTCAAACTTTTGATTGGAGGAGGGTTATGAAACCGGTATCACTATACTGCGAATCCATTGATGTCAGCTTGCAAACCGGTCCGGACATGTGCGACATTACGGTTACACTCGATCAATTGGTCAGCAAATCCGGTATTGCATTCGGGAGTCTTTTCGCCACAATTGTCGGATCAACAGGATCGATTACAACCATTGAATTCGAACCCGGTGTGGTTGAGGATTTGAAAAATGCCATAAATCGGCTGGCTCCTCCGGATATGGAATATGAGCACGAAAAGGCATGGCATGACGGCAACGGGCACAGCCATGTCCAGGCCGCATTACTGGGACCTTCCATTGCCCTTCCGGTTCGAAACGGCCGGATCAAGCTGGGGACCTGGCAGCAGGTGGTTGCAATCAATCACGATAATCGTCCGCGGACACGTGGAATTGAAGTGACGATCACGGGAACCCGACAGGAGTAATAACAAACGTTTCGGAATTTCTACAATTAACTGAAGTTAAAGGAATATTGTAGAATCTGAGTTTTCCCTGTGTATGGAATAACGGATGCAAATCAAGACTGTTGTCTGCTAAGTGCTCTAATTCATAACTACGATAACGTATTTTTAATGGACACTGTCTCATATAAGGTGAAGTCCAAAGTTTGAAGTTTGAAGTGCCTTAAGTGAGCTAAAGTTATGGAGTCGCTTCGCTCCGGTGATTTTATATAATTAACAGAATTCCTTAACTTTAGCTCACTTCAAACTTCATCATAAATACGTAACCGTATTTACAAATACATGTACTAAGTTTGCCATGGCTGTTTGGTTTGAGCAGTTTAGACGCTAATTATCCTTGACAAATGATCTTTTCATTATTAAAAGTTTTCGTTTGGAGAAATTGGAATGGCGTGGAAAAACCATTTATTATTAAAATAAAAAGATGAAAGGAGACGGTAACAAATGTCAAATTTAATTCCACCACATGGCGGCAAGGGATTGACCTGCTGCCTGCTTGAAGGCGCTGAACTTGAAGCAGAAAAGAAAAAGGCCCAGGGGTTGAAAAAGATCACCCTGTCTCATCGTGAAGTGGGTGACCTTATCATGATGGGTATCGGCGGATTCAGCCCGCTCACAGGCTTTATGACCAAAGCGGACTGGAAAGGTGTCTGTGAGAATTTCCTGCTTGCCGATGGGACCTTCTGGCCCATTCCCGTGACCCTTTCCGTAGACAAAGCGGACGCCGACGGCATCAAGAAAGGTGATGAAATTGCGCTGTGTGACCCGGATACCAGTGAAATTATGGGAACCATGAAGGTTACGGAAAAATATGAATTGACCGAAGCCGACAAGAAGTTTGAATGCGAAAAGGTGTACATGGGCGAAGGCACCCCCACCGCCGAAGAATTCTGGAAAATCGCAGGCGAAGATCATCCGGGCGTTCAGATGGTCATGGCACAAAAGGGATTCAACCTTGCCGGCCCCGTCAAGGTTTTGAGCGAAGGCGAGTATCCGGTCAAATATGCCGGCGTCTATATGAGGCCTGAAGAATCCCGCAGAATATTTGAGGAAAAAGGGTGGAGCGAAATTGCCGCCCTGCAGCTCAGGAACCCCATGCACAGATCACACGAATACCTCTGCAAGATTGCCGTGGAAGTTTGTGACGGCGTATATATTCACTCTCTGGTGGGCAACCTGAAACCCGGAGACATTCCTGCCGATGTTCGCGTAAAATGTATCGACTCTCTTGTGAAAAACTATTTTGTAGATAAAAATGTGGTCCAGGGCGGCTATCCTCTGGACATGCGTTATGCCGGACCCAGAGAGGGCCTTCTGCACGCAACCTTCCGTCAGAATTACGGATGCTCACGCATGATTATCGGACGGGACCATGCGGGCGTAGGCGATTTCTACGGCATGTTTGAAGCCCAGACCATCTTCGACAAGATCCCGCAACCTGAAGAGCCGGGAAAAGCGTTGCTTTGCAAACCCTTGAAGATCGACTGGACATTCTATTGCCACAAATGTGACGGCATGGCCTCACTCAGAACCTGCCCCCATGGTAAGGAGGACCGGGTACTTCTTTCCGGAACCATGCTAAGAAAATTACTTTCAGAAGGTGGAGAACTCCCCGATCATTTTGGACGGGATGAAGTTGTTGAAATTCTTAGACAGTACTACGAAGGGCTTACTGAGAAAGTTGAAATCAAGATGCACGGAGCCGCTACCGGAGAAAAAAAATAAATCGTTGAACGCTTGAGTGTAAAGCGAATTACTTATCAGGCTCACATGTTACTAAAAAAAAGGGAGACAAAATTGTCTCCCTTTTTTATTTTTAGCAAGCCATCAGTTATTGCCTGCCTGAATACTCGTTATAGGCCATAGCCACCGTTCGGTAGACAATATGGGCCAGCTTTGAAAACGGTAAAAATGCGAACAGGTCGAACACAAAGACAAGATGAATAAAATACATAAAATAGGTCAAACCTGCCAGACCTGCCAGCCGGGTTGCTTCGGTAAGCAAACCGGTAACGCCGAGGCCCAGAACAAGTCCCAGGAGCCACCAGTCCTGGTAGCCCGAGGTCTGATCGGTTTTGGCCTTGACCAGACGGTTTTTGATCAGCAAAGCACTGCCGATAACCAGGGCGACACCGCTGACATTTGCAAGCCACTTCACCGGATTTAACTGTGAGTAAGGACCATGCTGTTGGAAAACATACAGCACGACAAAAAATATGTTGGTAACGATAAAAAGCCCGATAAATGACCAGAATACCATCAGATGAGGGGTGGCCCGATCACTGTTTTCATCGCATTCCGTGAATTTATCATGTTTTAATATGGTCGGCAATATTTTCCATAACGCCTTCCCCAGCGCAACGTAATTGAGTTCTTTCTTCTGGGTCTTTCCTTCCTGCACGGCATTTTCGTGGATATCAGTGATAAATCTTTTCAACCCGATACCGAAAATTACAACGGCCCAGATGGCCAGCGGTATGAAAATCATATCCACAAGCCACGTTGAAAAAAACAGATGATGTGCAATTCCGTGTTCCCCCAAAGGCGGCGAAAAATCGAGCAGACCCGTTATAAGACCCAGAACCAGAAAAATAACCACTGGGAGTCCCATAAGAATGGGAAGCTTTCTGGGATCGTTAACCGCTTTCCCGATGGCCTTGGGCACGGCATAATCCGTAATGGCGTAAGAACGAATAGCGGCCAGCACTTCACCCGGTTTGGCACCGCGAGGACACATGGTAGTACAATCCCCGCAATGATGGCACAGCCAGATGTCCAGATTATTGACCAGCCTGTCTTTTAAACCCCATGATGCGGCAATCATCTCCTTTCTGGGGAACGGTTTGGTGTCAGGAGAAATAGGGCAGACTACCGAGCATGTCGCACATTGAAAGCATTTCTTCAGCGTGTCCCCCCCGAGCCCGACAATTTCCTTAATGAAATTTACATCGGGCTCGATCAGGTATTTATCCGTCATGTGAATACCTCCTCATTATATTGAACATTGACGATTGAAAATTTAATCTTCAATCGTCAATCTAAAATTATCAATCACTAGAATCCCTTAAACGGGTTGGGGCCGAGTTCTTCAACCATTTCCACAAAATCATTGATCATTTTGGGAAGCTTGTCATAGTCATCAATGGCAACTTCGAATTGGGCCACCCGTTCTTCTTCCAGCGCCAGACTCGCCAGGGCTTCTCCGATTTTCTTCATTCTGATGTCCGCAAGCTCACTTCCTTTGACAAAATGGCACTGGTAGTCATCGCCATGTTTGCAGCCCAGGAGAAAAGCCCCGTCCATGCCCTGAGCAAGAGCGTCTTTGATCCAGATCACGTTCATGGATCCCAGGCATCGAACCGGAATAAACCGGACCTCGGCCGAATAGCTGAGCCGGTTCAAACCGGCAATGTCCAGAGCCGGATAGGCATCGTTTTCACATACAAACCCGACGATTCTGAAGGGGGGCTCGGCATAATCATCTTCTGAAGGCACGCCGATGGCTTTGACCATGGAGCCGACACTGTCGATATTGTAATCGGCAAAGCCGATGATACGTTCGGGACAGGCGCCCATGCAGGTGCCGCAGCGCCGGCAGCGGGTCGGATTCGGCTTGGGTGTACCCTTTTCATCGTCATCCAGGGCGCCGAAGGGACATTCCTCTGTACATCGCTTGCACTGGGTGCACCTCTGGAAGAAGAAATCCGGAAATGTCATGTCGCCGGACCTGGGATGCACGGAAACACCGCGGTTCACCGATTCAAGACACTGAATCGCTTTAAGAACGGCACCTGACGCATCTTCAATGGACTCTTCCATGGTCATGCTGCGCCGAACGGCGCCGGCAGCGTAAATACCGGTTCTTTGGGTTTCATAGGGAAAGCAGATGAAATTTGAGTCACAATATCCTTCAAAAAGACCGATATCACGAAAACCCGGTCCCTGGCGATACGCCAGATTAACCACCGGATCATCCGCCGTAACCGGAACCATGCCGGTGGCCAAAACCACCATATCGGCCTTGACCCTGACCTTTTCGCCCAGCAATGTATTATCCGCTTCCACAATCATACCGTCACCGTTTTTGGAGACACCCATAACTTCACCTTTGGTCATGAAGATGCTCTCATCCTGCTGGAGACTTTTGTAAAAGTTTTCCAAAAGTCCGGGGGTCCTCATGTGCTGGTAAAAAATATAGGCCTTTCCGTCCTCATAATCTTCGCACACGTATTTGGCCTGTTTAAGGGAAACCAGGCTGGTCACCGAACCGCAATATTTAAAGTCGGCGTCATCCTCACCTTTGCCGGGACTCTGGATAAACACAACCGATTTGGCTGCTTTGCCGCCTGAAGTGGTGATTTTGCCCTTGGCCGCCATTTCCTCAAACTGGTGGTTGGTCACCACATCCGGCAGTTCTCCGAATCCGAGATGAGCAAATTCATCTTTTTTAGGCGCGTACGGCCGCCATCCTGCGGCAAGTACCACGGCCCCGAATTTTTCACCATCCGGATCAAACTGCAAAATATCAACCCTGCCCTCATTGTATTCCAGGTACCGTTTATGCTGCGCTTCAACATCCAGCTCTTTGCCGTTTTCATCAAATTTCATCTCTTCCGGCAGAGGATACGGAACGTCGAATTTGATCTTTTCCCCCGGCTTCTTTAGTGTTACCGTAAAATTTCCCGGCTCACCGGCAATTCGGGCAACCACGGTCCCGGTTTTAACCGTAATATTGTCATACGCCTCGAGTTCTTTGATTTTGGCACCAATGACCGGTGGAACGAGATTTTCATAAGGCGCTTGAAGGGGCAACTGTTTACGAACTTTAGCCGCATATCCGCCCAAAGAAGCTTCTTTTTCAACGATGGTTACTTCATACCCGGTTTTGGCCGCGTCAAGAGCAGCAGAGATACCGGTGATGCCGCCGCCGATAACCAGAATTTTTCTGCACAGGGTTTCAAGCTTGTACGGCTCCGGCAAATTGATTTTTTTAACTTTTGCCATCCCCATTTTCAGATAATCTTCGGCCAGCATCTGCACGCGATCAAAGTGCTCCTCATCACCTTTTTGTTCTTCGGTAAGCGCCGGAAATTCCGATCTGGGATGAGACCAGACCACCTGTTCTCTCAAATTAACCCGGTCCACAATACATCCGTCAAATTTAAAGACATCAAAATTAACCCGGCGGGAACAGCCGGCGATAACCAGTGTGTTTATGCCGTTTTCCGCAATGTCCTTCTTGATCAGTTCAACCCCTTCCTTGCCGCAAAGAAACGGATGAGTTTTAACAGGAAAACCTTCTTCTTCAGGAACTTCACACAGATCTTCCATGTCAAGGGCATCCCCGATGCCGCAACCTGTGCAGATATATACACCATATTTTTTATCCATGGATAACCTCCTACCTCTTCACCAGGGTTTGAATCGCTTTAAGTGCCATACCGGTAGCATTCTGGTTTGACGAAACCACATCCGCCGGCTTATTGGCGCATCCTGCTGCAAACATACCGCCTTTTTCAAAATCATTGATGATAAAGCCGTCATCGTTATATTTCAGATCGGCCGGCAGTTTGACGGTTGCAGTTGTGGGCTGCATCCCGGTGGCAAGGACAACCATTTCGACAGTCTGCCTGATTTTTTCACCGGTTACGGCATTTTCTGCAACCACGGTGATATTGCCTGTTCCCGGATCTTCGGTCACTTCAGCGACTTTACCTTTGATTAAAAAGACATTTTTATCTTCTTTGATCTTCCGGTAAAACTTCTCATAGCGCTGGCCGGGCGCCCTGACATCGATATAAAAAATATAAACCTTGGCATCAGGGTATTGTTCCCGGATGTAGGTGGTCTGTTTCAGAGATGCCATGCAGCAAATATAAGAACAATAGGGAAGATGATTTTCGTCCCGTGACCCGGCGCATTGAACAAAGCCGATGGTTTCGGGTTCCCTGTTATCCGAAGGCCGGGTAATTTTCCCTTTGGTAGGTCCGTTAGGAGATGCCAGTCTTTCCATCATCATGTTGGTAATCACGTTCGGATATTTTCCGAACCCAAGATTATCTATCTTGGTAGCGTCATAAGGTTCCCAGCCGGTCGCCCAAACAATGGCTCCCACCTTCAGATTCATGGTTTTGGCTTCCATGTCAAGATCCACGGCATCGTATTTACAGGCGTCCTTACACCGCTTGCCATCCTCGGTACCGATAATCCGGGGTGAAATCACATAACGGGCCGGAAAAGCCATTTCAAAAGGCAGATAAGCTCCCTTGATTTTATTCATTCCAAAATTAAACTCACTGGAAATTTCGGTTTGGCAGGCCGCCTCACAATCACCACAGCAGGTGCAGTTTTCATTCACATATCTTGGGTTCAACTTTATCGTAACATCATAGTTTCCGGGTGTCCCGTCGACCTTTTCAACCTCCGCCAGTGTAAAAACCTTTATGTTAGGGTTATCCTTAATTCTCCTGAAATTAATTTCCAGTCCACAGCTTGGAGGGCATAGCTTAGGGAAATATTGATTTAGCTGTGCCACTCTTCCGCCCAGGTAAGGATTTTTTTCGACCAAAAACACCTCGTAACCCACTTCAGCAGCTTCGAGGGTTGTGGTCAGCCCGCTGATCCCTCCTCCAACAACCAGAATACTTCCATTAGCAGGGCCTGCTTTATGTTCTGTCATGCTATCCCTCCGTGCAATATAAATTCAGAAATCCTGACTTCAATCGGGCCTTTTCAGAGTTCCGAATCGTGTTTGGATTATTGAATGATACTTTCAAGATGGAGTGATGGGTGATGGAGTAATGCTCCAGCACTTCATTACTCCGGATTTAACACTATAACCGTTTGATATCACCCAATTCCTGTATGTCAGGAGTTCTGAAGTTCAGGGGTTTTAAAAAAGGATATCAAATTAATAAAAACCTCCAGGTGCCGTTCAGGCACCTGGAGGTATGTCCGATTATGCTATCGCATGTCCATCATTAATCAGGAATGATCTTGATATAGTCTTTCTTGAAGACATCCCAGGTTCCGGCTTTGGGGTCATACTTGGAGTTGACAAAGCAGAACCAGTTCGCATCATCCTGGCCCGGATAGTCGGTCTGGTAGTAAAATCCCGGATAGCGCGTCTCTTTCCGGAACTGGATGTGACGCAGGTGAGATTCCACGGTCCAGATACGGTGGTGGATTTCCCAGCAGCGCATCAGTTCATGGACGTCGCCGGCAGCCAGCTTCTCGCAGTCTTCACGCATCATCTCGAGCTTTTCCATGACAATCTCAAGACTTTTGCTGTTGGTTGTATAAAAGGTTGCCGTACCCGCGCCATACTCGTGGGTTGCTTTCATCAGACGATAGGTCATCCCGTCGGGCTTGAGGTAATTGGGGTTGATATCGATGGCGGTGGTATAATTACAATGCTCAAGGAAAGTCCTCACCGGTTTGTAGACGATATCCACCAGTTCTTGACTCGACTGGCTAAGGGTCGGTTTAAAGTCGGCATTGTCACGGACAAATCTGGCCATGGATTTGGCCGCCATCCGTCCTTCGGCATGAGACCCTGACGAGAACTTATGGCCGGAACATCCCACACCGTCGCCGGCGGTAAACAGACCGTTCACCGTGGTCATACGGTTATAAACTTTGCCTTTATATTTGATCTTGTAAGCCTCGGGCACCCAGTCGAAATCAGGCCCGGAGCACCACAGACCGCAGCAGCCGGAATGTGACCCCAGCAGATACGGCTCGGTGGGCATAATCTCGGAGTTTTTCTTGTCCGGCTCGGTATTGGTTCCGCACCACAGGTTGGCCTGTCCGCAAGTCATGTCGAGAAAGTTCTCCCAGGCTTCTGACTCAAGGGCCTTGAGCTCCTTCTTATCGACTTTGGCCCCCAATTCTTTCAGTGCGGTAACCGTATCCATCATAATCGGGCCTCGACCTTCCTTCATCTCAAAAAGCATGAGATGATTCCGCAGACAGGTCGGTGTAATAGCAGCGGTTCCGTAAGGAGCGTATTTCTGGAGCTCCGCCTTGGCCGCATCACTGCCCACATACCCTTCACCCAGACCGTTGAGTGTTTTGGCCTTGAACAACAGGAACCAGGCACCCACAGGACCATAACCGTCTTTATAGCGTGACGGGGTGAAACGGTTTTCCATCATGGAAAGCTCTGCGCCGACTTCCATGCACATGGTATACGTGGAACCCGCGTTCCAGATGGGATACCACGCACGGCCTTTACCTTCACCCACACTTCGGGGCTGATAAATGTTAACTGCGCCGCCACATGCCACCACACAGGTGTTGCATTTGATGATAAAAACTTTGTTCTCACGGACCGAGAACCCGACCGCGCCGGCAATCCGGTTTTCCTCGTTTGCATCCAGAAGCAGCTTAACGATAAACACACGCTCAAGGATATTTTCAGTTCCGAGAGCCAGCTTGGCAGCCTCGGCCACGATCCTTTTGTAAGACTCGCCGTTGATCATGATCTGCCATTTGCCCGTACGCACCGGCTTTGCACCTGACTTTAAGGTACCCATCTTCTGGCCCTTTTTACCGTCAAGTTTCTTCCCTTCCTCTGACATTTTCCAGATGGGAAGACCCCATTCCTCAAACAGGAATACAGAATCATCCACATGAAAGCCCATGTCATAAATAAGGTCTTCTCGGACAATACCCATCAGGTCGTTACGGACCATTCGGACATAATCCTCCGGTGTATTCTCGCCGATAAAAGTATTGATAGCTGAAAGACCCTGGGCAACAGCGCCGCTTCGTTCAAGAGCAGCCTTGTCCACCAAAAGGATTTTCTTGTCAGGCGCCCATTTTTTGATCTCGAAAGCAGATCCGCAGGCAGCCATTCCGCCGCCCACGATCAGGATGTCAACTTCTCGCTCTTCAACTTCAGGATCCTTTACTGCTTTGAGTTCTCCCAAAGGTTTATTTGGTAATGCCATATTACATCCTCCTTAAATTAAATAATCATGATTAATCATTTTACTCGATTTCGCAAATCATTCGATTTCGTAAACCATAGTCTGTTTAAGCGGTTTTCGGTGTTGGCATCTGGCGACCGTCCGCCTCCTCGGTGGATAGAAGTTCACTGTCAAGGTCTTTGCCTGTCAGACTCAAATAAGCATTGGCGGCGCCTTCCGGGGTCGTCCGGATGGGGAACTTAAAGCGCTTGACAACACCGTTTCTGAATTTACAGGTCCACATAACATCTTCGGTTCCGAGCATCGGAATAACGCTGCTTCCCAGCGGAACAAAATCGGCATAACCTCTGACCTCAATCGCTTGTGTGGGGCAGATCTTTACGCATGAAAAACATTCCCAGCACTGATCCGGCTCTTGATTGTAAGCCTTCATTTCATTGGGCTCAAGAACCATCAGGTCGTTCGGGCAAATGTACATGCAAGCGGTCTTATCCCCGCCTTTGCAGCCATCGCATTTTTCAGCAATTACAAAACTTGGCATTTAATTACCTCCTGGTTTTTTTTAATAAATGTTCAATATGTTAACCTCTTCCAACAATTTCTGGTACAATTTCTAAGTGTTTTGCACCTCCCTTCATTAATTCTAGCACTAAAGGCCATAATTTGTATTAATCATAAAAAAAGTTTCTACCTGTTTTTCACAAAACCACGAAATGCCGTGATTAAGGATCTGAAATGATCGAATTCACAATTATTCTATAAAATCAGTAAGATAGATTGAAAAGAGGAATCAAAGCGATTAGATAACAATTAAGAGAATCCTTGTCAAGAACTTTTGGGAAAACTAATCTATAAATTTCCAAACATTACAATTTTATTTTGGACTGATCATACATATAAATATAACCATTTGAATATACACTATATATTATGCTTAATGCCATTCATGTTGCATAAACCATTCAGGATATGAATCCTATCTAGTATATAGGCATTCATTAAGATGGGTATGACCACCGTGACCCATTTCCGAACACTACGGATCTTCCCCGGGATATGCATTTTTTGTTGACATATGGGACTCGATTGGTCATTTGTTATTGACGGTCTCGTAAAAAGTCCAACTTCTGCGTTGTGCTGCATTTCGCAATCATTCAACGTACGAAAAAGTACGCCTATGATTACAAAATTTGCACGCCTTGAATTTGAACTTCTTACAAAACCGTCTAAATCGGACTTTTTACGAGTTCCTCGTTATTAATTGATGATGTTTTTTCAATCCGACGCAACATGGAGAAACTTTTATGGAAAACAATATGACGCCTCTTTTATTAAACGATACGTTTCAATTTTCCTGTTCAAAAAAGGTGCCCTGTTTCAATGAATGCTGCCGGGATCTTAATCAGTTTCTCTTCCCTTACGATATATTGCGCATGAAAAACCGACTCGGCTTACCGTCGAACCTGTTCCTTGAGCGCTATACTTCCCAGCACACAGGCCCCGAAACCGGGCTCCCCATCATTACTTTCAGGACAGATCCGTTTAAGGGATTAAAATGCCCGTTTGTTGACCCGTCCGGTTGCAGTATATATGAAGACCGGCCGTCATCATGCCGAACCTATCCCCTTATTCGCGTGGCATCACGATCCAGAACTTCCGGCGTCGTAACCGAACAGTATTTTCTTTTAAAAGAACCCCATTGTCTGGGATTTAAAAACGGTCATATCTGGACCGTTCGGGAATGGATAGAAGATCAGGGAGTTTCCGTCTACAATCAGATGAACGATCTGATGATGGAAATCATCAGCCTCAAAAATCGCCTGATTCCCGGTCCACTGGATATCAAATCCAGGCTCATGTTTCACCTGGCGTGTTATGATCTGGATAATTTCAGATCCCATATATTTGACCGGGGACTCCTGGATGACCGTAACATTGATTCCAATATATTAGATACGGTAAAAAATGACGATGTTGAACTGTTAAAACTGGGCTTTCAATGGATAAAGCATACCCTTTTTGGTGAGATTTGACAAAATCGACAGGGTATACAAGATTATGGAAATCAAAAACAAAGTTGCTCTGGTGCTCGGTGCGGTAAAAGGGATCGGAAAAGGCATAGGACTTGCGCTTGCAAGGGAACAAGCCAAAATCGTTTTAAACTATTTCGATTGGGAAGAAAGTCTGGATGAACTGGAAAAAGACTTTGCCAAAACCGGTCAGGATTACCTGATTAACAAAACCGACCTGCTTGACACCGATAAGATTCAAGGACTTATTAAAAAAGTTGTCGATCATTTCGGGCGCCTGGACATTGTGATAAACAACATCGAGCGCGGCGGATGGCCCGTGGTTCACGGGCCATATGTTCGGGAGCAGTGGGATCTTGAAATGGCAACCACCCTCCGTGCCAAAAGATGGATCTTCGATTCGGCCCTTCCGTATCTTAAAAGCTCCGGAGACGGGGTGGTCATAAATTTTTCTTCCATTGCCGGCATGGTCGGACGGTCCGGTCCCGCCAGTTATATATTCAATGAGGGGTATGCCGCTGCAAACCGGGGGATTTCCCTTTTAACCGAAACCTGGGCCCGTATGGGAGCACCTGAGGTTCGCGTAAATGAAATCATGCTCGGTTTTGTCGAAACCCGGCATGGTGCACAAACCCGGGGCTGGGGTCTTTTAAGCCACGAGCAGAAAGCTGCGCTTTATGATCATACGTTGCTGAGGAGGACCGGCACCATAGAAGATGTGGTAAAAGCGGTAATTTTTATTATAAAAGACGCACCGTTTATGACCGGAAGTGTTCTGCGGCTGGACGGTGGCTATGTTCTGGGCGGCGATAAGATTGCGCCGATTCCGAAAGGTCTCCTGTAAAACTTAGTACATGTATTCGCAAATATGGTTACGTATTATAATTTGGTTTATTCATTCTATTCATGCAAAAGTTTAAAGTGAACTAAAAGTGAACTAAAGTGCCTAAAGTTGTGGAGTCGCTTCACTCCACCATTTTATGAAATTGATAAAATTCAATAATTAACTCACTTTAGGCACTTCAAACTTCAAACTTTTGGACTTCATCTTATTTTTACAACACTCCCCGGGGGCGGAGCAGACCGGCCGACATTCCCTATGGGCCAGGCGGCCCTTCCCGTTTTTATATTCATCGATAGCTTTGTGAAGCGCTTTTACTGCCAGTTGTATGCAGTGGTGTTTTTTTGCGGGAACATCTTCAAGCTGGTTAAAAACATCACCGTCATCGATATTCCGGGCATATTCAAGATCTTTACCCTTTACGAGATCAACAGACGCCATGGCCGCGGAAATCGCACCCGGGCAGCCAAGCACCTGGTAGCGAATATCTTTTATTGTGTTATGATCTATTTTAAGAAAGATCTTCAATGTGTCTCCGCAGGTACCGAGCATCTCTGACACCTGGTCAGCATCCGGCAAACTGCCCATATACGGTTTTTCAAGATAATAGGTAATGGCTTTTTCCGAATACCCGAGATCTGCGAGCATCATTCGTTCGTTTCCGTTATCATTCTCAACCAGAACGTCAGTCTGATCTTTATCTGCACTATGTAATGAATGCATTCTAAAACTCCCTGAGATTAATTTCCATTTAAAAAAAGTTTTTTTAGATATATATAAAAATCCACTCTGTCAAGTGGGCGTTGATTTTATTTCGAAATAAAGGTAACTATGATTAAAGTTAGTTCGCTTCGCTCACAATTGGCCTCCGGCCCGCAGGGCCTGCGCCCCGGAGGGCTTCCGGGTCGTAAAACCCAAGCCTCAATCAATGCGAGTTGAATAACTCGGAAGGAAAAATATGATGAAAGTGTTACTGATAACACCGCACAAGAACTCTTTGTTGGAATTGGCCTCGGTTATGAAAAAATATGACGATGTTGAATTAACATGGACGGATTCAGGACAAAAAGCACTGGATACGCTTTCGGAGACATCCGTGGATCTTGTTGTAACCGATAAAGAGCTTGGAGACATGACAGGACTTGAATTTGCAGAAAAATTGCTCCGGGTAAATCCGATGATCAACTGTGCCGTATTAAGCCCGCTGCCATCTGACGAATTTCATGAGGCCAGTGAAGGTCTTGGCGTTTTTGCACAATTACCGCTCCGGCCCGCCAAGGCAGATGCCGAAAAACTGTTAAAGGGCCTTAAAAACCTGAAGAACCTCACTTCGGGTATTACCATCGGCAGAGTGTAAATCAAGGCCGCTGATAAACGGTGATCCTTGTCTATTGACAAACCATAGCTCCGATTTCAGGTTTCAGGTTTCAGGTGTCAGGTGTCAGGGTTAAAGGAGAAATGAGGTGACCCATAGCAATAATATGATCGTATGTTGAATAAATTCAGGGCTCCTGACTCGGCGGTAAATCTGAATACAACATATTATTTTAAACACTGAACTGTAGACTAAAATAAAAAATGAACGTCCAACATCGAAGGACCGTACACCTTCGGTATTTCAATTTTACAATTTAATGGAGCGAAGCGATATCCTTATTCGACGTTCGATGTTGAGCGTTCGATGTTCGATGTTCAAATTGTTGCATCTATTACTCAACATTCTTCCTGAAACCTGACACCTGAAACCTGAAACCTAATATCCATGGCAATCTTAGCAAACAACAGTCTTGATTTACACGCCCATTGGCAATAGTTAAGAAATGAGACCTTTCTCTATAAAACTGATATGACTCTAACGACAACTAAAAATTCTGCTCTCCGGTCCAGGGATGTTTTTAATACCGGAAAAGTGCTGACCCTTTCAGTTTGCCATTTTATCCACGATATCTATTCCAGTTTTTTCGCACCCCTGCTTCCTCTGCTTGTGGAGAAATTTTCCATGACACTTGCCCAGGCCGGTTTTCTTTCCACAATAATGCAGATCCCCGCTTTTTTTAATCCGTTTATCGGTCTTCTTGCGGACAGGATTTCTGTCCGTTATTTTATCATCCTTGCTCCGGCCACCACCGCCATACCCATGAGCCTTTTGGGTCTTGCGCCCAGTTACGGTGTATTAGCACTGCTTTTTTTTGTTACCGGTGTCAGTGTTGCCCTTTTTCATGTTCCTGCCCCGGTTATGGTATCACAAGTATCCGGAATTAAGACAGGTAAAGGAATGAGTTTTTACATGACGGGCGGTGAACTGGCCAGAACACTGGGGCCCATGGTTGCGGTGGGCTCGGTCTCGATTTTAAGTCTCGAAGGATACTACCCGATTATGGTTTTCGGAATTATAGCCTCGCTCTGGCTTTATTTCAAGTTTCATGGAATTGACGTGCAGGTTAAAAAGTCGGACAGAAGGCCCCTGTTATCCACCTGCCGTGAAATGAAACACATCCTTTTGCCCTTGACCGCCATACTGTTTGCACGGGGATTTATGCACGCATCAACAACTACGTTTCTTCCAATCTTTATCAAGATGGAAACCGGTAATATATGGCTGGCAGGATTCGGGCTCACCGCATTCGAAGCGTTTGGAGTGGCGGGCGTACTGTCATCCGGAACACTCAGCGATTATTTGGGTCGAAGACAAATACTGATCATTTCCTTGATATGTGCTCCTGTGGGACTGTTTTTATTTGTGTACACCGGTGGACTGCTGCGCTGCCTCATGCTTCTTTTTACCGGTTTTACACTTTTGTCTACTACGCCGGTTATGCTGGCAATCGTACAGGAAAACGCCAAAAGCAGCCCATCAACAGCCAATGGACTGTTTATGATGGTGTCGTTTATTTCACGATCAGCCATTGTGGTCCTCGTCGGAATCATCGCAGATCATATCGGTCTTCCCTTAACCTACTGTATCAGTGCGGCAATAGGATTAATCGGTATACCGTTTATTTTGATGCTTCCGAAAAACAAGGTGATTCGGGTGTAAATTAAGGCCGTTGGTAAACGCTGATCCGCGTCTGTTGTCAAACCGTGGCTCCGAAGCCTTTTTTTCTTATATTATATATTTCGGTATTTATGAGAAACTCGGGTTAAGCGCTTGACAAGAAAACATGGTGTCATATGTTACACGAACACGCTCATAACCCGGAGGAAATCTCAGCGTGATTATCAGCCTTGCAAAAATAAAATAAAGGAGAACTCTGTACAATGCAAAATGGAAGGATAGCGGTTCCGTCTATGGAAAAAGGCGGGTTGGACGGTCAACGGTCGGGACATTTCGGCCACTGTGATGTGTTTACCCTGGTAGATGTCGAAGCAGGAGAAATCAAGGGAGTCACCACGATCTCAAACCAAAATCATGTCCAGGGAGGATGTATGGTCCCGGTGAATCTCCTGGCGGAACACAATGTAAATGCATTAATCGTAGGCGGTATCGGCATGAGACCGCTTATGGGGTTCAGGCAGGTGGGTATCGATGTGTATTACGATGCCGTGCGTCCTGAAATAAGACCGGTTGTGGAAGACCTGATTGCAGGGAAATTATCTGCGATTACGGATGATCAGGTTTGTGGCAGCGGCCATGGCGGCATATGAATAAAGACAAAGGGATTCGGGACATAAAATGAAAATAGCTGTAACATCCAAAGGCACGGTCAGGGATGCCTTAGAGTCCTTCATTCAAGGAAAATTGACTTTTTCTGATCAGGCAACTGTTGAGGGTCACTGGTAAATTGCAAATCATCTGGACCCCTCCCGGACTCGATCCGGAATCTACCGGAGTGACGACTTTTTGCGAAGTCATCAAGTTTTAAGTATCTGTTAAAACAATTAAATTTAATTCTCTAAAACCTAAATCTTAAAACCTGAAACGTGATGAGTTCTGCTTTTTACGAATGCATCAATAATGATAAGGTTTATGAAATTTCTGATCATCGGTGGCGATGCAGCCGGAATGAGCGCTGCAAGCAGGGCAAAAAGAAATAATCCTGATCTTGATATTACCGTACTGGAAAAGACAATGGATGTTTCATACAGTGCCTGCGGGATACCATACAATATCGCCGATTCCGGCAGGGAAATTGATGATCTTGTTGTCAGACAGGCAAGTGTCTTCCGGGAAAAACAGGGGATCAATATTTTGACCGGTCATTGCGTTACATCGATTGATCCCATAAGCAAGACCGTTGCCGGCATATCGTTGCAAAAAAAGAAGTTTCAATTCTCCTATGATAAATTATTGATCGCAACCGGAGGGTCTCCCATCATACCGGACCTGTCCGGTTTTCATCTTCCCGGGGTTTTGGCCTTAAAGAGCCTGAATGACGGAAGAAAAATCAAATCATATCTAACCTCAAATACGGTTAAAAAAGCCGTTATCATCGGCATGGGATATATCGGTCTTGAAATGTGTGAAGCGCTCAGGGCCAGATCCATAGAAGTAGATATGGTAAAACCCGGCCCCGTTTTTCTCCCATGGATGGAAAAAGAACTGTCCGATGTTGTGAGAAAAGAAGTAGAAACCAATAAAGTAAAATTATATCCGGGCCATACGCTGCAAAAAATCCACGCTGAGGGGGCACGATTACAGGTAATATGTTCCGATCTTATCCTTGAGACAGATATGGTTCTGGTAGCCATTGGGATAAAACCAAACAGCGGGCTTGCCTCCGGCGCAGGCCTTGACCTTGGCACAGGCAATGCGATTGCCGTGGACAGAAACTTGAAAACTTCGGATGGCAACATATATGCTGCAGGAGATTGTGCGGATGCGTATCATGTCGTTTCGGGTAAAAAAACGTGGATACCTCTGGCGTTACGGGCCAATCGCTCAGGCTGGGCCGTTGCCGACAATATCTGCGGCAAGGCGGTTGAGCTTCCGGGAGTTGCCGGTACAGCGGTGTTTAAGGTGTTTGATCTTGAAGTGGCGCGTACCGGCATTACCCTAAAAGAAGCAACGGATTCCGGTTTCGAGCCTGCAAAGGTTATGATTAAAACCCGGTCGCGCGCCCATGCCCACCCCGGCGCGTCGGTCATCCATGTCCTCATGATCGGAGACAAAAAATCCAGGCGTATCCTGGGCGCCCAGATGGTGGGCCGGGAAGGTGTCGCACATAGAATTAATGCAATTGCCGTTGCATTACATGGCCGAATGACCGTTGATGAATACTGTCAAACAGATCTGGCATACGCCCCGCCCTTTGGCCCGGTCTGGGATCCCACACTCACTGCAGCAAATCAGCTGCTTAAGAAATTTTAGTTATAAGGATGCAACTCTCTCTATCACCGCTTTTTTCCGAAGCTCTTCAATGTACCCTTTGAGTTCTTTGCCTGTTTTTTCTTTTTTTAAATACTGACCGATGTTATCCTTTGCGTCTACATAAGCCACAACCGATGCGGGTTTCTTATCCACAACTTTAATCAAATGGTATCCGAAACGCGTTTCAACGATATCGCTGACTTCACCTGTTTTTAATGCAAATGCAGCATCTTCAAAAGGTTTCACCATGTTTCCGCGTCCAAAATAACCGAGATCCCCTCCTTTATTATTGCTCGGACACTCTGAAAACTCTTTGGCGAGTACGGCGAAATCTTCCCCGCCCTTCAGCCTTTTTTGGATCTTTTGGAGTTTTGCCTTTTTTTCATCTTTTACGGACGGTTCGTCCTTGGAATCAATTTTAATTAAAATATGGCTGGCTCTCACCTGCTCGGATTTCTGGAAGGACTCTGGATGGGTATCGTAAAATGTCCTTATTTCCTGGTCAGGAATAACAACCAGAGCCCCAATCTGCGTATCAATAAGTTTATTGATAACCTGCCCGCGTTCAATGTCGGATTGAAGTTCAGCTTCAGTAAGTCCGGATTCAGCAATGACTTTTTTAAAATCAGCATCCGTGGCGAATCCTTTTTTGATCTGTTTAAGATCACTGGCAATGGCTTCGGGTTCAACCGTAATACCCTTTTCCTTGCTTTCCTGAAACAGCAGTTCTTCAGTGATCATGGTTTCAAGAACATCCGTTTTTATTTCAGCCAATCTATCATCGGAAATCTGCTGTCCTCTCCGCAACATATTCTGTTTTACCTGATGTAATTTCCGGTCAAAGTCGACTCTGGTAATCACGACTCCATTCACCACGGCCAGTTTCTCAACCATGGGTTCCTTTTCCTCTGAAAAGGCCGTAACCGCAGATAGCATTAGAAGCAATATTGCCCCGAAAATTAGAACCGGTATTTTGTTTAAAAGTCTCATTAAAACCCTCCTTCTTCAGTTGATGAATTCGCAACAGCAAAGATTCATCATGTTTTAGTTGCTGAGTTATAAAGAATCCTGGTCCAAAAGACCAGGCTTTGTTTTATCCCCAGAGAAAATTTGCTTTGTTGGAAGTTCATTGACTTATTGAAATTCCAATTAACAAATCCCAAAAAATTTACCCTGTTAAATAATGCTTCGCATTAAATCTAAGATTTATTTAACAGGGCAGGCAAATAACAATGACCGAAATTCGAAAATCCAAACAATGTTTCGTCCTAAGAGGTTTTGGTTATTGAATATTGGAATTTGTGATTTATTTGTAATTTGGTGCTTGGAATTTGTGATTTTAGGTACAAAACTCCAAGGCAGAACCATATATCTCTTACTCCCGCAAAGCGGGAAAAGCTTGTCCTAAAGGAGCAGGCTTTTCAGGGCACAATAAATATATAGTTTATGTCTTAGTGCCTGGTGGCAAATATTTTCAGGTTTAAAAAATTACAGCGGGTGCTTTTTCAGAAAATTCTTAACCAGCGGAATAATTCTGACTGGCGCATCTTCGAGAACATAATGACCCGCATCTTTAAATACATGAACCTCTGCCTCCGGGAAACGGCGACGCCACTCGTCAAGGTATTGGAAATCAAAAACAAAATCATGCTCACCCCAGCAGATCAGCATAGGGATGCGGTTGAGTTTGAACAGGTTTTCATCAACCGTCTTGACAAGGCCATAACTTGGATCCTTCCGCCTGACGGGAATATCCTGAACAAACTTTAAGGTTGCAATCCGGTTATTCCAACTGTTGTAAGGAGCGATGAGGCCCGACTTAACATCTTTATTCATTCCTTTGTAAGATGCCATGTAGAGCGCACCATAGACAAACAGATTAAATCCCTGCACCGCCAGGGTTGCGAACAGCGTGACATTCCGCACCAGCTTCAGCCTTATGGGAAGCGTTTTTCCCCTGGGCGGAAGAAAGGCGGCGGTATTCATAATCACGATTCGACCGATCCGTTGAGGGTATGTTACCGCATAGACCATACCGATCATCCCGCCCCAGTCATGAAGTACCAGTGTAATTTTCTCCTTAATCTCAAGATGTTCAAGAAAACTTTCCAAATCACGGACACGGCTTTTTAACCGGTAATCGTATTGTTTGATACCAGGCTTGTCAGACAGTCCGCATCCGATATGATCCGGCGCCAGGGAACGGTATCGGTCTGACAACTCCCGGATCAGCTCGCGAAAATAGAAAGACCATGTTGGATTTCCGTGAATCATAACAACAGGATCACCGGTTCCCTGGTCCAGGAAATGATATTTCAGACCGTTTATTTTCATGTAATGGGACGTAAACGGATATAGATGGCGAAAAGCAAGAGTATTAATTGGTCTGTTTTTTCCCATATATTGAACATCCAACGCGGATAAACCGGAAAAGTGACTAAAGTGAACTAAAGTTTGAAGTGCCTAAAGTTAAAGTGTCGCTTCGCTCCATCTATTCATATAAAATTGGTAGAATTCCATAATTTTAGGCATTTTAGATCACTTTAGATCACTTCACACTTTTTTTAAGTTTAGATTTTTTTGCCATAAAGCACACAAAATTTAAAACTAAGCAACAAATACCCAACATCCATATTTCTACCATTTTATTCCCAGCATCAGGCAATTCAAACCGCTGCCGATACCGAAAAAACCAACAAGATCATTTTTAACCAGAAACTCCCGTTCCTCGGCGATTGCAGCCGTAATAGGAAGGGATACCGTTCCGATGTTACCGAGGTGTTTGAAGGTGGTAAAATCCTTGTCTTCCGAAATCCCGATAGATTCGAGTATATTTCTTTGATGGGTTGCGCCCACCTGATGGCAAATCACCTTGTCCGGCTTATCATCCGGCCAGGATAGTTTTTTCTTAAACGCGGTGTAGGTTTCTATTCCCAGGGCCACACCGTGCCGTAGAACGCCTACGGAATCTGTCTGCATGACATGAAGCCCGCTGGCCGGAATGCCGGTATCCGGGCCCCACCGGCACAGCTTATGATGTCCGGTCGCACTTCTTACAACCCCTCCCAAAAGACGATGGCCCGTATGGGAAACAGATGCCTGGGTCAAAAGTACGGCCACAGCCCCCGATCCTCCGGTCAATGTGGCCACGGTCTTCTTGAAATGATCCATATCTTTGTTTTCCAAAAGACGGTCAATGGTAAAATCCATAACCTGTCTTGCGGACTCGCAGGACACCACAAGACCGGCCTTAATCTGTCCGAGTTCTATTGCATTTGCAACCTGGATCATCCCGTTTAAGACCCCCAGGCAGGCATTCGAAACATCGCAAACCTGAGTTTCCGGCCCCAGTCCCAGACTGTGGGATGTGGCGCAGGCGGTTGCGGGTTCTAAATTGTCCCTGCAAACACCACCATATACCAGCATGCCAATATCTTCGGGAGAAATCATGGAAGCATTCAGGGCTTTTTGTCCGGCTTTTGCGGCGCCTTCATACATGGCAAATCCCGGATCCCAAAACCTTCGCTCCCGGATTCCGGTTAATGCCTCCAGTTGTCCCTTTTGAAAATGCAGGGCCTTGTATAAGGGTTCAAGTCTTTTTTCAAGGTCATCTGATGTCACCACATTGGGAGGCAGTTCATATCCAAATGAATCAATATACACCTTATTATATAACATGTAACGTCCCGTAACTTCTATCCAGTTATAAGCAAATACCTAAAGCAAGTTATTCCATTACTCCATTCTTCCAATGGCAATCGAGATCCTCGGTTTACCTCTTTTTAAGTCCCGCTTTATGCGGGACGTTGTATAAAATCGCAAAGCGATTTTATCTCGGAATTAAGCGAAAACCGAAATTTTCCATTTGATAAATATACAGCCCGTCGACTTTCAGAAATCCGTTTGCATATAGGGTAGGAACCGGTGTGTTCATCATTTTAGTTACCACGGCTTCCACTTCAACCGTTTTATTTTCCGGAATCACTTGACCCCGGTAAATCCAGTTATGCGGCTCCCCGGTAATCAGCTCAAATCGGTGACTGTCAACCAGATGCTCCCAACGATCGATGGCCATGAACTTGACCAGTTGAAGGAACGATTCTATTCCCAAAGAACCCGGCCATACGGGGTCCTGGTAAAAATGAGCCTTGAAGAACCACTCATCCGGTCTGACTTGTTTTACCCCTCGAATAAAACCCAGCCCTTGAGGGCCTCCGGTCCGAACGTAAGTTTCAATCCTGTCGATCATGCGAAGCGCTGTTGCCGGCATTGCCAGAGAAGGAGCCGGATGAACCTCAGGATCATCCGGATGAAGTGGGGACTGGTCTTCAAAGTTGCAGGAGCGGCTCCCCTCCAGCTCAGCCGCTGCGGAACAATAGGCTTGCTGATCCGCCCCCCGGATGCCGATCTGCCGGGCCAGGGCCTGTCTGGTGAAAAAACCGAAGTATGTATCTCCCGAATAAATTATTTCAGCATCCTGCAACACCTTAAAATCAAAATGTTCGATAATCATCTCCCCGGCTTCGGAAACTTTTGTCATCCGGACACGCATGGATAATTTATTTTTGTCCGGTAAAATCATACGATTCAACACGGCATTCCCGCCGAGATTTCTGAATTTCAGATCTTTATCACTGTGAAGGGCAGACCCCAGATAGGCGGCCATCCATCCGCACGGTTGCAGGGCGATCTCGAGCAATACGCAAAAGGGCATGCAAGAAGATCGGTCTGCTTTAAAATACCATTCATCAGGCGACATCTCATATTCGGCTTCTATCCATCCGTCCGGTTTTAATGTCCATGCTTCGGGCTCAATGCTGACAATTCTGTCCAAAAAGGAATATGGCGGTCCCGGAAGTCTGGCAATGATTCTGTCTTTGTCAAATATTTTATACGGGTCACCGAATGCCACGGAAGGTTTGCCAACGGCAAATGCCAGTATTTTGTCCCGGTCAAAAAGTGCCGGTTTCCGGATACACGACTCCGGATGCTGCAGACTGGCTGCTGGTTGCTGGATGCCGGATACTGGTTGCTGGATACTGGATATCGCTGTTTTTTCTCCATCCCCTGATCCCTGATCCCTGCCCCCTGACACCTGACACCTGAAACCTGACACCTGAAACCCGTCCTCCACCCTCTGATCCCTGAACCCTGATCCCTGAACCCTGAACCCCTTCTTCTCCCACACTTCTTCTATCTCTTCACGGACAATGCCTGTCATCTTCATGGACATATCCTTAAACAATACGATCCGTTCCCCGTCCGCATACATGAGCGCATCTGCAGTTACATAAGGTTCCGGAGCATACCCGAGTTCTTTTATCTCCACTTCATACCAGACATGCCGGGTTTCCGGAGTAACCGGCCCCCGGCATTTGAGCACACTCTCAACCCCCACAACCGGTTCATAGCAGGTCCCGGGCTTTGCCGTTACCCATCCCATACGCTGAAGAAATACTCGGAGCGCATGGGCACAGCATTCATACATCAGGGTTCCGGGCATGACCCTGTCATCCATGAAATGACAGGTCAGGAACCAGTCATCCGGATGGATGTCCGCTTCTGCCCGGATCCGGCCCAGTCCGTAACGCCCGCCCTCGGGTTCAAGGATCAGAATCCGGTCTATCAGTTTCATCCTCCCGCCCGGCAACCTGAGCGATTCGGCAAGTTCGATTCCATGAAAAAAAGAGCCGAAACACCCTGCAAGATCGCCGCGTCTCAATGCTTCTATGGCATCATCCGTGTAGCTTTCCGTGGTAACCGGAACAGGGGTTCTCCAGTCGGAGGGCTTTTTCCCCGCCCTGGGACGGATATCTTCCTCGGTTAAAATAATTCCTCCTGAATTTTGCACTTCTTCATGGGTAAAAAACCCGGCACATCCGTTATGCATGCTGATCAGGCGGCTGTTCCCGACACAGCCTTCAAACCGGAAAAAGAAAAGATACGTATCCCCCTGGCGTACAAAATGGTCAATATGGATCTCGTAGCGAATAACATCCCCCGGCCGGGGAAGTCCCCGGTGGAATTTAACCACCGCATCCAGGAGGCGGTAACTCCTTTTTCCTTTAACCGCATGGTCGATGCCCAGATACGAGCATAAAAAAAGATCGGACTGACCGGCTTCGACCGATATGCACACCGGAGCACGTCCGCCGTCTAAATACCACGCATCGGGCAGTACATCATGTTCCGTAACCACCCGGCCCGAACCCAAAGACCTTTTTTCACCTTCCACCGAAATAATTCTGTCCACAAGCATGAGGGGTTCATCCGGCAGCCGAACCCTTACGTTGTAAGTATCCACCACTGCAAACTCCGGCCCCAGCACGCGAGCAACCGAACCGATGGCAAACTCCAGACACATGCTGCGGTTGAAAGCCGGTTGGACCGGTCCCGTAATTTTTTCTATTTGTTCTCTGTTGTTAACTTCCGGCTCTCCTTCCGAAAAAGTTTTGTCTGAAATCATGCTCTCAATAAGACGCGTCTGTATGCCAAAGGTTTTTTCAAAACTTCTGGTTAACTCATCTGAAAAATCAAGAAAGGTCTTATGAGTATCGGCCGTAGCTTTATTGCTTTCCGCCATAGCCTCCATAATTTCTTGATACCGGATACCGGATACTGGATGCTGGTTACCGGAGATCGGTCTTTTTCCTCTGTTCTCCGTCCTCTGTCTTCTGTCCTCTGTACTCTGCCCTCTCTCCCCTGACACCTGAAACCTGACACCTGAAACCTGTCTTCCCTCTTCCGACCTCTGCCCACCCCGTAGGTCCGGAAGATCGTACCGGGGTCCTCCGCCCTCTGACCTCTGAGTTCTGCTCTCTGTCCCAGGCATGGACGGACACGGTATTTTTCCACCCACCCTCAGCGTTATCTGATGAACTGGTTTTTCATCTATAATTTCAGTGATACCTGGGGCGTATGCAGGGTTTCCGTATAATTTTTCAAGATCCACCCACACCCTTTCCGCAATCAGCGTCCCCAGAAACTTAACCACGGAAAGATAGTCGTCTTCACCGCGAACGCATGCAGAAACTGCGAGGTGAGGCTTTTGATCGAGAATCCGGGTGATCATACCGGTGCAGGACGCATGTGGGCCCATTTCAAGAAAAATTCGGATACCGTCCTGATAGGCCTGCTTTATCAATGTGGTGAAGTTAAAACCGGAAATGGCTTGATCCAGAATTGAGGCCGCAGCGCTTTCATCCGTGGGAGTGCAGGAGCGAGCAAGCGCACAGCTGTAAAACCGGATACCTTTTGGGGGAGTGCAGGGAAACAGGTGAAGCTTTTTGTAAGCGTCCGCCACCGGAGCCGCTGCATCACAGTGAACCGTGACCACCCCTTCGAGAAACACAGCCTCACAGCCGAGTTCCTCGATGGCACCCTTTACATGGCTTTGCCTGCCGCCGATGACACATTGATCAGGGGTATTAACAATCAAAAGTTTTGTAAAAGGCCATTTGTCGATAACCGTGCGAACGGTATTCTCCGGGCGATTTACAACCGCAGCGCTCCAGTTTATATCTTCATCCATGGGGATTCCCCATGCTTTGTGAGCCGCAGTGCAGGGTCCGGCGAGCTGGGTAGTGAACAAATCAGTGGCAAGCATTCGTCTTAACATGCTGTCCCGGTCCGGCCAGGCCCCCATGGCAAAAAGTGCCGCGGATTCTCCAAGGCTGTACCCGATAGCCGCATGGGGAAGTATACCGAAACTTTTTACCAGATTGGCCATAACCCCGCCGTGAACCACTTGGCCGAAGATCATATGCAAGGGATTCGAAATGATGGTGTCATGGGCCGCTTTTTCCCAGCCCGGTTCCCATGAGGTTCTCCACGGTACGTAACAGTCCGGGATAAGCTGGCGCTTTAATTGATGGGTCGCCGCATCCATTTCGCGAAGAATTTCCGGCCAGAGCACTCCCACGCCTCTGCCCATTCCAACATAATGGTTTCCCGACCCGGGAAAGACAAATGCGACCTCACCGGTCATACCCAAAGGATGGGGAGAATAACGGATACCTCCCGGACCGTTCATGCGTCTGGGTGTATCAGACTCAATCGCCTGTTGAGCGTCACGGATACCTTTCTCCAGTTCAAAGACAGTGTCTGCAACCAGGGATACGGCAAATTTTTTATTCTTATCCAATCCGTTTTTAAGATACCAGGACCGGGCTACCGGTTCGATCTTTCGATTTGTTGCCAAACCTTCTTCTGACGACAAAGCAACCGGGTACGGCCGGTTTGATGAAGTTTTGATATAAAGATGAAGTGTGTCAAGACCTTTGATCAAACTGTTTTTACTGTCTCCTTCAACCACAAAAAGTCCCGGCGCCATAAAACCAAGGGGTCTTTTTTTTTCCTGTGTTATTTTTTGAGGTATCCGGTCAATGGATTCATATTCAACGCTTTCGAGGATGACATGCATGCAGTTGCCGTCCGTTGTCATGGCGCCGGTGCATGCCCTGCGGGGACCGTCTTTTCGGTCTCTAAGCCAGTATTGCGGAAAAGCAGGCATATGAAATGCGCCGGTTTGCCAGGATGGATCGCCGGGTATTATAAAATTAGTCAGGGGAGGAATGATCTCATGGTACAGACACAGGCTGGTTTTAACTAACGACGCCAGTCCGGCGGCAGCTCCGGCATGCCCGATGTTCGGTTTTACGGACCCGATGGCGCACGGTTCTTTTCGGCCTGCAAAAAACTCGTTAAGGGCTTGTGATTCGACTTGATCTTCCAAAGGATTGCCACTGCCGTGAGTTTCAAAATAACTTATCAAAGACGCTGAAATACCGGCATCCTCAACGCATCGTTTCAGGGACAGACTATAGGCGTTTTTTGACGGCCTGTGGGTGGTAATCCCCCCCCAACCGGCTTTTCCGATTCCCCTGATAACAGAATATATTCTGTCGCCATCCCTTATTGCCCGGTCAAGTCTTTTGAGAACCACAGCCGCAGCACCTTCGCCGGGAAGCGTTCCATCCGCCGACCGGTCAAAGGGACTTATGGTGTGACTTCGGGTAAACGGTCTTATCTGATGGGATGTGATCACACTGCGAACATCACCGCAAAGATCAACCGCTCCCACAAGAACGGCACTGGTTTCTTTTTGCTGCAGGGATCGCACTCCGATTTCAAGAGCCTTCAGACCGGAGGCCGATTCATTGGATACCACATAGCTCGGACCTCCGAAACGAAATTCTCTGGCGATCCTGCTGGCAATAACTCCGCCGAGGGCGCCCAGGGTTCGGGTGGCGGTAAGGGGCGGTCCAAATGCATCCCGTAACGATTCCAGCCAGACGCGGGTTTCTTTCTCATCCTTAAGAGTTAATCCCGGTCGGTTCTCTTTTTTCCAGTTCCGAACTAAATTATGCAGGTGCCAGCGGAGATGAAAATCCGTAGCTTCAAAGTCAAATTCCATGCCGATGCAGGCCCCCATGTCCGCTCGTTCTTGTCTCAGGGGAAAACCGGCGTCTTTCATGGCGTCGGCCGAAACTTTGAGCATCAAAAGATGCTGGAGAAGGATATCCGGAATTTCGTTGGGGGGTATTCGAAACTCTCTGAGATTAAGAGAGAGTTCATTCATGTATCCCCCCCAGGCTCCCTGTCCGTCAAGAATACCCTCGGCAATCGTGTCACACCCGTTCCACCGGTTTTCAGGCCTTTTTGTGATGATGGATTCTCCTCTGAAAACGGTTTCCTGAAACGCTTTCAGGGATGTTAAGGGGCCGAAAGCGGATGCCATGCCAATAATTGCTACAGGGGAATTTGTAATTGACGATTGATGGTGGATTGATGATTGATGATTGGGGGTTGAATCGTGATAATCGGCAATTTTCAACGAGCAATTTTCAATTTCGGGATTCCATTCTTCAAAAAGCAGGTGGCTGTTTATGCCTCCGAATCCGAAGGCACTGACCGCAGCTCGCCGGGGAGTGTCTTTATCCTTCCGTACCCATGGTTCCGCCTGAGTTTGTACTCGAAACGGACTGTTATGAAGGGAACTTTTTGCCGGGGGCTTACTGAAATTAAGCGATGGCGGCAAGGTTTTGTTTTTTAATGCCAGAAGGGTTTTGATCATCCCGGCGGCGCCTGCACCGGTTAACAGATGGCCGATCATGGATTTGACGGAGCCGATGGCGCATTGTTGATTTGACCAGCCGGATTCTCCCCAGAGCGTTTTCAAGCTTTCAAGTTCCACGGCATCTCCCACCGGTGTGCCGGCCCCATGGCATTCAATGAGATCAATGTCTTGAGGAGACCAGCCCGCGTCGGTATAAGCGCTGCGCATGGCCCGAACCTGGCCTTTACTGTCCGGAGCCAGAAGATTGCCCCGCATGTCATTGGAAAGCCCGATACCTTTTATTAACGCATAAATATGGTCTTGATCCCGCAGGGCGTCATTCAGCCTTTTTAAAACCAGCATGCCCACGCCTTCTCCCACCACCAGACCGTCTGCACTTTGGTCAAAGGGGGCACAACGGCCTGAAGGGGATAACGCCCGAAGCTGACTGAACCCCACCTGAGTGTAAAGAGATTCCGGTCTTGACACGCCACCGGCCAGCATGGCGTCTGCCCGAAAAGAACATAATTCATCACAGGCAAATTTAACCGCATACAGAGATGAAGCACAGGCGGCATCCAGGGTATGGCTTCCGCCGCCCAGGCCCAGTCCCTGGGCAAGGATGGCTCCGGGCAGACTGGTTACCCGGCTGGCCAGGCATTCCTCCCTGGAAAGTCGTATCTGTTTGTCCGAAGCAATTTGGCCAAAAAGTTTTTCTTCAAAGGATGTTCCCAGTATCTTTCTCGTGATTGAAGAGGAAGCATCCGCAGGCAATGCAATCGCAGCGAGAACAGTCCCGATATTGTTTTTATCAATGGATGAGGTCACGCAGCTTGCCAACGCTTCCCGGCCCGTACTCAGCACTATTTGATGCAACGGATCCAGTTTTTTTAACAGTTCCTCGTCAAGATCAATTCCTTGGGGATCGAATTTAAAATCATGGATAAGACAGGATCGCCTTGAAAAAGCTTTGTCCGGCATGGGATCGGAATCATACATAAAATCAGGTTCAACGATCCATCTGTCCCGGGGCACCTCAACCGTTGCATCAACCTTGTTAACGATGTTTTGCCAGAATGTATTCAGGTCCGGAGCCCCGGGGAACAGACACGCCATTCCCACCACAGCGATGGGTGTTCTTTTTTTCATAATTTTGATCTGATTTCAGATTTCAGGGTTTCGTATAACAGTTATATAAAAAAAACAATAAAATGTCCGCAGCCTGGTAATAAGCGGGTGTGAATCCGGCGAAAAACATGGATAGCCAACTTCCTCCTTGCATTTTTCATAGCCATGATTATAGTCTAAAATTATGAAAGAACATAACGAAAAAATACCGAATCCAAAAGAAATAGAAAAAGAGATCGGCGAGTTTCTCTCCAAGAAATTCGGCGGCAGTGTTAAAATGGTATCTCCGCTGGTTGTACCCCATGAAATCACTTCCGAAACGGAGAAAAAGCCTGGCCGTAAAAAAAAGAAGATTAATTTCGACCTGAAACCCGAAGAGCTTATCTCTTATCTTGACCAGTATATCGTGAAACAGGATGATGCCAAAGCAATTCTAGCCACAAAAATATGTACGCATTTCAACCGGATAAAACGTGCCGAAACGTCTTCCGATGATATCAGCAATATGGTCGGCCACATCAAAAACAACATACTCATGTTCGGTCCCACCGGAGTTGGAAAAACATATATCATTAAACTGATCGCGAAAAAAATCAATGTTCCTTTTATAAAGGGTGATGCGACCAAATTCAGCGAAACCGGTTATGTGGGCGGTGATGTAGAAGATCTTGTTCGGGATCTCGTGCGAGAAACTGACGGTGATATTGAACTGGCTCAATACGGGATCATTTATATCGATGAAATTGATAAAATTGCGTCGAGCCGTAATATTATCGGTGTAGATGTATCACGATCAGGGGTTCAGCGCGCGCTTTTAAAACCCATGGAAGAAACCGAAGTGGATTTAAAAGTGCCCCATGATCCGATTTCAATGATTCAGGAAATCGAACGCTTTCGCAAAACCGGCAAACGGGAAAAACGTGCCGTCAACACCGGTAACATACTGTTTATTATGAGCGGCGCCTTTGGCGACCTGGCCCGGATTGTCAAGAAGCGTATCGCCGATCAGGAAATCGGGTTTGGAGCAAAAATTAAAAACTGTCGGGATGATGCGGACATTCTCCAGCAGGCAAAAGCCGAAGATCTCATAGAGTTCGGATTTGAAAGCGAATTTGTCGGTCGTCTGCCGGTAAGAGCTGTTTTTGAAAAATTGACCCGGGAAGATCTTTTTGAAATCCTTAAAAATCCCAGCAACCCGGTCATTCTCGGTAAAAAACTCGATTTTGAGGCATATGGTATTGACGTGAAATTTTCGGACGATGCCCTTCGTGTTCTCGCTGAAAAAGCATTCAAAGAAAACACCGGTGCCAGAGGCCTGGTGAGTGCCGTGGAAAAAGCACTCCTTTTGTTTGAAAAAAAATTGCCCTCCTGCGATATTAAAAAATTTCCGGTAACGGTTTCCGTAATCCAGGATCCTGCAAAATCGCTTGAACACATGTTGTCGGCATCAAACCTCAGCAAATTGGAAGAAACATTTGCAAATCTTGCTCGTGAAGAAAAAGAGTTTATTATAACCTATTTGAACGCCAACAAGAAAAACCTGTCGGAAAAATACGGTCTTACGTTGACGCCGTCTCGCATCCAGGTGGTGGCCTCTTATTACTCCGGTCATATACTGGATATCGAAAAGACAATCGGCAAAATCAAATCATTTTATGATGACATTAAAAAAATAGAACTGTTATTTTATAAAAATAATGACATTAACATTGTCCTGGAAGATGATGCCGTGGAGTTTATTATCAAAGAGTTTGAAAAGAATGCTATTAATGTTGAAGATTATTATGAACAGCTGACAAACAGTTTTAAACACGGTCTGAATTTGATTCGGGAAAAAACCGGGAAAAATCGTTTTTTTATCACAAAAAGCGCTCTTTTTAATCCCGAGGCTTTTATCAGCAAACTCATTAAAGAAGAGCTGAGCCATGAATTGTTGCCCGACTCTCGGGACCCGAACCTGAACCTTGAACCCTGAACCCATATTATCCATATGATCGGAATATCAAAACTTTACTGTGGAACCGTTGAACCGTCCGATGCCCTTCGTTACGGGCGAATGTCATCAAAATTACCGTCCCACCTTTTGCAGTTTTCCAGCGATAAACGGCCGGTAATCGTCTGGAATATTACACAGCGATGCAACTTAAAATGCGTGCACTGTTATGCCCAGGCAAAGAACATGGCGGTTGACAGTGAACTTTCAACCCTGGAAGGCAAACATCTGCTGGATGATCTTGCAGAATTCGGAGTTCCGGTTATTTTGTTTTCCGGTGGGGAACCGCTGACCCGGAAGGATCTCCCTGAACTTGCAGCCTATGCCGTGAAAAAGGGTATGAGAGCCGTTATCTCAACGAACGGAACCCTGATTACCCCTGAAAAAGCCCAAACCTTAAAAGAAATCGGCCTGTCATATGTGGGCATAAGTCTGGATGGAATGGAGGAAATTAATGACCGGTTCAGAGGCGTGAGGGGAGCTTTCAAAGCGGCTTTGCAGGGAATTGAAAACTGTAAAAAAGCAGGGATAAAAGTCGGGCTCCGCTTTACAATTAACAAATCCAATGCGTCTGAAATCTCAAAAATTTTTAAACTGCTCCAGGAGATGGATATTCCGAGAGCATGCTTTTATCATCTGGTGTATGCGGGTCGCGGAACAGATCTCATAAAAGAAGATTTGTCCCATCAGGAATCCCGAAACGCCGTGGATCTTATCATGGATCTGACAAAACAATTACATGACAGGGGGCACATTAAGGAAGTCTTAACCGTGGACAATCACGCGGATGGCCCGTACCTTTATTTGAGGCTGCTTAAGGAAAATCCGGAGCGGGCCCGGGAGGTTCTGGAACTTCTTCAAATGAATGAGGGCAACAGCTCCGGCATCGGCATCGGCTGCATCAGCTGGGATGGAGAGGTGCATGCCGATCAATTCTGGCGTCATTACAGTTTCGGCAACGTCAAAGATCGGCCCTTTTCTGAAATCTGGACGGATACTTCGGATCCGCTGATGAAAAAACTTAAGGAGAAAAAAAAGCACGCCAGGGGAAGATGTGCAACCTGCAGGTGGCTGGACATTTGCGGCGGAAATTTCAGGGTACGCTCCGAAGCGGTAACCGGGGATATCTGGGCTCCGGATCCGGCATGTTATTTGACAGATGAAGAAATAGCGTGAGTAAAGAATTCTGGCCCAAAGGACCAGGCTTTGGTTTGCCCCTTAAAGGGGATGTTTAGCTAAAACCGTACAAGTTAAAAGTGTCTAAAGTGATCTAAAGTGTGAAGTGGATAGTGAGCTAAAGTGTGAAGTGTGAAGTGAACTAAAGTTTTAAAATGAAGCCGCTGAGGGCGGCACCTTAAACTTTAGGCACTTTCAACTTTAGTTCACTTTAGGCACTTGTATTTCACCTTAACTTTAGTTCACTTCAAACTTTTTCAACGATTTTTCAGGCAGAGCCAAAAAACTCTGACCACGCCCAGAGGACGTGCTTTTCTAAGCCGAAATAAATATTACAAAATTTAGGAGTTGCTATGCTTTTCCCCGAATACAGGCCTAGGCGGCTGCGGCAGAATGATGGCTTTCGACGGATGATTCGCGAAACCAGACTTTCGGTAGATGACCTGATCCTCCCCCTTTTTGCCATTGACGGCAAAGGAATTAAAAATCCAATCGATTCCATGCCCGGGCACTTCCAGTTATCCATAGAATATCTTGTTAAAACATCTAAAAAAGCGCACGAACTGGGTATCCCGGCGATAATGCTTTTTGGAATACCCGACAAGAAAGATCCCCTGGCAACCCGCGCTTATGCCAAAGACGGAATTGTTCAAAAAGCGACAAGCGCTCTCAAAAACAAGATCCCCGATCTTAATGTCATCACCGATGTGTGTCTTTGCCAGTACACGGATCACGGCCATTGCGGCTTTGTTGACGGTCACATCATAGACAATGACGCCACCCTGGATCTACTTGCCCGAACCGCACTGTCTCATGCAAAAGCCGGAGCGGATATGGTTGCCCCGTCCGATATGATGGACGGACGTGTGGCGGAAATTCGAAATATTCTGGATGAAAATGATTTGAGTAATATTCCGATAATGTCATATGCCGCCAAATATTGCTCTGCATT
Source organism: uncultured Desulfobacteraceae bacterium (assembly GCA_964410925.1). Lineage (GTDB taxonomy): Bacteria > Desulfobacterota > Desulfobacteria > Desulfobacterales > UBA11574 > S5133MH16. The sequence continues at coordinate 48,833 of CAYPIW010000017.1, forward strand.
TTACGGACCGTTCCGTGATGCCGCGGACTCAGCCCCCAAATTCGGAGATCGCCGCACTTACCAGATGGACCCGGCCAATGCACTGGAGGCCCTTCGGGAAGTAAGCATGGACATAGAAGAAGGGGCGGATATCATCATGGTAAAACCGGCCCTCCCTTATCTTGACATTGTCTGTCGGGTTCGTGAAGAGATTGATCTTCCCCTGGCAGCCTATAACGTCAGCGGGGAGTATGCCATGATAAAAGCCGCCGACAAAATGGGGTGGATTGACGGAAAAAAAGTCATGATGGAGTCTCTCACGGCCATTAAGCGGGCCGGGGCCGATATGATCCTGACCTATTTCGCCATTGAAGCTGCCGAAGAATTAAGAGCATAGCCTAACCCGAAAACGCCGGATCGAAACACCTGTTCAGGATAAAAGTGCCTAAAGTGAACTAAAGTTTGACGTGCCTCAAGTTAATGTGTCGCTTTGCTCCATCTATTCATATAAAAATTGGCAGAATTCCACAAATTTAGGCATTTTAGATCACTTTAGATCACTTCACACTTTTTTTAAGCTCTAAAATATTTTGCCATGAAAAGAAAAAAAATCGGAACTTAGTAACTAAATGCCTCATAAAAATACCATGACACCCATGAACCATACCTCATCGGAACATTCTCATCCCCAAGGCAAAAACAAGGGCGCTGCGCTGCGCCTGGTTGCCTGGGAAACTACGCGCAACTGCAACCTCGCCTGTATACACTGCCGCGCATCCGCCGAACACGGCCCATTCAGCGGCGAACTTGACACCCGGGCGTCTTTTCATCTTCTGGACCAGATCGCACAAGTGGGAGAACCCATCGTAATTTTGACAGGCGGAGAACCGCTGTTACGGCCGGATATTTTTGATATCGCAACATACGGTACAGACAAAGGTCTCAGAATGGTCATGGCGCCGAACGGCACACTCATCACTGAAAAAACCACCCGCCAAATGGCGGATGCCGGTATTCAACGGATAAGTGTCAGCCTGGATGGTGCGACCAAAGAAAGCCATGACCGGTTCAGGGGAGTTGAAGGCGCCTTCGAAGGTGCGCTTCGTGGAATTCGGCGGGTCAAAGAAGCGGGGATCGAATTCCAAATCAACACCACCATTACAAAAACCAATTTGAGTGAAATCCCAAAAATCCAGGAACTGGCTGTAAATCTTGGCGCAGTTGCTCACCATATCTTTCTTCTGGTCCCAACCGGTCGCGGCAAATATATTGTGGACCAGGAGATAACCGCAGAGGAATATGAACGCACATTAAACTGGTTTTATGACCAGAGGGAAAGGACGTCTTTACAGCTCAAAGCCACATGCGCTCCCCATTACTACCGCATCCTCCGGCAAAGAGCAAAACAGGATGGAAAATCGGTTACCTTCAAAACCCACGGCATGGATGCCGTAACCCGGGGATGCCTGGGAGGCACCGGGTTTTGTTTTATTTCCTATCGGGGCATTGTTCAGCCCTGCGGATTTCTCCAGGTGAATTGCGGAGATATTACCCAAACATCCTTCGCGGACATTTGGAATCATTCGGACGTGTTTTTATCGTTGCGCAATTTTGATAATCTCAAAGGGAAATGTCACCGGTGTGAATTCAGAAAAGTTTGCGGCGGCTGCAGGGCAAGGGCCTACGAAGCCACCGGTGATTATCTGGCCGAAGAACCCCTGTGCAGTTATCAGCCGGTTTCCATGGACAAATGATCACGCCCCCCTGTTCACCCCTGCGTTGCCCAAAAAATCATATTTCCTGATCGGATCAATTCCCTTGATTCTTTAGCTGCCGGAGTTTTCCCACTTTTTCTTTCACAGCTTTTAGGATGTCCCCCTGACACCTGACACCTGAAACCTGACACCTGAAACCTGACAGCCATTATTTCTGGACTAGTCCATGGCATCCATGACGTTGTACCCTTCTTTTTCCAGGGCTTTTCTGATAATCTTTGTATTGCAGGCCGAAAGTCGAAAATAATATACCCGTTTACTAATTTCTTGTGCGGTAATCCCAACGTTTATAATATCTCCGCCATTTTCGTTTATAATCTGTGACACGTTTCTGAATGCCCCCGGCTCATCCCCGATAACCACGTCAATTCGGGAACTGGCGGTTAAAAGACCCATCATGTCGATAAACGCCCGGAGAATGTCCGTCTCGGTAATTATTCCGACAACTTTTTGGTTTTTTACAACCGGCATCCCGCCAATTTTGTGTTTATAAATAAGTTGGGCCGCCATCTCCACGTCATCTTCTGGCCGAACCGCAATAGGATCCCTGATGATCAAATCCGCAAGAGATATATCTCCCAGCATGGAAGGTATAAAGCCCTGTTTCAAATCCGCAAGAGTAACAAAACCCTTCAGACTTTTACCCGTTCCAACCACCGGAAGATGCCGAATAGAATTAATTTTCATAAGCTCGATGGCCTCCTGGATAGAGGCGTTTTCCGTTATGGTGATGGGATCAGGAATCATTAATGAATGAATTTTCATGGCGTCTTCCTTTCAGGGTCTTATTCGCCGGCATTATCCAGTGCATTCAATACCAGTGTGATGGGCCGGTCTTCTTCACTTTTTCCGGCAAATCTTATGGGACCCGGCCTTCTGTAGTTATCCTCGTCCGGCGTCGCCGCAAGCCATTTCTCTCTAAATGCCTTCGTCACCCTGAAAGAAACGGAATTAACATCCACCAGGCTTTTTTCCAGGACAAGGGCCAATTTCCCTTTCCTCTCTTCAAGGTGCATGAGCGGGGCGATGGGAATCCCGATGGGCTCCCATTTTGAAAAATCCTTTTCCAAATTCATTATGGCTGCCATTTGTCCCGTAGAACCATTGGCGATAAGGCTAAAAACCGTCAGACCGAGGTTATACGTATAATTGCAGTCAAATCGGGTGGGATCGTTTCCCCTGCCGTCATACCCGTAAAAATGAATCTGGGTTTTGAATTTGGGCACCGATTTTTGAAAAATCTTTTCAACAGGAGCAGGAATCTTTTCGTCTTTTGAAATCACACCTTCTTTCTCCAGTTCCTGTTTAAGGGTTTTGGCGGATATGATGGATGCTTTAATCAGAAAAAACTCGGAATCATCATAGTTTTTGAAAAGAATCGGCCCGAAGTAATCCGGATCAAGGCCTGCTTTTTCAAGGGTCTTCCGGTAATATGATTTTTGTATTCCGATTTTGTAAGTTCCATTCTCCTTTAAAATGTTGAGGTAATCTGTGACCAGATCCATTAAAACTTTTTCTGTCTTAACCTGTGAAAACTGGAAATTCCCGTGACTGTCTCTTTCCATGAGAAGGCCTTCCTGAAAAAAATCAGGAATATCATTGAACAGATCATCATCCCGTGCATTCCATATGGAAAAAGAAGCTCCCTGTCTTTCGAACCTGGCCAGACGTCTGAGGTATTCCAGCTTATCTTCGAGAAGCGGAAAATCTGAGTGGAAATTCGTGTCATGGGTTTGGTTATATTCCGCAATGATTGTGTTCAGCTTTAGGATAAAAACCTGTATTTCATTGATAAATTCCAATACACCTTCCGGTATTACAATCACTCCGTAGTTTTTTCCCACAGCAGCTCTTCTGACAATGCCCTCACAAATTAAACGGGAAAGTTTTCTTAACGTCATTCCATAGGCATGATAATCCACGGTCCCCTGTTTTTCGGCTTTTTGGATTCTCTCTTTATCGATGTAATCGCAAAGATCCTCACCGACAAGGGTCATATTGGCATGGGTCTGCAATGCAACTTCAAGTGCCAGATGGCTGGCGACTCTTCCCATGACCTTGCAGACATGCCAGTATTTTACATCCGAACTGCTGTCTGTGCACAAATTGGAGATCGCATTGGCAAAAGCCCTGGCTGCCGTATGAAACCCAAAGGACATGGCGCACAAAACGTTCCCTTCCGCGTCTCTCACCTGTATATCACCGTCAATGGTCTTGGGAACCCCGATGACCTGGATGTGTTCCCGGATCAATTCCTGTGCCAGAAACGCCGCATTGGTATTTGAATCATCCCCGCCGACAATGACAAGGGCATCCAGATTCAGGTTTTTACAGGTCTCTTTTGAAAGGGCCATTTTTTTGGGGGTATCTATTTTCGCGCGGCCGGTTTTTATCATGGTAAACCCGCCCAGATTTCTGTAGGAATCCACCAGAGGGCCGGATATTTCAATGGTTTCATTTTCAATGATCCCGTCCGGACCGAGGATAAAACCGAAAATTTTTGTTTCGGGATTGGCTTTTTTTGCAGCATCGTAAAGCCCTGCGATGACGTTATGTCCTCCGGGAGCAGGACCGCCTGAAAACACGATACCGATCGTATATTTTTTACCGTATCTTTGTTTGAAGGGTTCTTCCGGGGACTCCAGTCCCACAATAGATTGAACCTTGTTATTTATGATATCCGGCAACTGTTTCCGGGCTTCCCTGTGAATACTGAATTTAAAATCCTCATTATCCTTCAATACCGTATAGGAACTTGTAAATACTTCACATTCAGGAGGAATGTACTTTCTCCGCTCAATCAGCTCCTGATTAATATTGCTGGCCGCTTTTTCAACTTCAGGATTTTTCAGGAGGTCTTCGATACTGATAAGGTTTTCATCTTTCATGGTATCGCCCCATTAAGCGTTTTATTCATACAAAAGTTTAAAGTGCCTAAAGTGAACTAAAGTGCCTAAAGCCCGCCCTGGTGCGACTCGTACATGTATATTGATATCGGCTATAGATCATTGCAAACATGCCTTTTTGAATATAACGTATTGGTGATCGGTCTGGGCCAGGGTTAATGTATTCCATCTATCTTAATTATAATTGATCGCGCTGAAAGCGCGTCCCTCAACTTTAGCTCACTTTAGGCACTTCAAACTTCAACCTTTTGGCCTTCACCCTATACGAGATAGTATCCATTAAAAATACGTCATCGCAGTTATGAATTAGAGCACTAAGTTAGCACGTGATACTTGATGCTGGACTCCGGATACTGGATAAAAAAGAATTTTTACGATTTATCCCGCATCAAGCATCCGGTATCCAGCATCGCTTTGGCCTGACATGGTGCAACATGTTTAACATCAATCTGTCGGTTTGAGGTAGCGCTTTGCCAAGCTTTTTAATAATATCTACTCTACAATGTTTGTGTCAAGTTTATTCTATTTCTCAATCCGGGTTGTAAATCAAGACTGTCGGTTGCTGAGATTGCCATGGCTATTTGGTTTCACCAGCGGTTGCGATTTACACCCCTTAATCCTTTAATAGTCTACCTTCAATTTTCAATGGTCAATCTTCAGTCTTTCTGAGCCTCCCAACCAGATACCCATCCATTAAAAGATGCACCAGATGATGCAGCACACAGACCACAAGAGCCAACCCGTATTGCGGAAAAAGGGAAACCTGCAAAATCACCGAAAGCGGGAGGGTTTTCTGGCTGCCCATAAAAATCACACTTTCTCTCCTGCCTCTGCCCAGTTTTAATAATTTGCTGAAAAGGCCTGCGGAACTCAACAGTATTCCATGGAAACCGAATACCAATAAAAAAATGATCCCCACCGACCCTCCGGTGCCTATGATCGCATCTCTGGCCGATGACATGGCCATCCATACGATTCCCAGGACAAAGCACTGGTTCAACACCTGCAGTTTCAGTACAAATCGATCAATCAAAGATTCTATGAAAAACTTTATGGTCAACCCGGTGCAAAGGGGTAGCAGGACATAAAACCCGAGTTTCATAACAATCGCCGGTTTGTCAACGAAAACAACAGCGGTTCCGCCAACCAGATTCAGAAGCAGTGAAAGTGCAACCGGCAGGGTAAAAACGGCAAGCCCGTTGGCCAGTATGGTGATCACCAGAGCGTGCGCCATATTTCCTCCGGCAGCCCCGGTCATTACCACACCGCTGCTTAATGTTGTGGGCATCACCGCCACCAGAAAAATCCCTATTTTGATCCCGGTCTCCACAGGCGCCATGCCGAATAGTGCTCCCGTGACGGGCGCAGCAAGAAAAATTATTGCCAGGGCAATGGCCATACCCTTTATATCCGTCAGCCCCGACCGTATCTGCCGGACATTTAATATCAATCCTGAAAAAAAGAATATCAGAACAATCACGGCATCGGGTCCCCGATGCATTTTGAACCACTTTCCCATGCCGGAAACCGTTTCGGTGGTATCGGCAACAGTTATCGTAAAAACAAGAACAAGCCCTGCAATGAACCAGTATTTTTTAATCAACCCGAACAATGTAACATGCCCTCTTGCGACTGGGAGCATTACCGATTTGTTAAAATGGTTTTCATCCATTAACTTATTCATTTTTTGAGCGAAAGCCTTGAAATCAGGTATACGAGAAGGAATAAATATGGGATATTTTTTAAAGCCATACTATGGGCAATTTTAATCACCCCACCTGAAACCTGAAAGTCTTGAATAGCAATTAACAAACTGGTAATGCACTCTTGCGACTTGCTGTTTTATGATTATATTTGTTTACTAAATTCGAAAGGTTGTCCATCCCGGACCGGGAATGCGACCCTGGGGTGTCAAAGAGAAAAAAATATCTTGCATATATAACAGTTTACAATTATTAATTCCATAAAGAATATGTTTTCGCGAACTGCTATCAGCACAAAATCACGAACAAAAATATTCCACCACATATTGTACTTATACAGATAAAATTATACCGCCTGTTGTGTTTTTCCCTTTACAACCTGATGAATTCCTGCTATTTAATACGGAAACTTAGGGCCTTCGGCCCAATTGGAATAATGGGGTTAATCGCATGAAATTAAAAAAGCTGGAACTCAACGGATTTAAATCCTTTGTTGAAAAAAACAGTATTGAATTTCCTCCGGGTATTTCTGCGGTTGTGGGTCCGAACGGCTGCGGTAAAAGCAATGTCGTAGACGCCATTAAATGGGTTATGGGAGAACAGAGTGTCAAGCAGCTCCGCGGGAAATCCATGGAAGATGTTATATTTTCAGGTACAAACGGAAAATCCCCGTTGAATATGGCAGAAGTCTCCTTAACCCTTTCAAACGACAACGGCAATGCTCCCGAAGAGCTCAAGGACTTTTCCGAAATCATGCTGACCCGGCGCCTTTACCGGTCCGGAGAGAGCGCCTACTTCATCAACAAACAGCAATGCCGTCTTAAGGATATCCATAATATTTTTATGGGAACCGGCATGGGAACGAAATCCTATTCCGTAATACAACAGGGAAATATCGGCGCAATTACGGATTCCGGACCCGAAGAAAGAAGAGTTTTTATTGAAGAAGCAGCAGGAATTACACGGTATAAAAGCCGTAAAAAGGAAGCTCTCGGCAAAATACAGGCCACAAATCAGAACCTGCTGCGCCTTACAGATATCATTGCGGAAATAAATCGGCAGATGGCCAGCCTGAAACGTCAGGCCAAAAAGGCCGAACGGTATAAAAAGCATCAAAAGCGCATCAGGGATCTCGATATCGCCATCGCGTTGCATTACTATGATGACTATACCCATAAAATTGATGAAACCGATGCGGTATTAACCCATTTAAAAGATACGGACATTGAGCATACCACCCGGTTGAAAAACCTTGATGCGGAAGTTGAAAAGGTCAAGCTTCGACGCTCGGAAAAAAATCAGGAGATTTCGGACCAAAAATCCCGCATATTCGAAATACAGCGCCATATAGACCGAGTGGAAAATGATATAGATCACTTTCGTAATGAGGTGGAACGTCTCATCAAGGAATGCGAAGAACTTGAGTCCGCTCACACAAACCTTGAAGAGAAAAACCGGAACTTAACTTCCGAAGTGGCTCAGGTTGAAACCCGGACTATAGACATTCATGACAACATAGAGAGGGTAAGGGCGACGATCCACCGGGAACGGTCGGCTGCGCAAAACATTAAAGATCAACTCTCTGTGTTGAATCAGGAGCTTGACACATGTAAAGCAGAACTAATGGATCTGGTCGCCCGGGAAGCACAATACAAAAATATCTGTCAAAACGCTTCGCGCAACAAAGAAAGTCTTAAAAGACGACTGAAAATCATAGATGAAGAAGAAGCCTCAACCCGGCAGAACGTGGAAAAACTCCGCAAGAAAAAAATAACGGCCCAGGAAAAATTTGATTCATATAAAAAAGAAATCCATGAGTTGAACGAGAAAGTGACCCGGGTCAAAACGCATCTTCAGGGAAAAAGCAAATCTCTTGCAGAACAGGTAAAGCGGGTTCAGACCGTTGATCTTGAGAGAAACCAGGCCAGGTCCTCGTATACCGCGTTAAAGAAAATGGAAGACAACTTCGAGTGGTATAAAGACGGCGTCCAGGCTATAATGAAAAAAAACAGGGCCCATAAACAGGACATTTCTCCGGCAGGATTAAAACTCGATGACAACAATGGCATTTTAGGACTCATGGCGGATGTACTGGAACCCGAATCTTCTTATGAAACCGCGGTGGAAGCGGTTCTTGGAGAATCGTTACAGTACATTCTTGTTGAAGACCAAAAAACAGGCATAGACGCCATGGACTATCTCCAAACAACCGGCGAGGGACGCGGGGGCTTTATTCCTGTCTCATCTGTCAAAGACATGGGGTGGGACCAGGGAAACCTTGATGTTCAAAAAAGGCTTTTGAACCATGTTTCCGTTAAACAGGGATTTGAAAAGGTAACCCGGGCACTTTTAGGGCATGTGCGGGTTACCGACGATATTGAAGAAGCCATAGACATATTCAATGCCAATGGGATTCACCAGACCATTGTTACCAAAAATGGAAATTTAATTTCTCATCAGGGCATCATGGTGGGCGGCAGTAAAGAAAAATTATCAGGAATCCTCGTAAAAAAGCAGGAGGTTAAAAAAATAGGGCTTGAGATCAAAAGATTAAATCAAGAATATGACACCGCCTGTCAGGACCAAAAAGCATTGGAATCTCAAGTTTGGAGCATTGAAAACGATCTTCAGAAGCTTCAAACACAAATGAACACGGCAGGGCACCACCAGGTCGAAGCGGAAAAAGACCTTTACAAAGCAACCGAAGACCTCAAACACGCCCAGCGACATCTTGAAATTGTCCAACTGGAGCAAGAACGCCTTCTGGGGGAAGAGAGTGATATTGACGAAGAAATGACCCAATACAATGAGGCGGTTTCGGTCGTGGAAAATCAGGTCAAAAATGCTCAGGAGACGGTCTCTGAAAAACTGGAGCAGATCGCCGCCGTTTCATCTGAAATGGAAGCATTTGATCAGAAAATCGTGGATCTGAAGCTTCAACTGACCTCGTTAAGCGCCAAACTGGAAAACAGTAATAATACCCTGAAGCGGCTTAAAGAGTTCCAGAATGACGGAATACAACAGATCGAACAGCTTTCCCGGGATATTTCCCAAAAAAAACAAAAAAGAATCACTTGTAAACAAAAAATTGAGGAATATGAACAGATGCTTTCCGGCAGATATGATGAAATGAAGCGCTTTGAACAGGCACTTGAAAAAAATGAGGAGGATTATACCGCCATCGACACAAAGCTCAGAGAAAGTGACAGTATCATATCGGATATACAGACCCGTCGGGATGAAACTGTGCAAAAAATTCGCTTGCTTGAACTTGAACAATCAGAGCGGAGCATTAAACGGGAAAATATCGCCAGGCGGCTGGAAGAAAGCTATCACAGTCCCCTGCCGGTATTTAAGTCGGAATTCGAAAATATGGAAAATCCTCCGGACAGATCCATAGACACTATGGAAGATAAACTTTTGCTCCTCAGGAAAAAGATTGCCTCTATCGACGATGTCAATCTTGGCGCCATAAAAGAGTATGAGCAGCTCGAAGACCGTTTTGATTTTCTGAACGAACAACGCGATGATCTTGTAAAGGCCATCGAAGACCTTCATAAAGTTGTCAGGAAGATAAACCGGATAAGCCAGGAACGATTTATCAAAACCTTCGATAGTGTCAATGAGAAGTTGAATGAGGTCTTCCCCCGTCTTTTCGAGGGCGGCAGCGCCAAACTCATTATGACAGAGCCCAATAATCCCCTTGAAACCGGAATAGAGTTCATGATTCATCCTCCGGGGAAAAAACTGACAAGAATGAGCCTTCTTTCCGGTGGAGAAAAAGCGCTTTCAGCCATCGCACTGATTTTTTCCATTTTTTTGATTAAGCCGGCATCTTTTTGTCTCATGGATGAAATTGACGCATCTCTTGACGAGACGAATGTTTTTCGCTTCAATGATCTGCTTCGGCTCATTGGAGATAAATCTCAAATAATTATGATCACCCACAATAAAAGCAGTATGGAATTTGCCGACACCCTGTTCGGAATCACTATGGAAAAAAAGGGGGTCTCCAAGATTGTTTCGGTAAATTTGCAAAAGGCGGAAGGATAAGCTCGGTTATGGCATTCACCTGGTTTAAAAAAAATACAGATATAAAAAAGGAGGAAACGGTTCCTGTCGAAGAAGCATTCCAACCCCGAACCGGATCTCGAGAGGAATTGCCTGCTGTATTCTCAAAACAGGAGGACCAGGAAAAATCCACCGGTTTTTTGAACCGTCTGAAAAAGGGACTCTCAAAAACCCACAAAGTTCTTTCAACGGATATTAACGAGCTGTTTGCAGGCAATCGGAAAATTGACGATACACTGCTGGAGGAACTTGAAGAACTTCTCATCACCTCGGACATGGGTGTCCGAACCACCATGGATCTTATACAGAGCATTTCAAAAAAATCCTCGGAAATATCCGGCGCCGATCAGCTCAAACAGGCTCTCAAAGAAAAAATACTTGTATTACTGAATTCGGAAAAACCCTGCCCCCAAAAAATTACAACCAAACCGCGCGTTATAATGGTAATCGGTGTAAACGGAGTCGGCAAAACAACGACCATCGGAAAGCTGGCGGCAAATTTTGTGGCTTCCGGAAAAAAGGTTATCATTGCTGCTGCCGATACTTTTCGAGCGGCAGGAGTGGAACAGCTTGCCATATGGGCTCAAAGAGCAGATGTAGAAATTGTAAAACACAAGGATATGTCGGATCCTGCCGCTGTTGCATATGACGCAATTGAGGCGGCACTGGCCAGAGGCGCGGATGTTGTTCTTGTGGATACTGCCGGAAGGCTTCACACAAAAAAAAACCTGATGGAAGAACTCAAAAAGATAAAACGCGCCATTTCAAAAAAACTTCCCGAAGCCCCTCATGAAATCCTTCTGGTTCTTGATGCCACAACCGGTCAAAACGCCCTTTCACAGGCGGAGTTGTTTCATAACGCCCTTGACGTCACCGGAATCGCCCTTACAAAACTGGACGGAACCGCCAAAGGCGGAATCGTTGTCAGTATCTGCAGTACGCTTGAAATTCCGTTAAAATATATTGGCATCGGTGAAAAAATTGAGGATCTGCAGGAATTTGATTCGGTCCGGTTTGTTAATGCACTGTTTTAGGAACTTAGTAATTAATTTTTCTGTTTTTTGCGGCAAAAAATTGCTTAGACAATTAAGTGTGAAGTGTCTAAAGGGATCTAAAGTGCCTAAAATTAAGGAATGCTGCCAGTTTGTATAAAAGTCGGAGCAAGGCGACTCCTTAACTTTAGTTCACTTCAAACTTTAGCTCACTTGTAACTTTTCCGGCTTGTCCTGGTTGGAAGTTATCCGGTTAAAACCATTTTTTTGATGAACTACTATCCCCAAATCTAATAATAAAGCCCGATAACGGTATTAAATATAAAAAAAGTGTTGATAACTGCTGTTTTATGTTGACATGAAAAATTTGCTCATGTATGGCTTTTTAATGTTGCCGTTTAACTGACTATTAATTAACAAAAAAAAGGGGGGATACAATCATGACAAAAGTAGAATTAGTAGAAATGATGGCAAATGATGCGAACATTTCCAAGACTGCTGCAGCGGCCGCACTCGATTCTTTTATGACCAATGTAACAAAAGCCTTGAAGAAAAAGGACGGCAAAGTAACGTTAGTGGGATTTGGCACTTTTGCAAAAATCCGTCGAAAAGCTCGAAAAGGACGGAACCCTCAAACCGGCGATCCTATCAAAATTAAAGCTTGCAATGTCGTAAAGTTCAAAGCCGGAAAGAAACTCAAAGATTCTATATAAAAGTCTTACTGCAGGTCCCGAATGATGTGACTTGTTTTTCTGGTCCTAAAAGACACTCCGATTTAAGTGCCTAAAGTTTGAAGTGCTTAAAGTGAGTTAAAATTAAGGAATTCTATTAATATAACGTATAGTTATATTCTTAACTTTAGGCACTTCAGCTCACTTTTCACTTCAAATTTTTACATGGAATTAATATCTTATCTCGAAGCCATTAAACTCACCTCTATATTCTTCCCGTGTTACATCCACATCAAGCACTTTTGCAACAGGCGGCCCATGTTTGCACCAGTCAAGCATTGAATCAACATTTTCTTTAAAGCCTTCAAACACGGCGGCAACGGTTCCATCCCTCTGATTTTTCACCCATCCGAAAACACCGTATCTGGCCGCGGCTTTCTTTGTCTCCAACCTGAAAAAGACGCCTTGAACTCTGCCGCTGATCACAGCGCGAACTCTTACTTTGTCTTCCATGCTCACCCTCCTTCATAATTGAAGATTTTTAATTCTTAATTATCAATCATCGGGGGTAAATCAAGATTGTTGATTATTGAGTTCAATCGTGAGGTGTCAGGTGTCAGGGGTAGAGTTTCAGCTGTCAGGGGTCAGGTGTCAGGGGTAGAGTTTCAGCTGTCAGGGGTCAGGTGTCAGGAAGTATGTTCAGTCACAACTTTTTATAGACCTCAAAATCCTCCACGTCCATATAATTGCTACAGGTCACCTCTTTTGCCCTTAACCCTGACACCTGACAGCTGTGATACCTGACACCTGAAACCTGACACCTGAAACCTTTTCCCCAAAGCTAAATACGTAGTGCAGACGAACATGAATTTTCATATTGCCAGCAGCCGTGATTCACACCCTCAATCGTAACTCGTCAATCTCCTCAGGGTTTCCCCGTCAATGACCGGCACACCCAACTCGGTTGCCCGCTGGAGTTTTGATCCCGGCGATGCTCCTGCAACAAGATAATCCGTGTTCCGGCTTACGGAACCGGTGACCTTTCCTCCGGCTCTCTCGATGATTTTTTTGGCCTGGCTTCGGGTCAGGGTTTCAAGGGTGCCGGTAAGAACAAATACCTTACCTTCCAGCCCTCCTTTTTTTCGCATGATTTCAGCAGGAATTCGAACGCCTCCGGCCAAAATACCGTTCACCGCATTCCGGTTTTCATGCTGTTTAAAAAAGTCCTGAATACTCCCGGCAACCACCGGCCCCACCCCGTCAACGGCGGTAAGGTCGTCTGCTGTTGCATCCATAAGTTTTTCCAGACTTCCAAAATTTCTGGCAAGAATGCCGGCCACATGTTCCCCCACATGCCGGATCCCTAGAGAATAAATAAAACGGGCCAGAGGAATCTGTTTGCTTTTTTCAATGGCCTCCATAATATTTTCGGCCGATTTTGGTCCCATACGTTCCAGGTTTTTCAGCGTATCTTCATTCAACCGGAAGATATCGGCATATGAAGAGAGAAATCCCTTATCCACCAGTTGATCCACCAGCTTATCTCCCAGGCCGTCGATGTCGAACGCACCCTTTGATGCGAAATGTTTGATCCGTTCTTTTACCTGGGCGGAACAGGTCGTGCTAATGCACCGTAAGGCCGCCTCATCTTCAGCGCGAACCACAGAAGAATTGCATACCGGGCAATGGTTCGGCATGGTGAATGTTCTTTCCGTGCCCGTCCTCTGTGAAACAATCACTTTAACCACTTCCGGGATCACGTCCCCTGCCCGCTGAACCAGAACCGTGTCGCCGATTCTTATATCTTTTCTTTTTATTTCATCTTCGTTGTGAAGGGTTGCCCGGCTGACCCTGGCACCCCCGACAGTTACCGGAACAAGATGAGCCACAGGCGTTAACACGCCGGTTCTTCCCACCTGAACTTCTATGCTCGTGATCCGAGTCGTCTCTTGAAGCGCTTTAAACTTATAAGCGATGGCCCACCGAGGGCTCCGGGAGGTTGTTCCGAGAAGCTGCTGCAACCCGATATCGTCCACTTTAATCACAACACCGTCAATATCATAGGGCAAAACATGACGCTTTTCCGTAAGGTACCTGTAATAGTCAAGAACCTCCATGATGGTGATTTTGGATCTGATATGCGGATTGATTCTGAATCCCAGTTCCTGCAGGGCACTCAGGGTATCGGCATGAGATTGCGTAACAAAATCCGTGACCCCGCCGATACCGTAGAAAAATATTTCCAATGGACGTTTGGAGGTAATTCTGGAATCGAGCTGTCTTAAGGACCCGGCCGCCGCATTTCTGGGATTGGCAAAGGGCGGCAGATTTTCATGGAGACGTTCCTCGTTTAACCGCTTGAACGCCTCCTTTCTGATGAAGACCTCTCCCCTTACCTCAAGACGCTGGGGAATGTTTTTATCTTTTTTGCTTTCAAGGACCATGGGCACCGACGGGATGGTCCGGGCGTTTGATGTAATCAGCTCGCCCTTAAACCCGTCACCTCGGGTGGACGCAGTGACCAGCCGGCCGTTTTCATAGACAAGCTCAACGGCAACACCATCTAATTTGGGTTCCGCCGTATAAATAATCTCTCTGTCCGTTCCAAGATTTCTTTTTATGCGAAGGTCAAAGTCGATGATATCCGAATCACTGAACCCATTATCCAGACTCAGCATGGGAATGGAATGTTCAACCGTCTCAAACTTATCAAGAGGTGGAGCGCCAACCCGCAACGAGGGCGAATCCGGACTCGAAAGATCGGGATAGCCGGTCTCCAGCCGGATCAACTCCTTCATCATCCGGTCGTATTCGGAATCCGATATTTCCGGATCATCCAGCACATAGTACCGGTAATTATGCCGGTGAAGTGCTTTCCTTAAGTCCTCAATTCTTTTTATTACAGAAGCATCTATAGGTTCTCGCATGAATTGTATGCCCTGATCATACCGGGGTGTAAATCAAGATTGCTGGTTAATGAGTTCAATCGTAAGGGGTCAGTGTTCAGATGTCAGGTGTCAGGTGTCAGCTCTTCAAGTTTCTCGACCCATACACCTGACACCTGACCCCTTTTCCCCAAAGCTAAATACGTAGCGCAGACGAACATGAATTTTCATATTGCCAAAAGCCGTGATCACACCCATCATACCGGTTTTGCCAGGCCTGAAAGTTCATCTTTGACTTCATCAATAATCTCGTACAACCACATCAAATCCTCTATGCTCAGGCGTCCCGCCTTTCGCTGGGATTCTTCTCCGTCTTTTCTCGTAAACACCCGCGGGCCGATCTGGACTTTGGGTTCGCCGTCAGCATACTGATTGATCGAAACAACCAGTCCGGTTTCTTCACATTTCCACTTATTTAATATTTTATCTTTTTCCGGGACAAAAGCCATATGTTCCTCCGTATCAGGGTGTATATCAAGTTTGTTTTCTGCTAAGATTGCCATGGATATCAGGTGTCGGGTGTCAGGTTTCAGCGCCTCTGTTCATCATTCCTGACACCTGACACCTGAAACCTTAGGATATGCAACAAAAATTGGATTAAAATTCCATCTGTATACATGGCGATTTTCACCACCCCACCTGACACCTAAAAAAAAGCTTAGGAGCCACGGTTTGTCAATAGACAAGGATCACCGTTTACCCACAACAGCCTTGATTCAGACCTTTCGTATTATCACGTCAAACTTACCATCCGGGCAAGTGATTTTGCGATATTGTCAAGTGCACCTTCATCAGGTAAAGAGATTTTCATTGTCAATTTACCGTCTTCCCCCTTTTCAAGACCTTCGGAAAGCCTTGTTTTAAAAGTTTCGGCCAGCCGGACGATTTGCTCGGGTTCCTCTTTTCCGGCAAACATTTCACCGATAAAGGCAAAGGCCGCACCGATCAACTGTCCTCCTGCATTTGCAACCCGTTCTTTTCTTGCAAGAATTTCTGCCTCTTCTTCGACCTGTTTTCTTAAACTTTCATCGGCAGGTGCATCCGGTTTTGTACCCAGGAGAACTTCCAAACGCCGTTTTAGCTCCTCCATCCCACTGGAAAGATCAACATTGGCGGTTTTGGCATCCGGATCAAGCACTGCCAGGGCCAGTTCGTGTTTGGCAGCAAGGGTTCCCAAAAGGCTTTCTTCCAATGTATTTTCGGTAACCATTATAAAAACCTGAACCGGTCTTTTTTGACCCATACGATGGACACGACTGATCCTTTGCTCCAAAACAGCCGGATTCCAGGGAAGATCAACATTAACTATCGTATTTGCTGCCTGCAGATTCAACCCTGTGGAACCGGCATTGGTAGTAATAAACAATTTGCAGTTCGGGTCTTTCCGAAACTGATGAATCAGCCCCTGGCGTTTTTTCTGAGGGATAGAACCGTCCAGTCTTACAAAATTTAATTGACGCATTTCCAATATGGGTTCGATTAAATTCAACATGGTTGTCCATTCGGAAAACAAAACAATTTTTCGATCTTCTTCATCCGTCAATTGACCCAGCAAGTCATCCAGCTCGCCCAGCTTGGTTGAAAATCCCGGTGGTTGTTTATCGACTAAAAAAGTACTGTTTGCAGACATTCTGCACATCAACAGTGCTTTCTGGAGACGAAGAATATCCATTTCGGTAAGGTATTTTTTGGTAATGATTGTCTGAACGATTCTTTTATGTCCGTTGTGAATCTCAAGCTGTTCATCCGTGGGGGGTATCCTCAGGATTTCCGTAACTCGAGGAGGCAATTCCTCTAAAACCATTTTTCTGGTTCGCCGGAGCAGGACAGGTTTAAGTTTTTCGCGAAGCTCATCCAGATTTTTATAACCGAGCAGTTTACCCTTTTCATCAGTAACGCGGTATGTGTTGAAAAAGCGAAAAGCAGGTCCCAGGCGGCGATCATCAATAAACTCCACTACCGAGTAGATGTCATCCAGGCGATTTTCAAGGGGCGTACCGGAAAGCACCAGCGCAAAAGGAGATTTAAGCGCTTTTACCATGCGGCTGGTTTTGGCTTCCCAGTTTTTGATCCGTTGCCCCTCGTCCAGGATAATCAGATCCCACTTGACCTTTTCAATGGACAATATATCCCGGAGAACCTGCTCGTAATTGCAGACCGTAAAAAAACAGGAACTGTCATACTGCTCAGCTCTTTCCTTGGCGCTTCCAATCACAAGTTGACACCTGCGATGGCTAAACCGTTTAATTTCCAGCCGCCATTGGGATTTAAGAGATGCCGGACAAATGATAAGGACTTTGGAAATATCGGTATCCTGAGATAACAGTTCGGCGACTCCAATTCCCTGAATGGTTTTGCCCAGTCCCATATCATCTGCGATGACCGCCCTCCCGGCACCCACGCCAAATGCAATACCATCAAGCTGGTACGGCAACAGTTCGGTTTTTAAAAGTGTTGTTCGAAGGGGGTGATTTTTTGGGTCTTTTCGTATCTCTTTAATCTTGTTTTTTACCCGTTCAATATACAAAACTTCGTTGATATATTCCTCGGCATCAGGATAAATGGTGACCGGAAAACCAAGGTTTTCGATGTTACCGATTCGATCAACAAGATCCCTGACATCCTGGACACCCCTTTCCCGAAACGGCTTCAGAAGTTTCGTTACCTGAGAATCAAGCCGTTCAGGAACAAGCAGGCACAACTCCAGTGTTTTTCCATATTTTAAATACACACAGATATCTTTAACCCGGCAGGGCGTCTTTTTTACCGATTTGTTGAATCGTTTGCCGACCATATCAAGTGCATATAAAATATGCTTGCAGGTTCCCAGAGTATTTTTCCGATAATCAGGACACGAACAGAACGATTCACCTCTTTCCCAGCCTCTTAGAGCAACCCGGTAACTTTTTCCGGACGCATGATTAGTTATAATATAGTCTGTCCACAGGGTATCCTTGTCCATGGATTCGAGTCGCATCTTTTCCTTTCGGGCCCTTTCAGCTCTTTCCTCAATTGCCCGTTTGACGAGTTCTTCTTCACTGAGGCTTTCGATAGGAACCCTTTCGGGCGGCGGAGCCGAAAGGCCCAACGAAAGTTTTTCTTCAAGTATCAAAGAAAAAGCTGCTCCCATATGCTCACAAAAATTGGAGCATTGGCTGCATTGAATGTTAAAGCGCTGATCCCTGGCTGAATCCAGGCGAATCGAGACACTCGCCTCGTCCAGATTGAGCTGGAAGAGGTCATTTTTCAAAACCACCTGTTCATAAATATCAATATCATATTTTCCGCCTGACCGGATGAGCTGACCTCCATTGGGACCCAGCAGTTTACAGGCCTGCCTGAATGTAAGATGTGAGAGTTTATCCTTAAGATTGATCATGTGTTTGTCCCTTGATTCAAAAAAATTATATAGTATTTATGAAAAACGCTTCGGGGTAGCTGTTCCATAGTTTTAAAGTGGGGTGATTAAAATTGCCCATAGTATGGCTTTAAAAAATATCCCATATTTATTCCTTCCCGTATACCTGGTTTCAGGTTTCAGGTTTCAGGTTTCAGG
>CAYPIW010000018.1:0-10077 GCA_964410925.1 uncultured Desulfobacteraceae bacterium
CAGAATCCGCTCACCGAAACAATAAAACCATATGTTTATCTTTTTCTCAAGAAATCTATGATGCGTGCATTAAAAATCCGGTCGATTTTAGAACATACACCGACAAACAGATTGAGCGATTTCCAGAGTTGTTTCCGGTTGAAATCGCTAAAGGATATCTAATGAAAGATATTTCCTGTTCTAAAAAGCAGTTCGTACTTATTCGACGCATAGAAATTGCAGGTGTTGCCTACACGATTCGTCCCTCATTTGTAATGCCATACTTGACGGGATTTGTTGACGAAATCGAAAAAGCTCTTTTTTTGAGAAAATTTAACGTTCCTTTTTGGGCCTTGAGTTATGTTTTTGGTAAATACCCGATGTACTGGTATAGGATAGAACAATCTCTTGGTCGAAATAGTATTGTCGGGACAACGATCAGAAATCCTGATGATATTCCTCAACATCTTGCGACCGATTTGAGTATTAGAGAATGGACGCTTATTCAGAATTTTGACCCCTGCAATCCACGGACGGTCACAACTTTCTATGGATACAAAAGTCCGACTGAACGATTAAATCAATTTAGATATCATGATAACTGGTTAAGTGATCTTTGCATCTCGGCTTCTTTGGGAGGATACCGCAGCCCTCCCCAAAAACCGGAACAATCAGAATATATTCCTGCGTTTGAATCCCTCGGTCTGCCTTGACTTTGAACCTGAATGAAGGTTTTAAAACCAATTCTAAATAATCGGACATGCTCTGAAGCGGAAGCGGGCAGGAGAATCAAGGGGCGTTCCCGATATTCTCCCTGCTTTTAAAAAGCCCTGATGGTTTATAATTGAGTATGGTGAAAAAATCAATGAAAAGAATTTGGTGATTTAATATGTTACAAAAAAGGTGGTTTAGGAATGATAAAATTGTGTAGTTTTTACACAGGATATTTAACCATCCCATTATCATTTGCCAAATCTACCCCGGTGAAATGCACTTCTCCAAGGCATGCTCAATATCGCCAAGATTGCCAATTTTATGTTACTGCTGTCGCGTTTTGAATTGTGAATAAGACGCCACTATTCGCTATTTAAGATACGACACCGTGCCCTCATTGAGTTTGGGCCGGAGGGTAGGATTCCTGAAAACAGTATTGATTTGCTTGCGAGTGAGATTTATTCGTTAAAATCGATCCGGAAATCTTCTCCCGGATAGTCAATAAGAATTACTCTACAAAAAAATACACCTCGGTAAAATGTTTTTCACAGACAGTGCAGTGAATGACTTGAACATAATTGAGTGTAAACAAAATGAAAAAAGCCAATTATGGTTTCACGTCAAAACGCCAAGGCGCTAAAATTTTCTTTGTTTGACAGGATCTGAAGGCAAGTCATTATCGATCTAAATCATTTCTGTCTAAAGATGAAAAATCCCGTTTGCCATGAATGATGGCGAGAATTTGGACGCCATTTGGGACCACCTCATAAATCATCCGGTAGGAATAGATGATTAATTCCCTTACATTCTCATGACCGATTTCAGGCACAACTCGGCCAATTTCGGGAAATTTATTTAAGTTGTCGGCTCTTGAAATAATCTGTTGTGCCACATTTGTTGCGTAATATTTTGAATCTTTGGAAATGTAATCATAAATCTTTCTTAAGTTGTTCCTTGCCGGTATTGACCATATCACCATGATTTTATTTCTTCCTTTAATTCTTCTGTTGATATGACCTTGCCCTGCCGAACCGCTTGCTTACCTTTTCTTACTTTATCGATCACATAAAGTCTGTACATAATATCGTCAATATCCGCTGTCTCCGGCATTTTAGAAATGGCGTTCATTACTTCTTGTTTCAAACTTTCCATATTGGTCATCTCCTGTATTTCCTCAACTGTTTTAATGCGGTCCACCGATTTATTTCAAAAAACCTGAATTTTTCAACAGATCCGAACCTGTTACAACGGCTTTTACTTCCCGGCGGAAGGCACTGAAACGGTTATATTTTTCAATGTAGTATTTGTTCAGAATTTTAACGGCGTTGTTTTTTTGGCCCATGGCTGTAAAAGCCTCGGCCAGAGAACCAATCACCTGGGCGGCTCTGTCATAGGCGCGCCGGTGTTTGTTGGAAACAATATGCTCGATCCGGCTTTTTCCGATTTTTTCAGCCCATTTAAGATATTCGGCCTTCTGAGCTTGCGTGGATTTTGCTTGCTTTAATCCTTTAACGATCTCATCGTAAAAAGATATACTCGGACTATCATTGACTGAAAATCGTTCGGAATAGACCAATCTTTGGTTTGCATATCCTTTTAAAAGGGTTTTGATGGTATCTGTTTTTTCGGAATGATCGGAAAGAACCGATAAAACGGACCCGAAAACAACCCCGGCATTGCTATGATATGACCAGCCCACGCTTTTTTCTTTCTTTTGTTGCTAAAACGTTTTTCCAGGCCGGCAAAAAAGATTCCATATCGGCCATCTCATCCGGCCTTGCATCAATAACATCCTGAAGCAGGGGGTTGTTTTCATCATATTCATGATCATCATAAGTAACAGATACGTCGATTTCCATAGCTGCGGTAAATGCATCCAGCCTCTTTTCCATATTAGAAGTTTCATAGACGCAACGGCAGTATCTGGCCCTGGCTTCCCTGATATCGATTTCATGTCCGAGTGAAAAATAAGCATTTTCTTTGACGTAACTGATCAATACGAACAAGGCGTTATACACTTTGCGTGCATCTTCAAGTCTGTCATCCATAAACAGATCTTCGGCAGCATTAAAAAACGATTCCAGCTCGTTTAGCTGATCCTCACTGATATAATCAGGTTCTTCGTCATAATAGTTATCATATCCCCAGTCATCAGGATCATCCCAGTAACTGCCGTCCTCAATGGAGTTGATTCTTTCTTCAAAGTTTTCCTTCAGTGCTTCAATATCGTCAAGGATCTGCTCAACCGGATCTGCATTAGGTGCAGTTAACGATTTTCGCCCCGGAAGGCACGATTCAATTTTGTCCAGAAATTGGATTCTGGACGAGGTCGGGACATCTTTGGCAAGGCTGATTATCATATCTGACAGTTCTTTCTTCGATAAGGGGCTGCAATGTTCGGTAATTTTATCCAGGTACGGTTTCAGGGCTATTCGGGTTTTCTTCATTTTATTTTCTCTCTGGCAATGTCACGCTAAACATTTAATACTGCCACCTGGAACGGGTCCGGGCAGTTGGTTTCTTTCAAAACCAGCGCGTATTCTTCTATCAGGACCAAAAGGCACACGTTTTCTTTAAAATACATTTACAATACTCAACAGCCTTTTTCAGCGCTTTTTCAGCACGTATTCCAATGGAAATATCTTTTAAATTCTTTTTTGTCATCTTTACTCCGTATGTTGAGAAATCAGTTCAAACAATCCATTATCAAAGATTTTAAGCTTGCTTGATTCGTCAAAAACAATCATTGAGGGTAAACCACCGGAATTGTCAAAAACAGCCCAGTAATACAACAACAGGCTATAAATATTAAAACGATTGTATATTCCTTATTATCCAGCGCCTGCCGGGTAGCTCCCCCGATTTCTTCGATGGGCGGTGCACCGTCATAATATGATAGACCTCTCAAAGGCGAGTCCAGATGAATATCAGCAGCATGTAAGAAGGTCAGCATGAAATCTCCGGCGATTTAAATAAATTGATAACCTTATTTTCCAACATAATATTTCATTGGAAAATAAGGTTATTTAAATTCGATATCACAATGATTAATAGGTTTCAAAAAACTACCATATAGCAGTCATTTTGAATCCGGGTTTTTTACAGCTCGGTTTGAGTTATCACTCGATTTTGAAACGTCAAAAAGTCTGCGATCTGTAGCAGATACATGATTAAGATGAGTGACTGAATCGTGTATTTTCTGGTAGCCATTTATCACTGACAAATGCCCATTCATTCCACCTATTGATTGTTCTTAAGGGAGTGCTCCAATGTTAAAAAGGCCAGAATTTATTATCAAACCATATTTTTTCCTTTAAGGTTTTGTCGATATCTAGAAGCAAACTCAGATGCTCGCGCTCCCAACGAGTGAGCCATTCAAACAGGGCCTTGGCTTCTGGATCGGATGTGTTTTCCATACTTTCGGAGTAAAGTTTGATGGCCCGCTCCTCCATTAATATGGCGGCAGAGATCGCAGCAGCTTCGAAACCGGAGGCGGAGATTTTCTCTTTGATTTCTTCTGTCAGGACCTTTGATGCCACGCTACTGCTTTCCGAATCGTGACTGCCAGGGATAAACTTTTTTTCTTTACGATAGGCCTTGAACTGTTCTGACAGCGTATCAATATGTTTCTGTTCTTCTGCTGCCATCATTTCAAAGACATCCCTTGCAGCCCTGTTTTCGGTCCTTTCGGCAACATTCTGATAAAAAGCCTTGCCTCTTTTTTCTAGCAGAATTGCCTGCTTTAGTATCTCGATAGTACTGTTTTCTTCCATAGAATTCCCCTTTTTAGAATAATTCCCGTTAAAATCTTCGTTTTCAAAACGTAACACATCTTGCTAATCCCTGAAATCCGCTAAAACCAATGAATATCAAACTCCGACTGTAAATATCAAACCCTGATTATTTTTAAAGTGTCCAATCTAATATTTTGTGCATCGTTTACTTTTAATCACTGGGAGTTATCTCACAATCTGAAACAGATCAAATTCGTGTGTTCTCAATTAGGCATCCGCAATTTGGTCCCTTTACAGATATCGTTATGCGACACAGAATATTTTGATGGAAAAAACCGTGCGTTTTATAGCAATGATCTCAGAGGGCTGTTTACATGGTCAACAATGTTTTTTACCAATACATCGTTGCAGTTTTCACCAAGAAACCGGGTTATGATGACACCGAAAATCTAGAACGATTACAACTATCCGTGAGCCTTGCTGCAGATTGTGCGCACCTCATTTCTTAATACCCATCTTTAGCTGCCATGTCTAAATAGTGCTCTCCCCTATCGATATCGCCTCTTTCTTCAATCAAAAGCATACCGTATTCATAGGCATTCGGCGCAAAAAGGCAACCAGCTTCTTCTGCTTTCTTAAACCATCTTTCTGCTTCATCTATATCGCCTTTTTGAAGATATAATGCCGAAGCTAATTCTCCAAAAGCCAAATCAAATCCTTCTATAGCTGCCTTCTGGAAATATTTCAGGCTTTGCTCCCAATCGTTTTTTTCAAGCTGCAAGATAAGTGCATAGTAGTATGCAGCAGGAGCCAAGAGACAATTTGCTTCTTCAGCTTTTTTGAACCACAATACCGCTTCATCTATCATGTTTTGTTCATTATAGAGGATGGATCCTATATCTCCACAGGCCAATTCACAGCCTTGGTCAGCCGCCCGGAATAAATACTCTAAACCGGTTTTCCAATCCCCTTTTTCTAAGTAAAATAACATACCATATTCATAAGCGGCTGATGGAAACAAGGAATTCATTTTTTCGGCCTTTTTAAACCATTTTTCAGCTTTGTCAGTTTCATGCTTTTCTCTATACAGAATTATTCCGATCTCTCCATAGGCTGGTTTATATCCGGCTTTTGCCGCTCGCAGAAGAAACTTTAGAGCTGCTATATAATCATATTTGTCAAGATAGAGATCCATTCCCCGCTCATAGATGTCTTTAGCGCTTACAGAAAAACTTTTCTTCTTTCGTTTTCTTTTGTTGCCCATTCTAAAACGGTTTTTTATCGAAATTAAATTAATTCTAATTATTCCGTACAGATGCAACAATAACATGCCTTTTCCCATTTGCATCTTCGACTATTTTTGCGTTTACGATTCCAGTTCTTTCATTTGGATAGAGCTGCAATTTTTCTTCAATCAATGTTTCAATGTCCTTTCTTACATCTTCTGTGTCGTCAATGCCCGGATTAGATGTTTTATATTGCTCCATGAAAAAATCTATTGCATCCTTCCTTTCACCTTCCGGTAAAAGTGAAATATTCCATGCTATGCAAGCTCCGTTCAGATAGCATAGCTTCCTTTGAAGTGTCTCCCCCAGATCTATGTAGTCTCCGGCAAAATTTATTACCATTTCTGATAGTTTGAGATTTTGCTTCAGTTTGGTTTTATATGTTCGCCGCTTTTTCTTTTTGAGCTTTTTCATTTACCTTTCCTATGGATACACCGACATGCTCTTATCAGTAGGTTGTTTTTACTTCGGAAATTCCCTTAAACGCCGATGTGCCGAAATGATAGACCATTGCGCAATTGCAAACAATAATGGTGTGTTTGAGAGATCAGATTCCTTCCAGAATTCACGGGTGACAACGAAGAAATATAGCCATGGGAGCGGGCTGCTGCCCTTGCAAGCCTTTGCATGCATCGTCATGAACAGCAGCCGTTCACGCCAGACATCATATTTTTTCAGAATGATGTTGTTTAGAATTTCCAACATGAGGCCTTCCATGGTTTTTTTATCTATCTTTCGAGAAGTTATATTCGCCTGCTTAAGGATGTCATCGATAGGCGAATCATCTTCGAACCAAGAGTTGGCAAAAGGCATTGTAAACGGCCAGGTTCCGCTTTGCTCAATTATCTTCTGAATCTCGTCTGTTGTCAGGTTATCCACGTCAGCCTCAGCTGACAGCATATTGAATTCGTGATCAATATCAATTGCCTTGGGTATCCAGTAATAGGTTCCCATCGATTCAGCCGCATGAAGCAGGGCGGGCGGTGGCGGATTCTTATGCTGTAATCCGATCTGGATAAAATGGGAAACCATTTGGTTCGTATATTCTGTTGTTACAGGGAATGCCACTGTTTCTGAAGTCAATCGATTTATTATTGATCTCACGTCGGCTTTTTTTAAACCAGGATAGACAACTACCTCACGAATGCCTTCTTCCTGTTTGGCCAGAATACCGGTTAACACATATCGTTTTTTTGTTTTGTTTATAGAGGAAAAAGCCGACATTCCGGAGCCGTCAAAAGCGGAAGCGTTCAATTGATAGGGTTGAACCTTCGGAATGGGTGTACATTCAACCCGAGACAACCGTATTTTTTTAACAAGTGTATCGATGCCGTCCTGTTCGCTGGCGTGAATCCAGTTTCTAAACCCGATAATTCGACGCAATGTTGCCGGGGTGATCGTTTCCGGATTGACCATGCTATTAAATAACGCCTGTATATCCGTTCGGATTCTTTTCTCTGGATGAAGCATCAGAAGCGCTGCTGATTCTCGGACTAGGAGATTTTCCGCTTGCATCATTTCTAAAGCAACAACCAAATGGCCCCTGTCCGGCAGCATATCGATTTCGGGAATTATGGCTTCATACAGGTCGAACGGATTTTCAATCCCTTTTGCAATCAATGCGTTAAACAGCCTTCCGATATCCGGTTTCACGTCAAGTTCGGTAAAACAACGAGTCATTAGAAGATCCCTTTTGGCGCAGATTTCAGAATCGACCGGCAATTTAGCGTTATACAGAACTCTTATGATGTCGTCTTGAACATTGAGCTCTACGTGTGGATGAAAAACCGTTGCCACAATTCGTTTTTGGAAATCTTCAACCAAATCAATAGCCCATTGGCGTTTTCGCTCCATGGAATATCGAAGTTCAACAAGCGTTTCTTCCAATAACATTAGGCATGCATCGTACTCATCAGAAAAGCACGGCGATTTTTCTTTGGGAGCAGATGCCTCAATCAAAAATCGCAGCAATGGAAAAACAATTCCTGAATTTGTTTTGAGTTGTTCCTGAATATTCTGGTCGATTGGGTCTTCCTGTTTGCTTGTTTTCAGTCGTCCGACGATCGTCTTTATTAATGATTTGGCCAGATCCAGGTCAGCTCTTGTTATGGAGGCGCCATCAGATTCGGTCTTATGCCTGGTATCTGGTGATGATGAGTTTGTTTTTTTAGTAGGGCTGGCGCTGCCTGCCTCGTTTTGCGATTTAAGCAAACAGCATTTTTTATACTTTTTCCCGGACCCGCAGGGACATGGCTTGTTTCTTCCGACCTTTATCGTCTTATCCGCTATGGACGGGTTCTTTACTCCGGTGCTCTGTTTTTTCAATACATCCGAAAAAAACGGCATAACCTTCTTGATTTCACGCCTCGATTTCCCTGATGTTTCAAACGGCCTGCCCTCATAAGCCTTTCCGTCTACCTTTTCCTTGAAAATGACGTAATGGCGCTGCAAGCGAATTAAATACTCAGGATCATGGTTGATCAATTCCACGAAAAATTTGATTAAATCGTCTGAATAAGCGGATTGAGGATTGATAGGGTCTAAAAAAGGTCCGGGGTCATCGCTATCTGAATCGAAAGCCATATTGATGGTGGCGACGATTTTGTTTTCGTTTTCAGAAATGACGGAAATCATTACTCTTCTGCAATCACAGTTTTCCTCACTGCAGTAAAGCTCCAAAAACGTATAGTGATCCGCCGGTAAAGAGCCGAAACTCCCTTTTTTAAGTATAGTGATGCTTCGGGTTTCTTTTTTCGCTATTTTTGGAAATTTGTTGTAAAATGGCTCCATTATATAGTTACGCCTTTTATTCTAATCGTCTGAACCACAATAGTTTTTCATAGCTGGATGAATGATTACGGTCTCTCCGGGTATTGTTTTTTGAATTATTCTGGTACACGTTGACGGTGACGTTGATTTAGTTTTTTTCTCTGCAAAGAAAATATATTCTATTGAGCAAATTTTGTAATCCCTATATCATATTATGCCGACATACTCAAAAATTTATACATGAAAAATAGCCAGATTGACCAGAAGGATTTGTAATGGGCTTACAGAAAATAATGGAAAAATTTTGACTCAGATTTGCCTCTGAAATTCTGACATATCTAATCGGTATCTTATCTCTGGCATTTTCTGAGATATTGAGACGATCTCACGAAATTCCGGTTTGTAAAAACTTTTATGATCTTGATATTACAACAGTATTAACTACCTCAATTTACCCTACATATATCGCATCTCTCACAAAGTTGCAAAAAATGAAACCTTCCATGATGAGTTTGCCCTTATGATATCCGAGAACACAACGTCTTTTAATTTAGCATCTTGTGATGAACCTTTTGAATCATGCTGATAAAATCTTACCGATTTCCCTTGCTTTTTCAAGCACGTCTGCTTGCTGAAGGATATCATTCGTAGCTATCGTTCCAGTGGCTACAATTGTGCCCTTAACATCGTAGTGTAAAAATGAAAACAGATTCTCAAGATATTCAAAGTAAGGCTGGAAGATATTTTTGTCCGGATTCCCCTGGGTGAAGACCATAAAGATTCTTTTCTTTCCTTTTAATCGAGTTGTGAAATCCGGTTTGATAAACGGTACAAGACGATCCATAAACCGCTTTGTTTGTCCTGATACCTGCCACATATATACAGGTGAACCAAGGATTATTGCATCTGAATCCTGTATCTCTTTATGTAGAACCTGCATGTCATCATCAGTAACACAGATGCCGGTTTCTCTACAGTTGAAACATCCCAGGCAAAGAGAGATATTCATTTTGGTGAGCTTGTAAAACTTTGTTTCGGCACCATTTTCTCTGGCACCTTCAAGAATTGTTTTAACAAGTTTCTCAGTGTTTCCGTTTTCCCTCGGACTTCCCTCTAATCCCAATATTTTCATGGTGATATTTTCCTTTTTATGACTAAAGTTTTTCTGCTTTAATTTTTTCCGCTTTGTCCCCACTTGGATTTTAGCCGTAAATATTTCTTGGTAAGCTCAGGATCACCCCAGATATTCAGTTTTTCTTTCCGGGTCTGTTTTTCGGCGGCACGAAATTCAGCATCATATTTCTGACTCCGACCATACTTGGTGTAATAAAGGGGTCAAGTCTGCCTTTGACCCTTAATGGCGGATTGAATTCTTAAGGAGAAATCTAGCTTGAGTTTATTAAGAACTTGGGTTCCCTTACGCCCTGTGAGGAGTTTTACATAGGAATATCAACAAGTTAATTGGGCTCCATCGATACAAATAGCGTATACACTGAGATTAAAAGAAAATGATAGGCGCATACTGACGTCTCCGGTTACCATTCAATAGTCTTTAATAACAAATATAATAAACATTTAGATAAAAAATAATGCTT
>CAYPIW010000019.1:0-43375 GCA_964410925.1 uncultured Desulfobacteraceae bacterium
CTTTGCCAATTACACCTACAATGTCTCTACAATTGAGAAGGACGAAAATAACGCCGACCTGGAAGGCAACTATCTGCCCAACGATCCCCGGCATAATGTTCATTTCGGAGTCCGGTATCAAAACCCGAAGCTCGTCAACATCTCACTGGTTACCAATTATTACGCCGACATCTATTATGAGAATGAAAACACCTTGAAAACAAAAGACTATTGGACCGTAGACGTGGCGATCTCCCGCAGGCTTTTCGATTACGCAACGCTCTACGTGAATGCAGAAAACATATTCGATGAAGAATACACGATTTTCAAATCGCTTTCGACCTCAGACACCATCGCGCCCGGGGCGATATATACATGCGGAGTGAAGTTCGAGTTCTGATTTGGCTGTGTTCCGGACAACCGTCAATCACAAACCTCCCGGACTGCTTGGGAGAAAAACTACGGAAAGATATATAGGAGGAATTCCCGAATGGATAGATGTAGACATATGTTAATCGGCGTTATTTTCGTGACCCTGACCGTGTTCGTACCCTGTTCGATCCTGGCCCAGGTAAAAGGAAAATTATATGTGGTCGGTATGGGGCCCGCCGGACCGAATTTGACGGCTCCGAGGGCGCTTGAAATTGTTGAAAAAGCGGATGTGTTGCTGTGTTCCCCCAGGATTCCCGAGAGGTTTGCCGCCTTCGGCCGCACCATAGACCCGTCAAAGATCGCTTTTGACCCGTGGAAGAGAGTCTTTGATAAAAAAGCCAAACATTTGAAGCGCTCGGATCCCGGGGCCTGGGCCGATGAGATTGAAATGCGCAGGAAGGAAGTCCAGAAATTTGTGCTCCAAAAAATCAATGACGGTAAAACCGTTGTCATGATGGATGGTGGCGATCCGTGCGTTTATGGCCCATCGCTTCACTATCTGCTTGAAGGATTTGATCCATCCCTGTTTGAAGTGGTTCCCGGAATGGGTGCTTTCAATGCCGCCGGAGCAGCTCTGAAACAAAGCTTTACGCCTGAAGACGTACGTTTTGTGCTTCTGACCTCGCCGCAATCCCTTTTCGGTGAAAACTGGGAAAAAAATGATGATATTTTAAAAGATTTGTCAAAGTATGAAACGACCATGGTGTGGTATATGTCTCTTAGTTCAATCACTAAAGTCGTCGCAAAACTTGAAAAATACTATGCTTCGGACATGCCGATTGCCATCGTTTATTATGCCGGCTATCCTGACAAAGAAAAGGTTCTCAAAAGTCGTCTTGAAAACATTCTGCAAGATGTAGAAAAAATGGACGAGGAGTGGCTCGGGTTGTTCATTTTGGGTAAGTGCGTGAAGTAAAGTTTGTACCAAGCCGGTGTTAGAGGCATTTAAGTCCGGCCGTCATCAAAACAGCAGGGCACTCCGCCGAAAGGGCTATTGGGCAAAGCCATCAATTATCTGCGATACATTTTTGAAAAACTTCATCCGGCCCAGGCCGAGCAGGACTATAAAAATCTGATGCCGCATATAAGTATGTGCACGGTTGACAGAAAAGGATGCTACCTTATTTCAACTGAGGTGGCGCTTGCCGCCAGCAGATAACAATGTTCGGCATAATCCTTGACCATTCGATCCGCATTGAAGCGCCGACCGAGACTTTGCATAGACCTTTTCATCCTTTGAACCCAGAGATGTGGAGTTCCGTCGGTGTCCCGGTCGTAATAGCAGGGAATCACTTCCTTCTCGAGTGCGTTATACAGATGATCGGCGTCTCGCTGATATTGTATGTTCGGGTCGTTATGCATACCGCCGTCGCCGATGACGAAACCGTTCCTTCCGTCGTACGCTTCATTCCACCAGCCATCCAGAACCGAAAGGGACAGACATCCATTGAGAATTGCTTTCTGTCCGCTTGTGCCGCAAGCTTCGAGGGGTCGTCTGGGATTGTTCAGCCACACATCTACGCCTTGTACTAAATGACGGGCTACGTTGTAATCGTAGTCCTCGATGAAAACGATTCGTCTCATGTATTCGGGATTATAGCTGAATTTTGCGATACGTTGTAAAACCAGCTTGCCCTGGTCGTCCCGGGGATGGGCCTTGCCGGCAAAAATAATCTGTATCGGTTGACGAGCAGATCCGATCAGTTTCTCCAGACGTTCGAGTTGGGTCAAAATCAGATCTGTTCTCTTGTAAGTGGCAAACCTGCGTGCACAACCAATTGTGAGAACATCCGGATCCAGAATTTGCTCGATCCGTTGAACTATTTTTCGATGGCCCAAACGGTTCGCCTGCAAAAGTAACCGCCGGCGGACAAACTGAATGAGACTCGTCTTCAGGTTCTGGTGGGTTTCCCACAACTCTCCATCATCAATCTCGTCTATTTTCTCCCAGACATCGGGCTGCACCATCCGGGTTGACCAATCTTGCGATAGTCGCGTTTCCAGAAGTTTGTGCATTTGGGGCGCCAGCCATGACAGTACATGGACTCCGTTGGTAATATGGCCGATGGGAACTTCTATTTCAGGCCTCTCAGGCCAGAGAGGATGCCACATCCGGCGACTGACATCCGCGTGTATCGCCGAAACTCCGTTGGCCTGGCGCGAGTTTTTCAACGCCAACACCGTCATGCAAAAAGGTTCTGAAGAGTCTCCTGGGTTGACGCGTCCTAATGCCATAAAATCATTTTGAGAAAGTCCCAGTTTTTCACGGAATATGCCGAGATTCTCTTCAACGAGATCCGGCGAAAATCGGTCGTGGCCGGCCGGAACCGGAGTATGTGTGGTAAACACGGTGTACAGCGATACGCGTCGTTGAGCACGGTGAAATGGGATCTGGTCGTATTCCATAACCCGGCGGATCTCTTCGAGGATGGCAAAGGCGCTGTGTCCTTCGTTTAAATGTAGCACTCCTGGTAAATTGTTCAGCGATTGCAGAATGCGAGCGCCACCGATCCCCAGCAGCAGTTCTTGTCGAATACGAAATTTATTGTCCCCGCCGTAAAGTCGTGAAGTTAATTCGCGATCTTCAACTGAATTGCCCTCTACGTTGGAATCCAGAAGCAGCAGACGAATCCGTCCCACCTGCAGTTGCCAAACCCGAGCCTGGAGGGATCCGCTCCGGGTATCAACTCTTACGACCAAAGGATGACCGTTTGCATCCGTAACGGTTTGCAAGGGCAATGTGTTGATATCCAGATCTCTGTAATCTTCTACCTGCCAACCGTCCTTGTTCAATCTTTGGCTGAAATACCCCTGATGGTAAAGGAGGCCTATCCCGATTAAGGGAATTCCCAAATCAGAAGCGCTTTTAAGATGATCTCCCGCCAAAATACCCAACCCCCCGGAATAGATTGGTATGGATTCATGTAAGCCAAACTCGGCGGAAAAATAGACGACCTGCCGGTTGTGAAGATTGCTGCAATTCACAGACCCCCATGTCTTATGCTTTTCCATATATTCATTCAGCCTCCGGAAGGCGTAATTGATCCGGCTGTGAAGTACCAGTTCAGCCGATCGTTTCTCGACTTGTTCGGGTGTAATCTGATTCAAAAAAGCAATGGGGTTGTGGCTCAACTGTCGCCAAAGATGCGCGTCCAAGTCTGTGAAGAGACGAATAACCTCCGGATGCCACGTCCACCAAAGGTTCTGAGCCAGTGCGCGAAGCCTGTTATGAAGATGGTTGGTCGGATCTGACATGATACCCTCCTTTACTTGGACCAAATGGATGAATTCTTATCAGGTATTGTTAAAAGGGAAGATAGCCTTCCTGAATGTTCAGTCCGCTTTACTCGATTCTGCAACAAATTTCATTCGTGTACCTTAAAGTATATTTCCGATACCTATATTTCATCTCTTGAAAAATTGCAAAAAAAAATAAAAATTTCCTTCGAAAAATTTGCCCTTATGATATCCGAAAATACAATGTTTATTAAAAAGATTAAAAATATATCTTTCTGTCATTGCACAAATTCTTTAATATAACCGGAGTTGGTTCTTACCCGCATGATAGAAGAACGTCTCAATAAAAAAAATGAAACCATCAGAAAATCAATGAAAATGGGAGTAATTTGAAGAATTAATTATTGTCAATAACTTAAGTTAAAGGTTGGACATGCTTGAAATGCCTGTAGAAATTTGGCATTTGTAAAAGCTTGTGTTTAAAAACATTTGCTGGTTTTAAGAAATATAATTCAATTATATCAATAATATATAATTTGTTGATATCTTGTTAATAAAAAAATGAAAAACCGGAATTATTAGGTTTGACATAAAACAACCTGTCATGTAGATAAGCTGCAACTTTATTTGGTATTACATCGGTTTTCTTTTAAACTTCAATAATACCCCTAAAACGATTGATTTAGTTGCTTTTTCGCCTATTATTTCCCTCTAAAAGAGCAGAGTTAGATTTTTATTAACAATACAGAAAAGAATTTCGACGGTTATGAATAAAGCCTGGAATGAGGTAAAAACTTCGATCAAGTCACGGATTCCTGGTCACAGTTTCTGGATGTGGGTTGAGCCACTTCAGGTAGCAAGATGTGATGAAAGCAGTATGGTGCTTTGTTCCCCGAACTTTTTTTCCAGGAAGCGGGTTCTTGAGCATTACGGTACCCTGATAGAATCCGAAATAAAGAAAGTTTTAGGAAAATCATGCCGGCTTTCCATCGATATTTCTCCAACAAACACCCTCCCAAAACCGAAAGCAGATGAAATTCCTCAGCTGTTGCTTCCCGGTATAAATGTGTTTCCAAACAACGGTCGTTTCTTGAAAAAAGATTTTACCTTTGATCGTTTTGTGGTCGGAGAGAATAATGACTTTGCCTATTCAGCGTCCCTGTCAATGGCTTCTCGAAATAATGGTGCCCATAATGCTTTGTTCTTACTCTCAAAGACAGGGTTGGGAAAAAGTCATCTTACTCAGGCCGTAGGGCATCACATCCTGTCCAAACATTCCACGGACCGTGTCTATTATATGACCGCAGAGGACTTCAGCAATGAAATGGTTGATGCTTATCAGCACAATTCCATCAATGCTTTCAAGCAAAAATACAGGAATCAATGTGACGTATTGCTGCTTGAAGACGTGCATTATCTCGGGGGCAAGGAGCGCACCCAAATCGAGCTTGCATTTACCCTTGATACGCTGTTTGAAGCCGGAAAGAAAATAATCTTTTCAAGTTGCTATCTTCCGGCAGATATCCCGAAACTTGATGATAAATTAAGATCGCGCCTCTCCTGCGGCCTCATTTCAAACATCGATCCCCCTGATTTCAGCACAAGGGTCCGGATACTGAAGAAAAAAGCATCTCTTAACGGGGATGTCGTGTCCGAGGAAGTAATCGATTACCTGGCTGCTGAACTCACAGACGATGTAAGACAGCTTGAAAGCGGCCTTATAGGAGTCACAACAAAATCCAATCTTTTAGGAGCCCCCATTGACCTTGGGCTTGCGGAAAGTGTTGTCAAGACTATTGCACGGCAGCGGAAGAATATTACCATAGATGTCATCAAGAAACTGGTTTGCAAACATTACAACATTTCCATCGGAGAGATTGTGTCACCTTCCCGCAAGCAATCCATTGTTCGCCCGAGGCAGATCGCGATTTATCTTTCGCGCAGATATACGGATTCTCCGGTTCAGGCGATAGGGAAAAGCTTCAACAGATATCATGCCACAGCCCTCCATTCCATTGGTATCGTCGAGAAGGGAATAAAGGAAAACGGTCCCTTGCAAAAACAGCTGGAATTTCTTTGCAAAAAAATAGATTCCGGCAAATTTTGATTACTCTGGAAATGATCAGGGATAAATAGTGTTATTTGACAATCCGTCTTATGGATGTTGAAATATTTTCGAACTCGGATATGACTTTTGAACACCTTGACACATGACACTTTGTGGTATATATTTTCTATGATTGATTCTCCATGAAAGGAGGTATGATTATGGAAAATTTGTGTTTATTTGAAAGATTATCAAAATTAGGGTTGGGGCTGTTTTTTCTTTTGATATCAATTGTGTTTATGGTGAGCGGTTTCACTGTTCTTCCTGTTTTTGGACTTGTGATCGCGCTGGCTTTTTTTCTGATTTCCATATATGTCTTCCGCGTTCGCTTGAAAAAAGATTGTCAAATCCAGGGGGCGACGGAGTAAGGAAAATTTCTTATCGATAGACGAATTCCGGGTTTTTATGGGAAAATCGATTTTGATACATAATGACCTGTAAGGAGGTTAAATCAGGTTGAACTTTATAGTTAATATGCTCACGACATCGTGGGATCTTCTTGTTGACTCATCGGTGTATATTATTTTCGGTTTGATGGTCGCCGGAGGGTTACGCGTATTTCTCAACCCGGGATCAGTGGCCAAACACCTCGGACAGGGCCGGTTTATTTCTGTTTTTAAAGCGGCCATTCTGGGTATACCCATACCGTTGTGATCCTGCGGTGTGCTACCCGCAGCCGTGTCGCTGCGGAAACAAGGTGCCAACAATGGGGCAACCACCGCATTTCTCATATCCACTCCGGAATCCGGCGTAGATTCCATATCCATAACTTATGCCTTACTGGATCCCATCATGACGGTGATGCGTCCATTTGTGGCGTTTGTCACGGCCTCGGCGGCCGGTATTGCTGAAAACCTTTTTAACCCTAATTTCACCAGCACCAGAATTATACCGGACCTTACCTGTCCGGTGGATGGTTGCTGCGATGGCGTCAACTGCTCACCCGAAGTGCACAAGCATCATCATACGTTTTTGGAAAAGCTTGGGGCGGGATTTCGCTTTGCTGTTTTGGATCTCTGGGGTGATCTGGCCACCTGGTTTTTCGCCAGCATTTTATTGGCCGGAATCATAACCGTGCTCATTCCGGATGATGTATTCAGAACATATCTGGGAACCGGTCTACCTGCCATGCTGCTGATGCTGGCTCTAGGTATCCCCTTATATATTTGTGCAACCGCTTCCACTCCAATTGCGGCCGCCCTGATTTTAAAAGGTGTCAGCCCCGGTGCCGCTCTGGTATTTTTACTTGCCGGTCCGGCCACCAATATCGCCTCTCTGACGGTTTTAACGCAGGTTTTGGGAAGACGGGCAACCGCGATTTACCTGACCACCATCGCCATATCAGCGGTCTTTTTCGGACTCGTTGTTGATCAGATTTATGCGTGGTTCGGCCTATCTGCCCAGGCCATGATCGGTCAGACCTCTGAAATCATACCTGCGTGGGCGGGTCTGATCGGGACGTTGATCATTATATTCATTTCGATAAAACCGGTATTCCGGGTAATTAAGGCAAGATTTACACCCACCGAGCAAGAACCTTCCCGGGTTCAGATTCAGGATAACATCGATCTTGCGCCGGTCTCAGAATCCTGCAATTGCAGCTCGACATGACGTGCCTCCTGCTGACCGGTCCGGTCTTAATAGTCCCCATCCATAAATGGTCTTTTTGCCCAATCTCTAAGCCTGTCCTGTGAAATGCGGAGCCTGTTTCTATGGGGTTATGTTCAAAAAATAATCCTCGAAATATCAAATATATATCTGCGGTTATTTTTTTCACATGCCCTCCGGGGCGCAGGCCCTACCCTCCGGCCTGTAAGCCCTGCGGGCTGGCCTCCGGCTCGTAGAGTTACGATCCTACGCCTCGGAAAGAAGCGGGGCCGGAGGCTTGATCCTGAACAAAAATCCTCATTTATGGATGGACACGAATCAATTTGAGTTAAACAGCTTTCTGATGGTATCGGCCTGTCAAGGAATTACTGTTAATTGCATTGAAAAGAATTTGTATCCCATAGGAAGGGTTGGCACGAATTATTTTTGAAACGTCTCTTTTGTCAGGAAGGTGCAAAACAGTGATAAAACAGAGGCGCACAAAAGAATATAAATAAGCATTGAGTAGGCCTTAAGGGAATATCCCCCTGCAAGAGATTTGGGATAACTATCTAAAACTTGCCCCAAAAGTGGCATAAACACAGCACCGCCTAAAAAAGGAAAGAGGTTTACAAAACCGGTTGAGGTCCCGGCAATTTCTGTGGGGAAAAGCTCTTTAATAATGGTAAATCCAAGGATTACAACAGATGACGAACATACGGAAAAAACAAAAAACAGGATATACAGCGTAATCCGTGACAGGCCGGCAGGATAAATGCTAAGGATGACGAGCTCTATTACCAGTACTAAATTACACAACATAAAAGGCTTCTTGCGACTTTTCATTATTTTGTCGGAAAAAAATCCCAGAGGGGGACTTCCGACAATCATGCCCCAGGCAATCATACTCAGAACCGCGCCGGCCTGAGCCCGGGTCATTTTATAAACATGCATAAGATAAGGTCCGCCCCATAGTGCTCCAAAACCGAAAAATACTCCGCAATCAAAAAAGAACCAAATGGCCACCGGCCAGAAATATTTTTCGCATACCACCCGTCGGGCTCCTTCCAGCAACGGTATCTGCTGGAACGGCCGGTAGGCCTGACCGGTCTCTTTATCGATTTCAGCAAGGCAAGGCCAGCCTTTATCTTCCGGCCGGTCTCTGACAATAAGCCATACCAGAGCCACGATAACGAACGTGCAGCACCCAATAACTTCGAAAGAGATGCGCCATCCGAAAACCAGTGTCATTACGGCAAGAAGCCACGTGGCCGCCAGAACCCCCATTCCTCCCACCGCATTTAGAATGCCTGTCATGAAAGCAAACTCATGAGGCCGAAACCACCGGGAAAAAATTTTCATGGTGGGGATAAAGACCATGGAAACCCCCACTCCCACCATGACTCTTCCTATAAAAGCAGTTTTTATGCTGGGAGCGAACCCAAAAATAATGCTTCCGGCGGAAGCGATGATTAAAAAAAAAGTTACGGACTTCCTGGGACCCAATGAGTCCGAGAGGAGCCCGGCGGGAAATTGCATAACCGCATAGCAATAAAAGTAAACGGAGCCCAGAAAGCCCATAACACTCGCGGTTGTCTGAAAATCGGTTATCAAATCATTGGCGACCACGGACAGCGAAAGACGATGAAAATAAACAAAAAAATAGGCCAGTGCAAGTATAATAAAAATCAGCCATCTGAACCGCATGACCTTCCCCGACAAATCTTGGATCATTATTTTTTCCCCGATAAAATTTTTTACCATAAAAAGCACAAAATATATTACCAATCACCTGGAAGGTGTGGTTATGCTGTTTTTTTTCGTTTCGCTATTTCCTCCTCCCTGAGTTCCTTTTTTAAAATTTTTCCCATATTGGTTTTGGGCAGATCATCTCTGAATTCAATTTCTGTGGGAAGCTTATATCTGGCCACTTTGTCAGTGCAAAATTCGATAAGTTCTTCCTGGGTTGCGGTTTTCCCTTGTTTGAGCACTGCAAAGACTTTGACCGCTTCGCCGCGGGTCGGGTGCGGAATCCCGATGGCACAGGCTTCCTGAATTTTGGGATTTTCATAAAATACTTCTTCAATGTGCCGAGGATATACGTTACACCCACCGGATATAATCATATCCTTTTTTCGGTCAACAACATAGAAGTACCCGTCTTCATCCATTTTTAAGATATCTCCGGTGTGGAGCCAACCGTCTGTCAGGGTATTGGCGGTTTCTTCGGGATTGTTTCGGTAGCCCTTCATGACCTGGGGACCTCTAACAAGCAATTCACCGGATTCGCCGACCGGAACATCTGTGTTGCCGTCATCAAGGCTGACAATACGGCATTCCGTGTCGGAAATGGGGATTCCGACACTTCCGGCTTTTCGTTTCCCGCCGGCAAAAGGGTTTACATGGGTCACCGGTGATGCCTCCGTAAGACCGAACCCTTCAACGATTACGGCACCGGTCCGGTCTTCGAAATCTCTTATAATTTCAAGGGGGAGCGGTGCACTTCCGGAAAAACATCCTTTTATGGACGTCAGGTTGATTTTGTCAATGGCCGGATTATTGAGTATCCCGATATACATGGTGGGTACCAGCGGGGTAAATGAGGGTTTATATTTTCTAATCACTTCAAGCAACGCATCGGGCTGGGGTTTTGGAACCAGAATGTTTCCCCATCCCAGAAATATGGCCAAATTCATTGCCGTGGTTAGGCCGAACACATGAAAGAAAGGAAGCGCCCCCAACATGATCTCATTGCTGTCGAAGGTCGGAAACCATGCACCAATCTGCTGGACCTGCGTGCTCAGGTTTCCGTGGGTAATCATAACTGCTTTTGAAATACCGGTGGTTCCCCCGGTATACTGATACATAGCGATATCATCAAAGGTAAGTTCAACTTCAGGTACACGGAAAGGAGTTTTTGTGGGAAGGTCTTTCCACGGATAAACATTTTCAGCGGGTTTTACATCAGCAGCAAGGTTTTTCTTTTTGGCCACAAAGGGGAACAATATATTCTTAGGGAACGGAAGGTAATCACCGATAGAGGTATAGATAATCTGTTTTATCTTTGTTTTCGGCCTCAGATCAATCATGCGATTTGCTAAAAGATCTATGGTAACGAGTAGTTTTGAGTCGGAATCATTGAATTGATATTCAAGTTCCCGGTCTGAATACAAAGGATTATTCATAACCGCTATGGCTCCGATCTTTAATATGCCATAATAGGCCACAACACATGGAATAACGTTTGGCAGAAGAATGGAGACGCTATCTCCTTTATCAATGCCAAAATCATGAAGCCTGGCGGCAAAACGGTTTGACATATCATTAAGTTCACGAAAGGTAATTTTGTATCCCTGAAAAAGGAGAGCCATCTTGTTGGGAAACCTGCGGGCAGATCTTTCCAGAATTTCCGGCAGACATATTTTCTCATAGTCTATTTTTTCAGGAACACCTTTTTCATAACTGGTTACCCAGGGTTTGTCTTTATATGTAATTTGTTTTGCCATGCTCTCCTTCTTTTTTTTCGCCACCAGGACACTGTTATGATGAAAATGGATATTTGTCAAGAAAGCTTGTAATTTTCGTCAGTTTTATATATTTAATTGAGTTTGAATTATATTGAAAAACACAACTTTCTCTTGTTATTTAAAAAATGAGTCTGTTAAAATGAGTCTGTTAAAAAGTTATGAACATTTAAGGAATGGAAAATTAGACCATGGAAGCACCTTTGATTTCTCCGGCTGAGGCAACTGTTTTGGGAATTCCCGCCGTGATTTTCTCATTGATCATACCTCTTGCCGGTGTTGGAATATTTACTTATATTATTGCGCTTCGGCTAAAGCCGATGGTTAAAGCGTATCCGGACCCAAGATTTAATCGTCCGGTCACTCGTTTTTTCAAGATGATAAAATATGCTATGGGGCAGTACCGGCATCCCAGGTACATGGATGCCGGAATTATTCATATTATTATCTTTGCGGGATTCGTAATTCTGTCCCTTCGATCCATAACGCTGGTGATGTTGGGACTGTCAAGCAATTATGTGCTGCCGGGGATGAGCGGTACCGCCGGACAGATTTACACGGTTCTTAAGGATTTAGCGGGAACATTTGTTCTGGTGGGCTGTGGTGCCGCACTGTACCGCCGGATCATCGTAAAACCCAAACGATATGCAGTGCCTCCCAGGTATGGAAAAGAATATACCTGGGAGGCTGTGCTGGTGCTGCTGTTAATTATCGGACTGGTGACGTGTGATATGCTTTTTGAAGGGAGCCGGGTTGCGGCCGAAATCCAAAAGGGATTTGAAACCGAGATTCTGGTCCCAATGACCGGAACATGGTTTGCCGCGCATATTCTAAGCGGTGTACCGGTCCATACCCTTCAGGACTTACATCTGGGCGCCTATTTTTCACATGAGCTCATTTTCTTCTTTTTCTTGTGTTTTTTACCCCTGGGAAAGCATTTTCATGTGATTACCTCTCTGCCCAATGTATTTTTTATGAAACTGGACAAGGGTTCGGTAAAACCGGTGAAATGGGGGGTTGAGGATGAAGATCTTGACGAACTGGAATCCTTTGGAGTCAAGAAGTTCGAGGATTTTACATGGAAACATATGCTCGATTTTTATTCGTGTGCAGATTGCGGGAGGTGCTCCGACCACTGTCCTGCCAATGCCGTGGGTCGTCCGCTTTCTCCGAGGTTTATATCCATTAAGTGCCGTGACCATTCATTCAGCAAATATCCGCTGATGGGCAAACCTTCAAATGACCGGCCTTTGATGGGCCTTGTACTGGAGGAAGATGAGATCTGGTCGTGTACCACATGCGGCGCCTGTGAACAAGAGTGTCCGCTCTTTATCGAGTATATCGACAAGATTGTTGATTTAAGAAGAGGCCTGGTGGATGAAGGGA
This sequence comes from uncultured Desulfobacteraceae bacterium, assembly GCA_964410925.1. Classification (GTDB taxonomy): domain Bacteria; phylum Desulfobacterota; class Desulfobacteria; order Desulfobacterales; family UBA11574; genus S5133MH16. The sequence continues at coordinate 12,253 of CAYPIW010000019.1, forward strand.
TGGTGCCGCAATCTCTGCAAAAGGCGCTAAGCGCCATTGAAAAACGAGGGAACCCTTACGGCAAAATGGAAAAAAAGCGTGCAGACTGGACAAAAGATTTGTCCGAAGATTTTCAGGTGAAAATTCTTGGGAAGAACCAAACGGCGGATACGCTCTATTTTGTTGACAGTGTTACGTCATATGATGACAGGATACAGGAAATCGGCAGGGCTGCCGCCCGGTTTCTTGATGCAGCGGGAATTGATTTCGGAATACTGGGACCGGAGGAAAGAGACAGTGGTCATGAAGTGAAACGATTCGGCGAAGAGATGCTTTTTCAGGATTTGCGAAACCGGAATACGGATGCCATCCTCAATTCAGGGGCTAAAACTATTATCACTTCAGACCCCCATGCCTTCAATGCGTTAAAAAATGATTACAAAGGGATTCCACCGGTGGAACATATCAGCCGGACCATAATGAACGCCGTAATATCGGGGTGTGTTCGGTTAAAGTGTGTTGAAGACCCGGATAAAATATATACCTACCATGATCCATGCTATCTTGGCAGGCACAACCACCTCTATGATGATCCGAGAAAAGCTATTGATGCGATTCCGGGTATTCAAAGGGTCGAGATGCAGGGTAACTGCAGGGATCGCTCATTTTGTTGCGGAGGTGGCGGCCTGATGCTTTTTTATGAACCCATAGAGGAAAAAAGGATGGGGCAGGTAAGGGTTGACATGGCAAAACAAGCCGGTGCCAGCGTGATCGTTACGGCCTGTCCGTTTTGCATGCTCAACATTGAAGATGCAATTAAAACAAGCGGTCTGGAAGGAGAGGTGGAAGTTATTGATCTGATAGAACTGATCGAGCGGCATATTATACCGGTTGCATGATAGCCAGAATTTACATTTAAGGGGGTGTAAATCAAGATTGTTGGTTATTGAGTTCAATCGTAAGGTGTCAGTGTTCAGGTTTCAGGTTTCAGCTCTTCAAGTTTCTTGACCCTGACACCTGACACCTGACACCTGATACCTTTTCTCCAAAGCTAAATACGTAGAGCAGACGAACATGGATTTTCATATTGCCAACAGCCGTGATTTACACCCCAATTAAGGAACTATTCGGGAGGAAACATATGGAGATTTTAGTGTGTATTAAAAGGGTTCCCGATCCTTCGGAGAATGAGATAGAGATCAATAAAAACGGTACGGATATCGACCGGGACGACCTCGTGTATTCGGTGAACGAGTGGGATAATTATGCGGTTGAAGAAGCCATTCAGATTCGAGACAGGGTTGGTGGCAGTGTTACGGTTGTTTCCGTGGGCGACGAAGAAGCAGAAGAAGTTGTGCGAAGAGAGATGGCCATGGGCGCTGACAAAGGGATTCTGCTTTCAGATGATGCATTTGAAGGTTCTGACGGCAGAGGGATTGCAGCGATTCTAACAGCCCAGGTCAAAAGAGGAAATTACGACCTGATTCTGACGGGCACTCAGGCAGATGACGGAGCGGCTCAGGTTGGCGGTATGCTGGCTGCAATGCTGGATTGGCCCTTTGCGTCTCTGGTAAATTTTATAGAAGTTGTGGACGATAAAAAAATCAAAGTGGGCAGAGAAATTGCCGGCGGAAACCAGGAGATGTATGAAGTTGATCTGCCCTGTGTTCTTTCTATTCAGACCGGTATCAATGAACCTCGATATGTAAGCATTCGCGGAATCAGAAAAGTGGCATCACTTGATATTCCGATTTATACTGCCGGAGATCTTGGTATTTCACCGGAATCCTTGGGCGAAGCGGGCGCAAAGACAAAATGTCTCGATTATTTTATGCCTAAGCCGGGCGACGGCGCGGAGATTCTGGAAGGGAGTACGGATGAGATCATTGATAAACTTATCGAACTTTTAAAAGCCAAAGGAGGGATTAAATAATGGCCCAACAGGTTTTTGCATATATTATTCACAAAGATGGGTGTGCAGATGACACGGCTCTGGAACTGATTGCAGCGGCAAAGAAACTTGATCCTGGTTCCCGGGTTACGGCGGTTGTTGCCGGTGGCGGCAGTGAGCTTGATTCGGTATGCAATGACTTGGCTTGTTCTTTTGCCGAGGTTTGGAAAATCCATACCCCGGCACTGACTTATGTTACTGCAGAGGTGCTCCGACCCATGCTGGTGCGTATTCTTCCAAAGCACGGAATCGTTCTGATTCCGCATGATCATTTTGGCATGGACCTGGCACCGGGTCTCTCCATCAAGCTTGATTCGACATATATTCCGGATGCGGTGGATTTTGAAGGTGTTGATAACGGAAAACTCAAGGCCGTGCGCGAGGAATACAGCGGACAAGTCAGCACCCATATTCTTGGCGATATTTCCGAGGGTGCTGTAATTACCGTGCGTCCGGGATCGTTTAAGGCAGATGAAACCACCAGCGGTGAAGGTAATGTTATTGACAAAACCGCTGAAGCCATTGAAGGGGGTCTGCCGGGCGGTGCGTGCCGTTTCATAGAGATCGTTGAGGCCGAAGTCGGTGACGTGGATATTACCAAGTCTGATATCCTGGTTTCGGTGGGCAGGGGAATCGAAGATGAAGAGAATCTGGAGATGATACATGAACTGGCGGAGGCCATGGGCGGAGATGTTTCATGTTCCAGACCGATTGTGGATGCAAAATGGATGGAAAAATCCCGTCAGGTCGGTACGTCAGGCCAGACGGTAAAACCCAAAGTTTATATGGCTCTGGGTATCAGCGGAGCGTTTCAGCATGTGGGCGGTTTAAAAGGATCTCCCTTTGTCATTGCTATAAACAAGAATCCCAGAGCGCCTGTTTTTCAGGTTGCGGATGTTGGTATTGTGGATGATATACTCGATTTTATTCCTGAGCTTACGGAACGGATCAATGATCTGAAAAGGTAGCCTGACATACTCAAACAGCCAGACGCGTGTAAAATCAAGGCCGTTGGTAAACGCTGATCCTTATCTATTGACAAACCGCGGCTCCGAAGCACTTTTTTAAGGTTTCAGGTGTCAGGGTTAAGGATTGGTTAAGGGGGAAACGAGGTGACCAGCAACAACTATATGCACGTGGAGGATCTTGAGGATGGCGGTTAGCTGAGGAAACGGCAGTGTGTGGCGTAAATGATGAATCGTTCCTTCAGGGCTGGGCCATTACTACTGAACATGCTTTCTGACACCTGACACCTGAAACCAGGAAGACATGGCAATTTTAGCAAACAGCAGTCTTGATTTACGCGCCAGCCAAGCCTTTACAGTTTATCACCAGTTGGCTCCATAATCTATTGAAATGTCAGGGTATGCCGTCTCCCGGAAATAAATTGGAAGGTCTGTACTAAAAAAATAAGGGCACTTCCTGTTTTCCGGAAAATGCCCTTAGTTAATTTAAAATTGGTGAACTAAACCACGGTAACATTCGCAGCAGCAGGACCTTTTTTGCCTTGCTCGATGTCAAAGGTAACCCGGTCGCCTTCATCAAGAGTTTTGAAACCGGTTGAGTTAATTCCTGTATGATGAACAAATACATCCGGACCATCTTCCTGCTCGATGAAGCCATAGCCTTTGCTGCTGTTAAACCATTTTACAATTCCATTAGCCATAGTGACACTCTCCTTTCAAAAAATTCTCATAGTTCCAGACTGCAGGTTGTCGCTGTGACAAATGGATCTTTCCTTCAGAACGAAACCGTCCGCCAATTAAGAACGGGCCTTTATTGATTGTATAAATAATAATTTTTTTATTAAGAAAAGTCAAGCGGATTATGCGGTCATTTTTTTTTAGCCGCGCATCCTGATTAATTTGAATTTTGACATCTGCTCTGTAATGTTGTATCCAAAAGTTTCCCATATTATGCTGGTTTCATAAAAATCCGATTTTTGTCTCGAGGGATGTAAATGGTCGAAAAAATAAAGTTTTTATCAGAAGATTATGAAATAGAAGGGCTGTTTAACAAAAGAGACGAGAATAAGGGGGCAGTGGTTACCCATCCGCATCCGCTTTACGGCGGAGATATGTATAATCTGGTGGTTGAAACCATCGTGCATGTCTATAATATAAAAGGATATTCAACATTGAAATTTAATTTCAGGGGGGTTGGAAAAAGCCGAGGGCAGTATGATAATGGTGTCGGCGAACAGAAGGATGTTTTGGCCGCCCTCTCATTTTTTGCGGATATGGGGATGCAAAGAATAGATCTTGCCGGGTATTCATTCGGCGCCTGGGTAAACGCGCATGCCGCCGTTCGGGAGGATATTTGCGTTGAGAATATGGCCATGGTTTCACCTCCGATAGGGTTTATGGATTTTCGCGACATAAGCGCCATGAACGGTTTAAAGTTTGTCATCACCGGCAGCCGGGATGATATTGCATCGGTCGATGCTCTAAAAAAAATACTGCCCACATGGAATCCCGATGCCCGCTTTGAAATTATTCACGGTGCTGATCATTTCTATGGGGGATATCTTGGTCAACTGGAATCTGCATTGTTCTCTTGTATTTAGACGATAAAAATTTAACAAACGCCTGAGCCATCTAAATTTACACCCCTTGTCTATTCCAAATGGGTTGAATCTTTTATTTTCCTATTTATAATGTGCTTAATCGACTTTTACGGGATTTTTTAATAAGGCAAGATGAGGCTTGAAAAAGATAAGAAATTTTTATGGATTCTTTTGATGTTTACAGGGTTAGTTTTTTTATCGTGCAGTATTTTTAAGACGACATACAAAGTTACAAAATATACCGTAAAAACAACATATAAAATAACCAAAGGTGTTGGAAAAACAGTATATAAAATAGGCAAGTTTAGTTTTGTCGTAGTCATGGCGCCCTTAAGCTGGCCGCTGACAAATAACGATATTGAATCCATCGACAATTTATCTCCGAAAGAGGCGATTCGAAAGGGTCGTGTCAAGAAAGCACCTTATGTGGTCAAAGGTAAAAGGTATGTGCCCATGTCTGAAAAAGAAGCCAGTAAATATCGTCAAAAAGGGATTGCTTCCTGGTACGGGTATGAAACGCTTCGTCAAAAAGGAGGGCATATGACGGCAAATGGCGAAGCTTTTGATCCCAAAGGACTTAATGCCGCTCACAAATATCTGCCGCTTCCCACATACGTTAAGGTCACAAATCTGGAAAATAATCGAATGATCATTGTTCGGGTTAATGATCGAGGTCCTTTTGTAAAAGGCAGGATTATCGACCTTAGTGCCGGCGCAGCCAAAAAACTCGGTTTTTATAAAAAAGGGACGGCAAAGGTTTTCGTAGAAACCATCCGGATCGAAACTTAACCCGTACACTTATTTACACCATATTTCAATTGTTGCAAAAACTTTAAGTTCTTATGTTGCCTGACTGTTATATAATAGGTTGTTTTTAAACGGGGTTCATATTATTATAAAATTATTTATGAGAAATGCGGGTTAGAGGAGCAAACTATTCATGCGATGGAAATGGATACTTGGTATTATTGCTTTCCTTATTGTTGCGGTAACCGTAGCCATATATACAATTTTATCAAGTTATGACTTCAACGATTTAAAACCTAAACTTGCCCGGATGGTTAAGGAAACCACCGGACGTGAGCTTTTTCTGGGGGGAGACATAGAGCTTGAAATCGGCTTAACTCCGACCCTGGTTATAGAGGATGTGAGTTTCCAGAATGTGTCATGGGGGTCACGGCCTGAGCTGGCCAAAATCACACGTTTGGAGATCGAATTGGCTGTTCTCCCTCTTTTTAGAAGAATTATCCTTTTCAAACGGCTGATTCTGATTGATCCTGACATCCTGATTGAGACCAACAGGGCCGGGAAATCAAATATTGAATTTGAAACCCTCAGAAACAAGGAGGTTTTAATACCGAAAGAACAACCACTGTCAAATGGCAAATCAATTTTATCAGCGCTGGCCTTTAATGACATTCGGATCGAAAAAGGTCATTTTACATATAACGGCGGACAATCCGGCCGAACCTATACGGTGAATCTGGAAAGCGCAACCGCCTCTGCTGGGACTGACGGGCTTATTGCGTTGAATCTCGATGGAGAGTACAACAGAAAGCCTTTCCGGGTTAAAGCAACCCTGGGCTCTTTGACCGCGTTTATGGATCCTGATAAGACGTGGCCGGTCAAGGTGACATCCCAAATTGCCGGTTCAAGGGTTACCATTGACGGTGCGGCAAGAGACCCCATAAAAGGCAAAGGACTCGCTATCACGGTTACGGGAACCGGCCGTTCCATCCCTGAGATTTTGAAACTGTTTAACATAACCTATATTCCGGAATTCGGTCCTTTTGATGTGACGGCCAAGCTCACTGATCCTGAAGGCAGGCTGGGAGTAACGGATATTGACCTCAGGGTAGGCGGGGAACACGACGGGGTTCGGGCACGGGTTACGGGTTCGATTCAGGACCTTATAAAGGGTAAAGGTCTTTCTGTCACGGTTACGGGAGCCGGCCGATCCATTCCTGATATTTTAGAGCTATTTAATATAAGGTTCATTCCGGAATTGGGTCCATTTGATGTGAGGGCCAAACTCGTTGACCCTGACGGAAAGCTGGCACTATCGGACCTGGATCTCAAAGTAGGCGGCGGAGACGGGGTTCGGGCACGGGTTACGGGTTCGATTCAGGATCTTATAAAAGGCAAAGGGCTCGGTATTACGGTTACGGGAACCGGTCCTTCCATTCCCGAAATTTTAAAGCAGTATAACATAACCTATATTCCGGAATTGGGTCCTTTTGATGTGAGGGCCAAACTCGTTGACCCCGACGGAAAGCTGGCACTATCGGACCTGGATCTCAAAGTGGGTGGCGGAGACGGGGTTCGGGCACGGGTTACGGGTTCGATTCAGGATCTTATAAAGGGCAAAGGGCTCGGTATTACGGTTGCGGGAACCGGTCCTTCCATTCCCGAGATTTTAACGAAGTATCATATAACCTATATTCCGGAATTGGGTCCATTTGATGTAACGGCCAAACTCGTTGACCCTGACGGAAGGCTGGGACTGAAGGACCTTGACCTCAAGGTGGGTACCGAAGAGATGGTCAAAACAAGGTTTATGGGCACCGTCGAGAATATCACGGCCATAAAGGGAATGAATCTTAGCGTTGATATTCGGGGCAAAGATGTTGCAAATCTGGAAAAGATTACCGGTAAACCCATGCCTTTGAACGGCCCTTTTTCCGTCTCGGGCAAATTCGTGGCCCTTTCGGCAAAATCTTACAGCATTTCCGACTTTAAGGCATTCATCCAAGAGAGTGATCTTAATGGATCGATAGAAATAAACCTTTCAGGGAAAAAGCTACGGATAACTGCGGATCTGGGCTCAGAAAAACTGGATTTGCGTCCTCTGTTGCCAAAAAAAGGCATCGAACCCGGCGAGCCGGAAAAGGGCTCTGACAACCTTTCCGCCAGAAAAGACAAAGTCTTTCCCGACACCCCCTTGCCTCTGCAAATGTTAAAGCAGGTGGACGCAGAAATTGAACTTAACGCAAAACGACTCTTGTTGACCGCATTTTTTCTCAGTGACATTAGCGCGCGCATGGTTCTTGAAAACGGGCACCTGTTCGTAAACCCCCTTAAACTGGTTACTGGCGGCGGAACCCTCGATGGCCATTTTGACCTTCATCTGCAGGGCAAGGGTGCACAAGTGGCTACGGCACTCAGAATCGATCAGTACGAGCTCGGCAATATGCTGGAAAATATGGGCATTAGTGACTCTCTCCATGGCAATGTGGATATGAAACTCGACATAGAGGGCCGGGGAAACTCCATAGCGGAACTTATGTCCGGACTAAACGGTAAAACCATGGTGGTCATGGGTGAGGGGAGAATTAACCAAAACGCCGTCAAACTCCTGGGGTCCGATCTGAGTTCCGGGCTTTTGCAACTGCTCAATCCCTTGAAAAAAAAGGAAAAATACACCAAAATCAACTGCTTTGCAGGCGGATTTGACATTAAAAACGGACTGGCGCAAAGCAGTGCACTGGTATTGGATACCCCTCAGGTTCGTGTGTTTGGGAACGGTAAAATTGATTTCAAGACAGAGGAAATTGATCTGTTACTCAATCCGATACCTCAAAAAGGGGTCGGCATCACTGGTCTGGCCAAACTCAGCCTGAGTTTGGGTGAATTGACAAAACCACTTAAATTCAAGGGAACCCTTTCCAAGCCTTCTCTATCCATCGATCCCACCGGATCAATCATTACCCTGGGAAAAGCCGTCGGCGGCGTGGCTCTGTTTGGACCTTTTGGTGTTGCCGCAATTCTGGCCAACGGCCAATTTGGTAATAAAAACCCGTGTGTTGCCGTTATTGAAGCCGCCGAAAAAGAGTATCAAAAATCTGAAGTCGAGAAATCGGAAGACAAAAAGAGCATGATCCGAAAGACCACTGAGGGCATCGGCACCGGACTCAAGAAGTTGATGGGTCAATAGATGAAATTGTGAGCTTCCAGAAAAAAACACGTGATCGGTAAACATTTTAATTAAAGCAAAGGAGAAAATACATGAAAAGAGTAAAGCTGTTTTTCGTATTGGTATTGGTATGGGGTTTAACATCTGCATGTGCACACATGATGGGCTTTGAAAAAAGCTCTCCCACCATCCACAAAATTTCGAAAAGAGGAGAGTTGGTCGTCGGAACAGCCGGGAATATGCCGCCGTTGAATATGACAAACAAAAAAGGCGAAATCATGGGTCTCGAGGTGGATGTGGCCCACTATTTTGCCGGAGCCATGGGAGTAGAACTCAATCTCGTGAAAAAACCATTCTCGGAACTCCTGCCGGCCCTGGAGGCGGGTGAGGTTGATATGGTTATTTCCGGGATGACCATCACACCGGAGCGCAATTTGAAGGTGGCTTTTGCAGGGCCGTATCTGATTTCCGGAAAAGCGTTTCTGAGCAAACATAAACACATTGTTTCAATCAAAGACGCATCCGAGCTGAACCTGTCTGACATGCGTTTTGTGGCGTTGGAAAGCTCTACCAGTGAAACACTGGTCAAAGAACTCATGCCCACGGCCCAACTGATGACAACCAAAAATTATGATGATGCGGTTAAAATGGTTCTCCAGGATCAGGTGCATGCTCTGGTTGCGGATTACCAGATTTGTCTGGTTTCTCTTCTCCGGCATCCGGATCAAGGTTTAATTTCCATCATTTCTCCATTTACCTATGAGCCGCTGGGTATTGCCTTACCAGCCGGTGATCCCCATTTGATGAACTGGGTAAACAACTTTCTCAACACCTTAAAAGAGTCCGGTGAACTGGACAAACTCAGAACCCGTTGGATCGAGGACGGCTCGTGGTTAAATGAGTTACCGTAACACGAATATTTCTGGAATTTTGAACAATAAGTTGTCGACGAGGAGTCGATTTATCCATGTTCGTTATCGGTCATAGAGGTGCGACGGGTCATGCACCCTAAAATACAATTGAGTCTATCAGTTGTGCAATAGAGATGGGGGTAGACTACGTTGAAATAGATGTACAGCCCACCCGGGACGGGCGACTTGTGGTTTTCCACGACCGAACCATGCGTCGCTTGACAGACTTCAATGGATATGTTCGGGAGTACACCTTTGTCGAGTTAACAGAAATAGCAAATCTTTCTAACAAACAAAAGATCCCAAGCTTTGAAGCGGTTTGCGATTTGGTCTCAAAAACCAATGTCGGATTTTTTGTGGAAATAAAGAGTTCCGGCATTGAATCCGCCATCCTAAAAACATTGCGCAACTATTTTGACATTTCCAGTTGCCTTTTGGGGTCATTTTATCACCGAAGCATCTTGAAGTTAAAACAGCTTGACCCCACCGTTAAAACAATAGCTCTCATGGTAGATGTTCCGCTTTCTACAAGAAACATTATTCGCGACTCTCAATGCAATTATCTCGGGTTGGGCATAGGATTATTGGATGAACAACAGATACAGGAAGTTCACTTGGAAGGTTGTGGCGTTATCGTTTGGGCCGTTGATGAAGCACATAAGTTGCCACTGTTATGCGAATTGGGAATAGATGGAGTGGTCAGCAATTTCCCTGATAAAATAATGCAAGCCTTATCAGACAACGAACGTTCGAAATAGAAGTATCTCGGTGGCGTTAAAGGAAACCGGTGCACCTTTTCCAAAAAAAATCCGGATCTTATCGGATTGGCCCGTATGTTATGGGTTGATCCGGAATGGCCGAAAAAGGATAGAAAAGGGGATGCAATCAAAAAGATCTTCCAGGCGGAAGTTGATTTATGAATATTTCATATTAAATCAAGATATACTCACCAAAGATTCAACATGTTGAAGTTTTTCTCTGAACACAGCCATGATCTCCTGGCGACTGCCAACTCAATCACATACAGTCCCCGTTATCCCATTAAAACAGTTTCTTATGCGGTAACCTTTTTAGGATTTGAAAAAATTCCGTTCCATAGCTCTGGGATTGTCAATGTTCAAACAAACGATGAAAACAGCCAAAACCCGGCAACTTGCTCAACTGTATGCCAGTTCATATTTTTCAGGGTCATTTGCAATGTCTCTGGCAAAAAAAAATAATTTTGTCAATCCCGAAGAAATATTTGTAGCCGGTCTTCTTTATCGGCTTCCCTCTTTAGTAAGTGAATAAATATGGAGCTCTTGGCACCCGCAGGAAATCTAGAGAAACTCAAATGGGCCGTTATCTATGGAGCCGATGCCGTATATTTCGGCACACGGTTCGGTTCCCTCAGGAACTTTGCCGGAAATTTCAGTTTTGATGATGCTGAAGCAGGGCTTCGGTTTCTTCATGCCAACGGTAAAAAGGGCTATGTTACGCTCAACATCTATCCCTTTTCCGATGAATATGAAAAAATTATAAACACTGCCGGGATCCTTGATGAAATGGGCGTTGATGCCCTTATCGTCTCGGATCTTGGTGTACTGATGGAACTCAAAAAACTGGGTCTTAATGCCGCACTTCATCTCAGCACCCAGGCCAACACCACGAGTTTCCAGACCGTACTGGCATATAAAACACTGGGTGCAAAAAGGGTGAACCTGGCAAGAGAATTGTCCTTGGAACAGATTCAACAGATCCAGAAACAAGTGCGGGGAAAAATCGAGACTGAAGTTTTTATCAACGGAGCCGTGTGTTTTTCCTATTCCGGCAGGTGTGCCATCAGTGACTATCTGACAGGATTTCGGGCCAACCGCGGAGAATGTAAACATGCCTGCAGATGGAAATATTATGTTGTAGAGGAAACCCGACCCGGGCAATACATGCCGGTATTTGAAGATGAAAGGGGGCTGTATCTTTTTAACAGCAAAGAGCTGGCCCTCTTTGAATTTGTTCCTGCACTTAAAGAAACAGGTATGGATTCCATTAAGATAGAAGGCCGGATGAAGTCTATTCATTATATTGCCACAGTCGTCTCATTTTATCGACAGGTCCTTGACGGAAAAGAATATTCATGGGAGCAGGGATTAGAGATCCTGAACAAAGTGTCCAACAGGGGTTACTCCACCGGTTTTATGAAAGGAGAAATTGACAGCACCGATTACCAGAGAAAAATGAGCACATCACAATCGTTCTCTGTCTTTGTGGGTAATGTTTTAGAAGAAAAATCACAAGGCAAATGCGTCCTTGAAATAAGAAATAAAATCCACGCAGGAGAAGCGCTGGAGGTTCTTTCTCCTGACGGTTCGCTTTCAACCCTGACCCTGCCTTCACCCCTTATAACAACGGATAATCTGCAAGTTGAATTTGCCAACAATTCCCAATTTGTCCTGCTTGAACAAGAATTGAAGGCCTACACGATTCTTCGAAGAGTTGGAAGATAACACCCCGGTTGAGTCCAATAAATGGGACCATTGCCGATGATTATATTATCGACCCGGATTACACCGCCAAGGGCTGGTTTTGGAAAAGATCTTCATGCTGGCAAACAGGCAGCCCGCATGCAAAATGCCCGATTTTTTGCCAATTTAAATAAAAAAACCAGGTTGACAACACTGCCTGTATTTCGTATTAGAATTTCACGGTATCCGAATTAGAACTGCCATTTCGTGCTTAACTGTACCATATGGCATTCTTCATTCGATTAACGCTTATAATTAAAGTTTTTGCTTTTTTCGTTTCATAAAAGGAAGTTCTTATCAATGGCGGATGGAAAAGTCAGTGTCAGATTTCCCGCAGCTCGCTGTATAAAAACGTATCTCATAGGAGGATATATGAAAGCAGGTTTTAAGGAGATAATCTTAGCGGTTTGTGTGGTTCTTTTTCCGGGTCTGCCCGGAGTTGTTTATGCGGATATGTATTTAAAGTATAAGCAGCATACGGACGGCTTTACCGTTATGGGCCAGAATCAACCGGCCAAGGATACCATCAGGGAGACCTGGGTGGCCAAGGACATGATAAGGACCGATGAAGGGGGCAACACCATCATCATGCGGCATGACAAGAAGCGGGTATACTTTATTGATAACAGCCAGATGGTCTATAGTGAAGCTCCCATGGAGATAGAGAAGATAGCGGATAAGTCCATTAAAGAGGATGAAGATATGGGTGAAGAGGACAAGGCTTCGGCAAGGCAGTTCATGCGGGGCATGATGCAAGGGATGACACAGTTTACCATGACGGTCAGGGAGACTGGTGGGAAAAAGAAGATAGGCAAATGGAACTGCACAAAGTATCTTCAGGACATAAACATGGGAATGGGGCCTTCCAATTCAGAAGTCTGGGCCACCAAGGATATCAAGCTCGACTATGAACTCCTGAACAAGATGTCCGTGGCAAGTCTCATGATGATGCCCGGGGCCAGGGAGAATATCGGAAAAATCACCAAGGAGATGAACAAGATCAAGGGGATAAGCGTTTACACTGTCTCAAAGGCGAACATGATGAATATCGAGATGACATCCACCCAGGAACTCATCGACTTCGCTGATAAAAAGACCCGTGCGGGGTTCTACGAGCCTCCAAAGGGATATAAGAGCCAAAAGCCGGAATGATAGAAATTGGGTCATCCAGTAAGGGGCGGGCCAAGATAAAAAAACACCTCTCCGAATTTGGATATGCCTTTAAATACTTCCAATAGGTTTTTCGATATCTGGCAGGCTGATAGAATGCTGATTTTTTTTCTGTCTTATAGTAAACCTGCCTCAAATCCTGGTTAAACAAATTAATGTTAAGCTTTGGTTCTTTTTTGCAGGCCAATACAGTATTAATTTTTCCGAGTGCTTTAAAATATCTTTCGTTATCATTAATTCCAACCCCGGCATGGTGAGATGGATTTGATAAGGCTTTGGTAAGGTTATCAGTACGTTGTTCGGAAACACTCTATATTGACAACAGCGTTTGACTACCTGTATGAGTAGATATCCTCTTTTTCAGTCTTTCTGCCTTTAAGCAGAAAACAGGTTTTCTTGCTGCACTTGAGGCCGTTGACGCAATATTCACCTTTACGACAAGGGCAGTCTTTACTTATTTCAAGCCACCTCATAGCCATCATAGCCAAGTACCCATTTCCCTTTTTAAGGTGATATCCTATCACCTTAGGAAATTTTTATATCCCTATCCAGGTCGATCCTGCAACTTTGTCAGTATTACTCATAATTTCTAAATGCAAAAATCGTGCAAATTTATCTGAATAAGTTTTTTCGTTAAATCTTAAATAGTTACCTGATTAATTTAGGTCGTCAAGATTATCACTAAAAAAATAAAAAGCAAATTATGAAGTAAATTACATAAAAATTGTGAATTATCTTAAACAGGAACGCGCTATAACAGGACTAATTTGGCGTGGAGTGGACACCGGAACCACAATTGAAATATAAATATAGATGTACAGTCCACCAGAGACGGGCGAATTGTCGTTTTCAACGACCGAACTATGCGCTGCTTAACAGGGCTGTGAGGATATGTCTGGAACTACACAATTCTCGAATTAAAAAATAATTATGACCTCAATTGAGGTCGTACAGCCAACATGCTATAAAAGCGGTATGGATAAAATAATTCCAAATCTCAATGTAAACGACAATAAAAAAAAAGCGCTATACGCACTGTGCTATGCGATTTTTGCACTCACTATAGACAGTATATCAACAATCCATTGGAAATGGGGAATTGATTGGGGCATTTTTCATTGGCAATTAAAGAACGGTTTTGAAGTATCCACCTTTATACTGTGGTTTGCAATCCCGTTTGCTTTCACGTATAAATCAATTGACTGGCAATATTTTGGTGTCTCAAGACTCAAGAAAAACGACATTTACGTTTTTATTTTATTGTCAATCCTCGGTATGATCGCCGTTCTTTCAATCAAATTCTATCCCGCTCTAAGAAGCTTTTATCCTTCCATAGCGTTTCAGAACGTATCTGCAAAATTAAACTGGGCCTTATATAAAATGACCTGGAACATGTCATGGCTCATCGGTTGGGAGTTTTTACACCGTTACGTGCTTCTGACATGTTTTGAAAAAGCGTTTCCTAAAAAGGGGTGGTTTGGCGTTTGTTTGATTGAATTTGTTTTTCATTTTCAAAAGGCTTTCCTGGAAGCGATCGGAATGCTTATTTTTTCAGTTATTGTCACATATTGGGCCTACAAAAGAAAAAATATTGTTTTACCGTTTTTTTCGCATCTACTGATAGAGTCATTTCTGTTGCTCCTGATTCTTTTTGAATAATATTAACGGCAAAATATAATTTCGGAAAGCTTCAAAAATTTCAGCCGGAGACTTATTCCCAAACTCCGGCTGATAGACCAGGATAGACATGCTCTCAACGATCTGAAGGCGATCTCAAAACAAACTTCAACAAAGAGTTATAAGTTCCGGTACGGGTGGAATCGGACCTTGGAATTCCTGCTTCATTAACCCTTGACCATCATTTTTCATGACCGTTTTTTTATTTTTTAAAAAAGTTAAAAAGTTAAAAAAAATTGCTTGATTTTTTCATAAATGAGATTAGAGTTAATTTTATTAATTTTTCACTTCTTACTATAGGAGGGACTGAAAATGGATGATGGGGTATCACTTAATCAATGTTACAAAGATACACACAAAGATGAAATTCAGGAGGATTGTGATGAACCTCCAGGTAGACTTTTATCATTAACCAGCCTGCACACCAGACCCCGGGAAACGATTACTCCCCGGCAACCCGTGGTCGTTTTACCCTTCGCAGTTAAACGACATCCCAAAACATCCTCTAAAACCAGAGCATTCCGGCGCAAGTTTTTTCCGAATATAAATGACAAGGAATGGCATAACTGGCATTGGCAGATCAATCATCGAATACATACGCTCCTTCAGCTTCGTCGGTTTTTAAACCTTTCGACAGAGGAAACCGATGCTTTTGGGAATTTGTCGATCAAACTCCCTTTGGGAATTACACCCTATTATATGAGCCTTATATCTCAGGAAGATCCCGATTCTCCTTTGAGACGAACGGTGGTTCCTACCGTCCATGAATTTCTTAAAACACCCGAAGAAGCCGATGACCCCCTTTGCGAAGATCGTCAGAGTCCTGTGCCGGGACTTGTCCATCGGTATCCGGACAGAGTTCTTTTACTCGCTCACGATTTTTGTTCCACCTACTGCCGGTATTGCACCCGATCACGGGTTGTCGGGCATGGCAGATTGTACCCTACCCGGGATCGCCTGGAAAAGGCCATGGACTATATCCGGTCAGACACTCAAATCCGGGACGTTCTCATTTCCGGAGGAGATCCGCTCACGTTGAGCGATGACCGGCTCAATTGGATTCTTATAAATCTGCGGCAGATCCCCCATGTGGAGATTGTGCGCATCGGAACGAAAGTTCCGGCTGTTTTGCCCCAGCGTATTACGCCTCAATTGATTCGAATGCTGCGACGGCATCATCCGATATGGATGAGCCTTCATTTCACTCATCCGGATGAGTGCACGCCGGAAACCTATCGAGCTTGTGCCATGCTGGCGGATGCCGGTATCCCTCTGAACTCCCAGACAGTGCTCTTAACGGGGATTAACGACACCGTCGATACCATGATGGAACTGATGCACCACTTGCTGAAGATGAGAGTGAGACCCTATTATCTTTACCAATGCGATCCCATTTCAGGATCTTCACATTTTCGAACACCCGTAGAGAAAGGATTGGAAATCATCAGAGGATTGAGAGGTTTTACAAGCGGCTATGCCGTTCCAACCTATGTGATCGATGCTCCCGGCGGCGGTGGCAAGATTCCTGTAATGCCCGAGTATGTCATAAGTCGCGACAGTTCGGAGTGGTTTCTGCGCAACTATGAAGGAAAAACCTTTCAGTATCCGGATCCGCAGCGTTGCATACCCCCGTCGCTTGCGCACGGCCCTGTGATTCATGAAAAAATTGAGGACATTGCATTGACCCTATCATTGCATAAACAACACATCAGATGATACATTAAACAGCTTAGACAAAGACTTTGCTTTGATTGGAGTATTGGTGAAAAAAATGAAATATTTGCTAACATACTATTTTGATATCGTATAACCCATTTTGATATCGTATAAATTTGGATTGTTGCGCTCGATACCAGAAATCACAAGCTCTAAGTTGATGATTCCATATTGAGACATTATGTATGAAATTTCCTTCAATTAATAGTCGTTTATTTTCAGTAACTTAGCTCTTTATTTTGTCAATTCACTTTTTGACTGTCGTATGAAAATTCCTTCAGTCATCCGTTTTTTATTCAGGTGTTCAAATCATATTTATTGTTAAAACAGTTGGTTAACTTTATTAATCCGGTCTGGCACATCAATTGCCTGTAAGCTTATGAACTGCTAAACTCGTCAAAAACCTGCATTGACGAAGAAAACAAAGAGGACCCGTTTAGATGAGCGTAGATTAACAAAGGAAACAAAAAAAAGCGAGTCCGATTTTTAATAGAAAGGAGGTGAAAAAAGGTATTTTATTTTGCATGGTCACTTTATAACTATAGGATTGTAACCATAAATTTTCACAAAAGGAGATGAATATGAAAAGAATTACAATTATATCTTTTGCTTTGATTGTTGGGCTTTCTTTGGCAACAGGTGCTTTTGCAGCAGATAGAGATGCTATTAAAAAACAAGTAGATGACATTGTTGTCGCCATTGATGGCGGGAAAATGGCTGAGGACTTTGCAAGTTCAGCTAAAAATGAACCCTACTATGTATTTATAATGGAAGAAGACGGAATGCTCTTGGTTCATCCGTCACTGGTTGGAGAAAGCCTCAAAGAAAAAGCAGAACCCGTTTATAATGAATGTGCCAAAGCGACTGCTGATGGTATATGGGTTGGTTATGTATGGAAAGAAAAGCAAAAACATACCTATGTCAGGAAAACCAACAGCGGTTTAATTGTCGGAAGTGGATACTCAGAGTAATAAAATTGATATTTATCTAAGTAGATTACAGCCAAATTTGAAAAGAGGTTTAGTGTCGCCCATTGAACTTATCGTTTTATGGGCGACATTTCTTTGTGTATTGTTATAGAGCAACCTATTTACCCAGCGTTGCATAAAAAGTTTGAAATTTACTTCTCATTTATCATGCTGCTTTTTGGTTCTCTTTCGTATAAAGCAAAACGATAGCATGTGTCGCAGGATTTGGGTTTCCATGAAGTCTCAAAATAAGACCATTGCCGATCTATTTTGCGGCAGTGCTTTCTGTCTTCTATCATTTCTTTAAGCTGAAGGAATCTTTCAAAAGGGACCGAAGTCGTAAATTTTACGTGTTTGCTGTTAAACATTGATAGAGTATTCTAATTGAAAAAGGCCGAATCCATCCGAGATTCTAGAAAAGTGCCTTTTAGATGAGTTCTCGTTTTGTTAAAACAACTGAGCATGAATTGTTCAGCGCCATTGGAATCATGGACATTACCCGGGCGATGGTGGACATCAAAAAATTGTCCTGTTTGTGCTACAATACAAAACAGCGGATAGTAACTCCGAGCCCCTTTTTCGGCTTTATTGAAACCAACGGCAGTGCCTTCAGCGTGACCTTTGGTGGATTGAACCGAACCGTCAAAATCCAGGGTTAATCGGGGTAGTTGTTCGCGTAAAAGACCTTCGATTATCAGTGACCGAGACAGTTGACGGACATTTTCGACACCTTCTTTTTCCATCTGAGAAAGGGCTCTTGAGATGATGGAAACGTCGGGAAGCTTTCGCAAGCCCATTAGGCGGAGCACGATTGAGTCATCACGGTAATAATCAACTTCCCGCAGACGTCGGAAGCCGATGAGCAAATGAACAATGATTAGCATCACGATCAGATGAGGACCGAAGATCGGAGAAATCTTCAAATGCGCAAAGCATTGTTTCAGCCGCTGCTTCAGGTTCCCGGATGTTTCCGATATCTAACAATCGAACTTATACCGAATGATTATGAGATCATGACGGTTTAAAGGCTTGCCTCTGGCAAGTCTTTTGTGTTTAAGGCTTTTATTTTTTTTAACCCCCATGAATGAGGGTGGGAGGATCAATATGGCCGATCATATCGTTCTATGTACCCTTTGCGCTCGGCAAGGCAAAACCTGTTGCGTTGAGACGGATATTTATGTGACAATGGGTGATGTACGACGGATTTTCAATTTTACGAAAAAATACGATTTTTATGAATTTCGCCGCTGTTCTACAGAATCTTACAGGGATCAATCCGATGATCCTCAGTGGGACCGCCAGGTATTTCGACCCGATGGAACCCGCCGTGTCGTCAAGCAGAAATCTTCAGGCAGGTGCCTGTTTTTGAGCACCATGGGGTGTATCCTTCCGTTGGACGTTCGTCCTCTGATTTGCCGGTTGCACCCTCATCTTTATAATGCGCAGGGCTTCTATACGGGCCTGGCGCCGGAGTGCCCCGTACACCTGTTACCGCCCGGCGAGCACCTGGAACAAACCATTCAAGGTTTTCGCCAGGGCGAGGCCGATCATTGGCATCATTTGCTTTACCAGGAAATTATGGAAAAAGGAGACCTGTCGTCATGAAGATTGGGTTGACCTATGATCTGCGTACCGACTATCTGGCAGCCGGATACGATGAATTGGAAACCGCCGAGTTCGACCGGGATGACACCATTGACGCTATTGAAACAGCCATCAACGGACTGGGGTATACAACGGATCGCATTGGAAATGCCCGCCAGCTCATTGAACGACTGGCCCGGGGAAACCGCTGGGATCTGGTCTTTAACATTGCCGAGGGGTTAAACGGTATCGGTCGGGAGGCTCAGGTACCGGCGATTCTGGACGTGTACAACATCCCCTACACCTTCTCTGATCCTTTGGTCATGAGCCTGACCCTTCACAAGGGTATGACCAAACGGGTCATTCGGGATGCCAGGATTCCCACATCCGATTTTTTCGTGGTGGAAAAACAGGGTGACGAAACGCAGGTAACCTTTCCGCCGCCCTATTTCATCAAGCCGGTGGCCGAAGGTACGGGAAAAGGAATAAGTCCTCACTCAATTCTTTATCACCGTCGTGATCTGGCCTCAGCCTGTGGTGTCATGGGACGTACATACAACCAACCGGTTCTGGTGGAGCGTTATCTTTCCGGAAGAGAATTTACCGTTGGAATTATCGGAACAGGAGCGAATGCCGACGTCTTGGGCACCGTTGAAGTGATTTTGCTGGCCGGAGCCGAAGCAGGGGTATATTCTTACGTCAATAAAGAGCGTTGCGAAGAACTGGTTCAATATCGTTCGGTTCGATCCTCAGAAGAACCGTTGATCCGAAAAACCGAAGACATCGCCCTCAATGCCTGGAAAGTTTTAGGCTGCCGGGATGCAGGTCGCGTGGATATTCGATGCGATGAGACCGGTCAACCTTATTTTTTGGAGGTCAATCCTCTGGCCGGACTGCACCCGGACCATTCGGATCTGCCGATTATCTGTAAAGGAATTCCTCTTGTTTATGAGGTCTTGATTAACCGTATTCTTGCATCGACCTTAAAGAGAATCGACCGGCATGAACCGCTAAAAAGGAAACAAACCTGATGCGTATCGCCATCGTTCACAACGCGACAGGGCCTGAGGACCGCCCGGACGAACAGGATGTCCTAATTCAGGTGGAAGCGGTCTCCCAATCATTGATAGAACTGGGCCACGACATCATTCAAATTCCGTGCACCCTGGATCTTTTGAGTATAAAGGATCGACTGCTGGCCTGTGACCCCCGGTTGGTATTCAATCTGGTGGAATCTTTAGATGGTCAAGGCCGGTTGATCCATTTGTTTCCAGGTCTTCTGGATGCCATGGGGATATGCTACACCGGGTCGTGCACAGAGTCCATTTTTGTTACTTCCCATAAGGGAACGGCAAAGGAACGAATGGTCCTGGCGGGGCTCCCCACACCGGCGTGGATCGGCCCCAGTCCTTGCGATTTGCCGTTTGTTTGCAAAAATTTGCTCTCATCGGAAAAGGAACGCTGGCTGGTAAAATCCATTTGGGAGCATGGTTCTCTGGGATTGGACGATGATGAACCCGTCGAAAACAAGGATTTTGAGACATTGCATCAAATTCTTAAAGAGCGAGCCCCAAAACTTGGGGGAAGCTGCTTTGCCGAAGTGTTTGTCGAAGGGCGTGAATTCAATCTCTCAATTCTCGAAGAATCGTCGGGGGTTCAAGTGCTTCCTCCGGCGGAGATTATTTTCGAAAACTACGGACCACAAAGACTTACCATCGTAGGATACCGGGCAAAGTGGGATAGCTCTTCCTACGAATATCATCACACCCCCAGACGGTTCGATTTTCCCCCATCCGACGCATCCCTGCTTCAACACCTGAAAAATCTGGCGGTACGTTGCTGGAAGGTCTTCGGACTGAGGGGGTATGCCCGCATCGATTTTCGCGTGGATTTACAAGGCATTCCATGGATTCTCGAAGTCAACGCCAACCCCTGCCTTTCTCCGGATGCCGGGTTTGCTGCGGCGGTCAATCGATCCGGAATGCCCTTTGTTCGCGCCATTGAAAGCATCGCAATGAACGGAATCTCGACCCAAAGGAGGTGATTCCATGCTTCGTATCCGGCGTATTTATGATGATATTCTTCCTCGAAACAAAGAGGTCTTGCGACAGGTCAAAGACATTCTCAGGACCCGTTTCAAAGAGGTTCCCCAAGAAGAGATCGATCAGATTGGAGAAAAACTCCGCAATCCTTTTAAACATCAGTTTCGTTCTATCCTGTTTGTGGCCGAAAATTTTCACAGGCGGGTTTCAGGTTTTGCGTTTCTTTTGTATGAGCCCGAGATCAATTTTTGTTATTTAGACTGGATCGCCACGGCCAGCGGAAAAACCGGCGGAGGCCTCGGCAGTGCCATTTATGACACGATTCGGCAGGAAGCCTTGGATCTCAAGGCAAAGGGACTTTTTTTTGAGTGCCTTCCGGACGACCGGGAAGCCTGTCCGGATGAGACCCTGGTCAAGGAAAATCGCGCAAGGCTCAGGTTCTATGAGCGGTACGGCGCCAGTCCCATTGTAAATACGGCCTATGAAACGCCGGTGAGACCCGGCGATTCCTGTATGCCGAATCTGGTCTATGACGGGCTGGGACAGTCCAAACTTCCGGATTCGGCCTATGTTCGAAAGGTGGTGAGGGCCATTCTTGAGCGAAAGTATGCAGATTATTGTCCGGCTGATTATGTGGAAAAGGTCGTCAGGTCTGTTCGAGACAATCCCATACAACTCAGGCCCCACCGGTATGTTAAACCCGAAGCGGTCCAGCCGCAGGTCAAAAGCCAGT
The DNA here is from genome assembly GCA_964410925.1 of uncultured Desulfobacteraceae bacterium. Taxonomy (GTDB): domain Bacteria; phylum Desulfobacterota; class Desulfobacteria; order Desulfobacterales; family UBA11574; genus S5133MH16. The sequence continues at coordinate 33,964 of CAYPIW010000019.1, forward strand.
CCCTGGAACAGATCGGCCTGGTGGTTACGGACCGTCACGCGGTCCATCATGTCCGTGAGCGTGGATATGTGGAATCTCCGGTCAGAGTTCGCAGCATTTTAGGGAAACTGGAAAAATCGGGAATCTTTGCCCGGATCAAGCCCAAAAGTTTTCCTGACAGACACCTCTCTACGGTTCATGACGAGCAGTTCGTCCGTTACCTCAAGCGGGCTTGCGAGGAGGTGCCCGAAGGGAAATCCCTTTATCCTTATGTGTTTCCTATTCGAAACAAAACCCGCCCACCAAAGGAGCCCTCGGTTCTTTCGGGATATTACTGTATCGACACCTTCACTCCCATTAACCGGAATGCTTATGTTGCGGCGCGTCGAGGTGTGGATTGTGCGCTGACGGCGGCCCATGAGATCCTTGAAGGCCGGCGCGTCTCCTACGCCCTGGTCCGTCCGCCGGGCCACCATGCCGAGAGGCATTCTTTCGGCGGTTTCTGTTATTTCAACAATGGCGCTGCCGCAGCCCAATACCTTTCCGATTTTGGAAAAGTTGCCGTTCTGGATATCGATTATCATCACGGCAACGGCCAGCAGGACATCTTCTACCGGAGATCGGATGTGTTGACGGTTTCCATTCACGGGCACCCGAAATTTGCTTATCCCTATTTTTCGGGATTCGATGATGAGCGGGGAGCGGGTGACGGTGACGGTTTTAACCTGAATCTTCCCCTGTCCGAAGTGGTGGATGGTAAAAAATATCGTCAAGCCTTGGCCAAGGCCATTCGAAGGATAGAACAGTTTGATCCTTATTTTCTCGTGGTGGCACTGGGCCTGGATACGGGCAGGGGAGATCCCACCGGAACATGGTCGCTGACGTCCAGGGATTTCGAGACCAACGGTCGAATGATCGGGGAATTGGGACTTCCGACGGTGGTTGTCCAGGAAGGCGGATATAGAAATCGGACCCTGGGAACCAACGCCCTGCGTTTCTTCAAAGGTCTGGCCGAAGCGGTTCATGGATTTCCAAAGGGTGAACTGCGCTTGGATGTTCTCCATGGCGTCAAGTTTCGTTACGACCTGGAACCGGTCGATTCCGAGAGGATTCGCCGGCTGGTGGAGGTTACCGGTTTCTTTTATCCGACCGAAGTGGATCTGGCCGAGGAACTGGTAAAAGAGCGGCTGTCAAAAGGACCTGCCAGCGGGTATCATTTTGTTATTGCAGAATCTTATGGCCGTCTGGTCGGATACGGGTGTTTCGGTCCCATTCCCTGTACGGTTTCCAGCTACGATTTATACTGGATTGCGGTTCATCCGGATTTTCAGGGGAAAGGCCTGGGAAAACGGCTGATGAAAGAAATCGAGCGGCTGGTTCAAGAGGCGGACGGAACGCGCATCTATGTGGAAACCTCTCAACGCCCTCAGTATGACAGCACCCGGGCGTTCTACGAAAGCCGGGGATACCGGCAGGAATCGGTCCTGGAAGATTTTTATGGACCCGGGGAAGCCAGGGTGACGTATTGCAAGGTCTTAAAATCGATTCAGAGACAAGAAAATATTCGATTGATTGAAAAAAACCTAACTTGAAAGGAGAGAAGATGGAAAAGAAATCCCATTTTTTTATTAGGGTAATGTTATCCCTAGTGGTTGCTTTATCCTTCACCCTGACAGCCCAGAGAATCGCCTTTGCAGATAATACAAAAGTTATGCTGCGGGCGAATACTTTTGAGATTGGCTTTGATACTAAATATTTTGATTATGAAGAAGATGGTTATATGGAAGAAGATGGGTGGATGTATGGAATTATTGGAAAATATATTTACCATGGAAACAACGGATTGATGTTTAAAACAAGTCTCAGTATCGTTTTTGGTGAAACTGATTATGACGGACAAACACAGTCCGGTACACTAGTTAGGGCAGATGCAGATGATTGGATATTCGAGTGGCGTGGGGTGATTGGAAAGGATTATAGGCTTACAGGCGGTAGCATACTAACCCCTTTTACGGGCATTGGGTATCGGTATTGGAATAATGATATTGATGCTCCCGGAGGATATGAAAGAGAGATACAATACTGGTATCTTCCCATTGGTGTAAAAAGCATTAGTCCTTTAATTAAAAACTGGACCTGGGGGGTGAGCATGGAATACGATCTTTTCCTGGGTGGAGAGGTTAAAAGTTATCTCAGCGATATTCACCCAGCTTATAATGATCCTGAAAATGACCAGGATTTTGGGGATGGATATGGTGTTAGATTTTCCTTACAGTTTAATAGTAAAATATCCGACAGTTTTGGCTTTTCTATTGAGCCATATATAACCTATTGGGATATTGATGAATCAGATACCTCGACTTGGACTGCATATGGAATGCCAATAGCTTATGTGGTAGAACCTGAAAACGATACTACGGTTTGCGGGTTGCGGTTAACTGTTACTTATTAAGCATTGCGGTGATATCATATCGGTTTTTCAATAAAGACGGATTTTTTTTGGGTTCGCCTTTTTGGATTTTTTGATTTATGTAAAACGCTCAGAGTTGATTCAAGTTGTCAGACTGGCGAGTCATCCGAGCTTTTTAGTTTTCTAATTCATATTTCCGGAATTGTAGGAAAGAAAAGATTATTTTATTGGGAGGTTCCTGTGAAAAGCAAATCTGAATTGTCAATTGTGATTTTTTTCGTTTTTATGTTTTTATTTGTCGCTGCGTGCGACAATAATAATCCGCCAAAGAATCAAATCCAGCAATCTAGCACAAATTCAGAGTTATATCAATCAGATATGAAGAATAACCAACGACAATATTTGGGAAGCCAAAGGGGTATTTTTCTGTCAAAATACCGGGAGAAACATCAAGGGGCTTTTTCAATATTGATCCCCAAAGGCTGGAGGGCTGAAGGGGGTATGATTCCCAGCGGTGTGTCGTGGAATGTGGTTGATCTGGTAGAAAACAATATTAGATTCCGTGTGACCAGTCCGGATGGAAAATCGTTCTTTGGCTGGTATCCACGGTTTTATTTTCAGGACCCTGCGGTCATCGCTCAAACATCAATGGGATTCCTTCAAAAAAAAGCGGGAGAAGTCATCAATGGTACGTGGATTTATCCTTACATGAATATCGAACAATATGTGCAGCACATTGTATTCGGTCAATTTGCTGCCAACGAATTTAAAAATCCCAGCATTCTGGGACAGGCTCAACCGGACCCCGAGCTGGAGCCATGGATACCTAAAAACGTCTCTCATTACTATGCCGGGTATGTAAATTTCGAATGTTTGATCAATGGAACGCCAACGTTCGGAAGGATTTACACAATTATATATAATATCCAAAACACACTCTGGAGCACCGTGGGCACGTGGGGCCTTGTTGCCCCCAAATCCCGTTGGTCCGACGAGGAAAGAATCATGGAGATTTGTATCCGATCATTCAGGCTTGACCCCCAATGGGTGGCACGAGCTTCAGCGGCCCAGAGGCAACGCGGTCAGCAATACAACAGCGTTATTCGACACATGAATGAAATCGATCAAGACATCCAGAAAAATCGTGCCCAGACAAATAGCGATATCATGCACGAGAATTATAAATTGTTGACTGATCAAATCGAAACTCGGGATCCTGAATCAGGCAAAATGAAATACCTGCCTTCATATAACAACGCTTATACCGACGGGAGAGGCAACTACTTTCTTCGAGATTATGATGATGGAACGCTTCCTTTTGAAAACGCCAGTGAATGGCGTAAACTTGATATTGTCAACAGGCTCGATCCAGGATATCGAGGGGCGCCGCCTGCGCGATATCAGTGATCTGCCGTTTGACCTCGCAATATGATATTGATTTTCATAAAAGATTCAGGAGCTATATCAGGAAACGCTTGATTTTATAGCCCTTTTTTTTCAAACCAGTAGAAAAGCGCCGATCCTCCGATGATAAACATGAAAATAATTATCCAATGATTGACTCCTAAAACCTGCGGCAGGGTAATCTTTCCGAAATCGCCCCATGTTAGTGCGGTCTTTTTCAAAAAAGGGAACGCTTCGGCATACACGGCGGCTCCAGCCAACATCCCGAAAATTCCCCATATGCCGTCCCATCGGCCTTCGCCGACAGCACCGGCGGAAGTTCCCGGGCAGTACCCAAGTAATGCCCATCCAAGGCCGAAAATTAAACCTCCGGGAATGACTCCGCCTAAAATAGTTGATTTAACGGAAAGTTTGACCAAACCAAAGTCGATAAGCGCATACACACCGATCATGCCCACAAAGACACTCGAAAGCATAAATTTTACAATGGTCATGTCAATAAACCGCAGAGCTCCCAATTGCCTGTCATATCGAATAACTCTTGCCTTCTGGAGCAAGAAGCCAAACATAATGCCTGTGATCAAACCGTATACGAGTTCTTTCATATCTGATCTCCTCCCCTATATAAAATCCGCGCCATGATGATGCCGCCGATGAAGAAACAGATGAGTGCGATAAATCCGCTGACTGCCAACTGAACGGAACCGCTCAGTCCGTGTCCGCTGGGTCACCCACCGGCCAAACGCGCGCCGAACATGGCGACCATGCCGCCAATAAATGCCACAACGGCTCTTTTCATCCTGCCCGGGCCAAATCGATCTTCCCACATATCCGGTACGGCTTTCCATTTAAAACTGTAAGAAGTTGTTGATGAAATAAGTGATCCCATGAAAATTCCGAAAACGAACATCCACTGCCATTCTATTTTAGGAACTTTATTGATAAAATAGTCCATCTTTTCCACGCGCTCGGCACTGAAAATCTTTTCGATCATACCCGCCGACCGGACAAAGGTCGTTGATGCGCCGAAATATTTGCCGGCGATCCAGACCGACAGAATCATTATAATTCCGGCTGAAGCTCCGGCCAGGTAAGGACTCCATCCTTTGTCATCATTTTTTTTCATACGCCCTCCTTTTAATATCCTTTAACCAAAACTTTTTGATGGCTTTCCATAATCTTACGCTCCCGCTGTGGGGTAACTCAAGAGTGTTGTCTGCTAAGATTGCCATGGCTATTTGGTGTCAGGTGTCAGAGTTCAAGGTTTCAGGTATCAGGTGTCAGGAAGCATGTTCAGTCCCAACTTTTTATAGAGCTCAAGATCCTCCACGTCCTCATAATTGCTATGGGTCATCCCGTTTCCCCCTTAATCCTGAAACCTGAAACCTGACACCCGACATCTCATAAAGGGGCTTCGGAGCCACAGTTTGTCAGTAGACAAGGATCACGCTTACCGACGGCCTTGATTTACACCCTTCGGTGTCACTATTCATAATACAAAACAGTATTGAAAGTTTATACCATATACATTACAATAAAGAAGCGCTAACTTAAAATTATTTGATCAATTTATTCTTCAACTTCATGGTCGTAGGTGTGATGGTCACGGGGTAACTTGTTTTTTAGTATCGTATTTATGAAACATTTTCAATTTTTCTTTTTAGCCGTTTTTTAAGGAGGGTGTTATGGGCGTTTACAATCTGGATCGAATTTTCAATCCCGGTGCGATTGCGGTAATCGGTGCCAGTGAGAAGGCGCGCAGCGTGGGCAGCACTCTCATGTTAAACCTCGTCCGGAGCGGTTTCCAAGGAAAGCTGTTTCCGGTGAATCCTCGGCACCGAACCATCCATGGCCTCAAGACTCTTCCTTCGATACTAACCGCCGAATGCAGTATTGACCTTGCCGTTATCGCCACTCCCATTGCTACGGTGCCGTCTATTGTCAAAGAATGCGTGCAAAAGGGAATCAAAGGTGCCATCATCGTTTCCGCCGGAGGAAAGGAAGCCGGTACTAAAGGACAGGAAATAGAGGCGCAAATCGAAAGATATGCCCGTGAGGGCGGCCTGCGGATTATCGGGCCCAATTGTTTGGGGATCATTTGTCCGAAGCAAACTCTAAACGCCAGTTTTGCCGCCCATATGCCCTACAAGGGTAACCTGGCGTTTATCTCTCAAAGTGGTGCGATTTGCTCGGCAATCCTTGATCTGTCCATGCAGGAAGGTTTCGGTTTCAGTCATTTTGTGAGTATCGGTTCCATGGTGGATGTGGATTTCGGCGATTTGATCGACTTTTTGGGTGCCGATCCACAGGTAAGCAGCATTTTGCTTTACATAGAAAGCCTGACCCATGTGCGTAAATTCATGAGTGCAGCCCGGGCCGTGTCCCGATCCAAACCCATCATTGTCCTCAAATCCGGACGAAGTCCGGCCGGAACCAAAGCAGCGGCTTCACATACCGGGGCAATGGCAGGGGAAGACAATGTCTACGATGCGGCCTTCATGCGCGCGGGCATTGTTCGCGTCGATACCATTGGCGAGCTTTTCGACTGTGCCGAGTTGATGGCCAAGCAGCCGCGCCCGACCGGAGACAGGCTGGCGGTAATTACCAATGCCGGAGGGCCCGGGGTTATGGCGGCCGATGCCCTCAGCCGTTACGGTTCGGAGCCCGCTGAGCCGAAACCGGAAACACGTGCAAAGCTCGATGGCATATTACCGCTCCTCTGGAGTCGTTCCAACCCCATCGACATATTAGGAGATGCATCCCCTCAGCGTTTTGAAGATACTGTAAGAATCTGTGTTGCAGCCACAGAATTCGATGGCGTCCTTGTAATTCTTTCTCCTCAAGCCATGACTGATCCCACGGCTGTTGCCCAAATGCTGGCGTCGAGTTTTCAAAAGAAACGATATCCTTTGTTTACTGCCTGGATGGGGGGTGTCGATGTTGCCAAAGGAAAAGAAATATTAAATCAAGCCGGGATTCCTACCTATGACACACCGGAAGATGCCATTCGGGCCTTTTTTTACATGGTTGATTATTCCCGTAACCTTAAAATACTCCAGGAAATTCCTCCGAAGCTGTCCCGGTCAATTGCTTTTGACCGCCATCGAGCCCAAAAGATCATTCATACGGCGCTTGAAAGAAAAAGCCCGGTTTTGACCGAACTCGAATCCAAGGCCCTTCTGGCGTTATATGGCCTGCCGGTAAATCGGACGGAAAAGGCGGTTTCGGATCAGGATGCGGTTCGATTGGCCAATATGATCGGATATCCTTTGGTCATGAAAATCCTTTCTCCGGATATTCTGCACAAAACCGATGCCCATGGAATACGGCTGGATCTTCGCACGGAAGCTGATGTCCGCAAGGCATACGATGAAATTCTAGAAAACGCTAAAGCATACGATCCTAAAGCCCATATTCAGGGGGTGACCCTGCAATCCATGATCCGGCAGCCGGATTATGAAATTCTTATGGGAAGCAAACAGGATGAAAACTTCGGGCCGGTGATTTTGTTCGGCATGGGAGGAATTTTTACCGAAGCATTCCAAGACCGGGCCATCGCTCTGCCGCCGCTCAATGTTTTACTTGCCCGCCGGTTAATGGAAAACACCAAGATATACACCCTTCTTAAGGGATATCGCAACCGGCCGCCCGCCGATATGGAGTTGATGGAGGAAATGATTCTGCGTCTATGCCAACTGGTCGTTGATTTTCCGGAGATTGTGGAACTGGACATGAACCCGGTTATGGTCCGTGAGGGCAAGCCCTGCGTAGCGGATGCGCGGGTTATCCTGGGATTTCCCAAACGACCTTCTCCCCTTCACCTGGTCATCAGTCCCTATCCGGCCGAATTTGAATCCCGGGAAGTCACATCGGGCGGCCTTTTGATTTTCGTCCGTCCTATCCGGCCGGAAGATGCTCCCATTTTGGTGAATCTTTTTGATACACTGTCACCTACCAGTATCTACTACCGGTTTTTCGGGCACTTAAGGTCACTTCCCCATTCCATGCTCGTTCGCTTTACCCAGGTGGACTATGACCGTGAAATCGACATGGTAGCTATTGATGACGGAGATAAGGGCGAGGAAAGGATACTTGGCGTGGCGCGTCTTATCACCGATCCTGATGGTAAACGCGCCGAATTCGCCATTCTGACAGGAGATCCCTGGCAGGGAAAAGGGGTGGGAGCCCGTCTGCTGGAAATAAGCCTTAAGATTGCCAAAAGTCGTGGTATCGAAACCGTGTGGGGCACGGTTTTGAAGGAAAACCAAGGTATGCTTGCCCTGGGTCGAAAACTGGGTTTTAAGATTTCTAAATCCGAGGAACCCGGTGAAATGGAATTGACCATCGATTTAAAGTCTAGTAAGTTTTAATAACAAGTGGTCCAACCTCATCCGCAAAGGAGGCAAATCATGAGCACTGAAATTACCAAATCTGTTATAGTGCCGCTGGACGGTAGCCCAATCGCGTTAAAATCCCTGAACTATCTCCTGCTCGTTTTTGGCGCTCAGCATAACCTGGTTGTCAATCTGTTTCATGTTGTGCCAAGCGGACCGCCAATTCTGGTCCAAGAGAGCAAAAGAGATCCGAATATGGCCCGGCAGCTCAGGGATCTGGAAAACCGAAACAGACAAATGGCTGCCGAAGCACTTTCCGCCGGTAAAAAAGCCCTGCTGGATAAAGGCTTTAAGGAAGAAAAAATTAAAATCGTGGAATTCAAAAAACGAGTGGGAATCGCCCGTGACATCTGCGGCTGGTCGGAAAAAAAAAGAATGGACGCCATTGTCCTCAGCACCCACGGACGAAGTCGAATCGAGGCTTTTTTTATGGGGGAAACAGCATCCAAGGTTATGGAACTCAGCCTTATCTGTCCGGTATGGATGGTTAAAGGAGATGTGCGCTCAAAACCGGTGCTCATCGCCCTGGACAATTCCGAAAACGCCTTGCGAGCGGTGGATCGAGCTGCATTCATGCTGTCCGGCACCGGGTGCCCGGTCACATTGTTTTATTCCAAACGCAGCCTGGGGAGATTCTTTTCAAGTGATGTGGTAGCCCCCATGACGGACCTGGAAACCATGTGGAAAAGCGCCGCCGGGCGGGAAATTGCTCCCTACATGGAAAAAGCAAAGGAAATGCTGATACAGGCCGGCCTGGACGAATCACGGATTTCAACTCGCGTCGTGGACGGAAGTCGTAGTGCCGCGGCCGATATATTGGATGCTGCCCGTAAGTTTGACTGCGGTACTATTGTTATAGGACGGCGGGGAGCTACCAATGTCAAAGGCTACACCATGGGCAGTGTTTCTCGCAAAGTGCTGCAAGATTTTAAAGATTCGGCCCTGTGGCTTGTACCTTAGTACTACAGCGTAATTTTTTGTAGACAAGCTTTAAAAAATCGAGACCATCCCGATTTCCGGTAAACTGAGCGATTTTGCACCGGTTAAGGTTGAGTTGATCAGCAGGTCTGATTGGGAATCTTTATGGGACCAATTGGTCAGCAGATATCATTATCCGGGTTATCAGAAGCTTTTGGGTCACCGGCTTAAGTATTTGGCTTTTTTAGAAGATCGGCCGGCAGCCGCCCTCTTTTACTTCGGATGAGATTGCTCTATAAAAAAAACT